>JAVEYG010000040.1:0-32795 GCA_034003625.1 Prolixibacteraceae bacterium | reverse complement strand
AAACCATATAAACCAAAAACTCGAGCGAACGATGGAAAAAACGGGAATTATTAATCTGCCTTTTAGCTCCTTTAAAAGTTCTCAAATAGCATTCAGACAAATGGGTTTTTAGACAGACTGCCGTTGTGCCCAATGTTGAAAAAATGCAGATTTGATGCTTAAATAACAATTCATAGTTCATAAAGACGAAGTTGACTGGCCCCCTACCCTATTTGCTCAGCCATAATTCGGGATCGAGTTTTTGGCTTTCTTTCCAAATCTGAAATTTAAGGGTCGTCCTTCCGTCGCCGGTTTCGTCGGTAAATATAGTGCCCAGTTCCTGTTTGGCTTGTATTTTATCGCCGGCCTTTACGGTTACCCCTTTCAGGTTTGAATACACGGTAAGATAATTTCCGTGCCGGATGATCACGGCCATATTCCCGCCCGAAATACCAAACACCCGGCTCACTTCGCCATCGAATACGGAACGGGCGCGGGTTCCGGGAGAAGTCGAAATATCGATGCCATTGTTCTTGACCTGTACTGTTTTTAACACAGGATGGGCATGAATGCCAAAGCGTTCGGTGATCACACCGCGTTCGACCGGCCAGGGCAGACGCCCGCGGTTTTGTTCCAGTTTACCGGAAATTAGTTTTTGTTCGGGCGTAAGCGAGAAACCGGTAGTCCCTTTTTTCTCCGATTTACGTGCTTCTTCTTCGATGATTCGCTCAATTTCGCGGCTCAGCTGTTCCTCAATCCGTTGCTGGTCCCTTAACTGTTTTTGTAAATCCTTTTGCTTTTTCTGAAGCGAAGCCACAAATTTACCCTGTTTTGCCTTTTCGCTGTTCAGGGTGCGGGCTTCTTTCTGTTTGTCGGTCAATACTTGTCGTTTCTGGTTTTTCTGCGTTTCGAGTTCGGTTATCCTTTTGTCGATCTGACCGCGTGTTTCGGCAATCCGTACAGCCTGCTGCTGCCGGTATTTCGAATACTGCTGAAGATATATTAACCGTTTGTATGCCTGGTTAAAATCTTTTGCCGAAAGCAGAAAAAGGGTTTTATCGTACGAACTCCGGTTTTTCTGGGCAAAACGGATCATTTCGGCATATTCTTTTTTCAAATCGGCCAGGTCACGGTCGAGTTCGTTGATCCGCTTTGTGTTTTCGCCAATCATCCCGTCAAGGGTTTTGATCTCATTGTTGTAGCCGCTTATCAGCTGGTTTCGCAGGTTGATCTGTTGGTTCAGCAGTTTTAGTTTACCAAGTGTTGATTTCTCGTTTTTCTGGGCTTCGTTCAACAGCCGGTTGGTATATTTGATTTGTTCAAGCGTCTTTTCTTTCTTCGTACGAAGGTCTTCAAGCGACTGCCCGTTCAGGAGAATCACTGAAAAAATAAACCAAGCAAGAAAGATTAATCGCCTCATCTTCAATTAATAGGTTCGTAACGTTCCGGAATCTTAAAATTAAGATTTTGGTCCTTTTCCATTGTCAGTTTGCCGATTTTTATTTTTATCTGCAACCTGTTGCGCGGGTCGGTGAACTGCATGTTAATTTCGCCGGGATACGACTGCCCGCTAATCTTCATAAATTCAGAAAAAGTGATGATGCCCGTTCGCTTATTGAGCTGGTCATCAAGTACAATTTTTCGCAACTTAAATTTTGAATCGATGTACATGGTTTGCAGGACGGGCAGCCCATCATCGGACCGTTTCTTCAACCGGTCTGCTTTTTTGTCTTTTCCTTTTCGTATTATTTTGTCAAATTTCCGGTTTTTCACCGACCTCAGCACATACATACCCGAATCGACAGCGGAGGTAAATTCACGGAAATCGTTGTTCCGTTTATCGTCGTGGAACGAAAAGGCATTGTTCGAAAAAATGGCGTTTACCGTTTCAAAATCGAGGTCGATATTGAGCAGGTCGCTCAAATAATCGTAATCGTCAAGCAGATAGGTTTTTTCAATAAAATTTACAAATTTTATGCTGTCGTGTGTCAGCAGGGCTTTCCCAACAGGTACATTCATCTTATTCAATGAAACCTGTATCGCTTTGTTATTTATTGCCTTTACAGTCGCGCGAAATGACACACTCTGGTTTTTGCTTTCATACTGGCACGAAATACGGCTCAGCTCCATTTCTTTATAGTTGAAAGCATTTTTTTCGAGATTGTTCAGCAAGCGGTTGATCCCGATGGGTTTCAGGTTTTCTACCCGGACTACCTCGCGCGATGTTTTACAGGAAAGCATTCCGGCACATAAAATAAGTATTGCCAGCTGTTTATATGTTTTTTTAATCCTGTTATTCAATGTATTGTCCTTTTTTAATTTTCTCTTCCAGAAATTCAGTCCCTTCTCCTGCTTCAATGGCCTTTTTCCAATATTCGACAGCTTTTCCCTTTTCTCCGAGCATAAACAGGATGTCTCCGTAATGTTCGAGAATTACAGCATTCTGGTCTCCACCATTCTGAATGGCCGATTCCTGGTAAAATTTCGCCAGTTTATACTCTTTTTGACGGAACAATACCCAGGCATAGGTATCGAGATACGTTGCATTTTGCGGGTTGGCCTGCACGGCTTTACCGCTCATCCGGGCAGCTTTGTCAAGGTTCTCGTCACGGAGCGATAAATAATAGGCATAATTGTTCAGCGCCATGTAATTATCCGGGTCTAATTTTATCACTTCATCAAATGCGTTGAATGCTTCTTCCACCCGGTCCAGTTTGTAATTCGCTTCGGCCTTGTACAAGGCAAACTGAACAGCCAGAAGATTGTTGTCCAGCACGTAACTTTCGCCTTCGGAAATTATTTTTAAAGTTTCTTCGTATTGCTCTTTTTGAAGGCAAGCCAATGCGTGAAGCGCATAAAACAGGGGCTGGTCGGGAAATCGTTCGATGGCCACTTTGCTGTCGGTGTACAGGTTTTCAAAATCAAGCAGATCGTTATCGACCAACAACAGCCGTTCCCATATATTGTAATTTCCTTGGTCGGTTTCCAGGATGCCCCGCAACTGGACACGGGCTTCCTCCAATTGGTTTTTCTGCAAAAGGAAATCAACATACATCGCTTTTACCTGAAAATTATCCGGATACATGGCCCTCAGCAATCCCATCAGTTCATTGGTTTGCTTTTCGTTAATTACCTGCTTTTGTGGGTCGCCAATGAGCATCAGAAACATTTGCAGCTTGGTTTCAACTCCTATGTTTCTATTTTTAAACCCTTCCCGGATATGGGTATATGCTTTCTCTATATCTCCTGTTTTCTGATAATAGCCTGCCAGGGAAAAATTGACAAACCCGTTTTCAGGATCCATTTCAAGTATTTTATTGTAATATTCAAGTGCGTTCAGCGAATCGCCCTGATCAAGGTACATATCGGCCATCAGCCCGTAGTAACGGGTATCTTCGGGCGCAAATTCAATGAGCCTGTTAATTTCCTGCGCGGCTTTCTCTGTATTCCCGGCCTCCACATATACTTGTTGCCGGGCTATGACCACCTGTTCGTTAAAACCCAGTTTCGATTCCAATAAATCGAAGGCAGCAATGGCTTCGTCGTATTTTTTTGCCGCCGAAAGAATGGTCGCCTTCATATACAGGTATTCGAGGTTTTCCATTTCATCGGGTTTGGCCTCGTAAAGTTGCCCATACAAAGATGCAGCTTTATCAAAGCGTTTGGTTTGTTGGTAAACACGCGCAAGCTGTATTTTGTACCATTTGTTTTCGGGATTTATCTCCACTGCCTTTTCGAGTAACAACGAGGCGCTGGCCAGGTCTTTGTTTGACAGATGGATATTGGCCAGTTCAAACATGGCTGCCGCTGAATTCGGGTCAATTTCGAGACAGCGGGAAAACAGGGAAACCGCCGCCTGGAGGTTTCCTAATTGTTTTTGTTTCAGCCCTTCAATGTACAAATATTCAAACTCATTCTGCTTGTCGTCGGATAAAGCCGGATACTCCGGTTCTTCCTCCTTTACAGGCGGGACCGTTTCGGTAATATGCCTGACGTTGCCACACGAAGAAAGCAAACCCGCAAAAGCGATCAATAAAACCAAATATTTTAACTGCATTTTTTCAATGTTTCCCGGTATGGCCAAACCCCCCGGCCCCTCTTTCTGTTTCTTTCAATTCTTCGGAAAGCTCCCACTCCACCGTTTCGTGCGAAGCAACCACCATTTGGCAAATGCGTTCGCCGTGTTGTATTACGAAATCTTCGTCCGACAGGTTGATTAGGATTACCCCGATTTCGCCCCGGTAATCGGCATCAATGGTGCCGGGAGAATTCAACACGGTAATGCCTTTTTTCAGGGCCAGCCCGCTTCGTGGCCTGATCTGCGCTTCGTAGCCCACAGGCAACTCAACAAATAAGCCGGTGGGCACCAAAATCCGTTCCAGCGGCTTTAGCACAATTTCTTTTTCGAGGTTCGCCCGAAGGTCCATTCCTGCCGAGTGCACCGTGCTGTATGATGGTAAATCGTTGGCCGATTTATTGACGATTTTTACTTTCATTTTCAGGTCAAATTTTTGAAACCGCTAAGATATAGAATTATATAGTGAATCAAAGAAGTTCATTTTTTGAATTAACAATATTTAAGAATGCAGTAAAATCAAGTCTTCCATGATTTTATCGGAGATAAAAAGACCTTCTTCCGACAACACCCAGGCCTGGTTTTTTGGTTCAACATGCCCCGACCGGTAATATTTTTCAATGTATCTCCGAAAATGCGGAATAAATTCTTCCTCCATATCTTTTTCCGAAACCCCCCAGATGGTCCGGAGCCGGGTAATTACGTAGTCGTTGTAGCGATCGTACCGGCTGAGTTGTTCCGATTCAAAATAACCGGTCCCCTGTTCTATTCCATCGAGGTATTTTCGGTTATCGGAAATGTTCCACCGCCGGGTTTCGAGGTCGAACGAATGGGCCGACGGGCCAATGCCCATGTATTTCTGCTGAAACCAATAACCGGTGTTGTGTTTTGAATACAACTGGTTACGGGCAAAATTTGATATTTCGTATTGCTCGAAACCTGCGATAGCCAATTCTTCACGGAGTATCTTAAATTGCTGAAGGCTCAGTTCGTCGGGCAGTTCCCGGAGCGTACCGGTTTGCAGTTTTTCGTAGAAAATAGTCCCCTCGTGGTATGTCAGGTGATAAGCCGAAATATGTTGCACATTCAGTTCAACGGCTTTGCGGATATTTTCGCGCCAGGCCGACAAATCCTGTCCGGGGAGGCCGTAAATCAGGTCAATGCTGATGTTTTCGAATCCCGCATGTTGTGCCATTTGTACGGCCTCGACCGCTTGTTGTGGCGAATGTCGGCGGTTCATCAACTGCAGGTCGGCAGCCGAAAACGACTGGATGCCGATGCTCAGGCGGTTCACTCCCGTTTTACCGATTTGTGCAAGGTATTCCGGATTTATATCATCGGGGTTGCATTCCATGGTAATTTCGGCGCCGGTTGGTACGTTATAGAAACGGCTGATTTGTGCAAGGAGCATGGTTATTTCTGTTGAAGAAAGGACCGACGGCGTGCCGCCCCCGAAATAGATGGTTTGGATACTGTCGCCGGAAAGTTCGCCGGCACGTTGTTCCAGCTCTTGCAACATTGCACGTAAAAGCTGTACTTTTAAGCCCAGATTGGTACTTTTATAAAAGTCGCAATAGTGGCATTTTTTTTTGCAAAACGGTATGTGAATGTAAATTCCGGCCATTAAATAGAAACTATGAGATATTTTTGGAAACCCTTTGTCTGGATTGTTGTCGTTGCTGTTTTAAGTTTATTGCCGGGCGATGACCTGCCACAGAAAACATTTATCATCCCCCATTTCGATAAAATTGTCCATGTCGGGATGTATTTCATAATTTGCCTGTTCTTTATTTCCCCGTTTGAAAAAATTCGTGTTGGCAAAGGTTACCTGGCCGCTTTTGCGTCGTCGCTTGTTCTGGGCGCCCTGATGGAAGTATTGCAAAATGCCATTGCCCGCAACCGCTCGGGAAATTACGACGATTTTTTTGCCGATATGGCCGGGGCTGCACTGGCGCTGTTTGTTTACCGGTTTTTTATTTCCGGGAAAAAGATTAAACGGATTTTTACAGCTCAATAAGGTTTTCGTGCCCTTCCATATCATCGAGAATGACCTGAATATTGGTTTCTTTGTAAAACGCGATTAATTGCGCCCTGATTTCGCCAAAGCGTCCGTGAACCGGACAATGTTTTCCTTTCTCGTGTACCGAACTGCATTTCTCGTGGCTGATCAGGCAATTTTCAAAATAGTCTTCCCCATCCACAATCGATACAATTTTGTACAACGAAATATCTTTTGCCTTTTTGCCAAGTGCAAAACCGCCGTTCGGCCCTTTGGTCGATACCAATACTTTTTGCCGCACCAGGTTTTGCAGTATTTTTCCTAAAAATGGGGTCGGAATATTCAAATCGCCGGAAATTTTTTTAATGCCCACCTTTTCTTTTTCGGTTGCATTTTTCCCCAAATAAATCAGCGCCCTGACGGCATACTTACATGTATTCGATAACATAGCTCTATTTTTTTGATTTCCATTGTTTACTAAACGACCGTTCGGCTACTTTTGGCATCGACTTTCCCGGGCCGAGAACATTTTTCGCCAATAAAAGCGCTGCATTTTTCATTTTCCCATCAACTGCATCCAGTCGTTTCCGCTTTGAAAAGGTATATGCAAATGCTTTTATTCCGTTATTCCATAAAAAATCGCCCCCGTTTTCTACGGCATCGCGCCGGTTTAACAGCAACTGGTTGTGTAACGGTATTTTTACCGGACAGGTTTCAGTACACTTTCCGCAAACGGTACAGGCAAAACTCAGGTGGTTGTATTCTTTTTCTCCTTTGTAAAACGGGGTAATTACCGACCCGATGGGGCCGCTGTAAGTCGCATTGTAGGTATGTCCACCCACGTTTTTGTAAATGGGGCACACGTTGAGGCAGGCCCCGCAGCGGATGCATTTCAGCGCTTCGTAACGGTCGTCGTACTGATACAGGTTGGTACGCCCGTTATCCAGCAAAAGGACAAACATTTTTTCGGGGCCGTCGGCTTCGTTTTCTTTTCGGGGACCGGTAACCAGCGAGTTGTAGGCCGATATTTGCTGCCCGGTGCCACGGGTTGCCAGCAAAGGCCAAAGCAAGCCCAAATCGTTCATCGAAGGGATTATTTTTTCGATGCCGGCAATTACAATGTGTATTTTGGGAAACGAAACAGTCATCAGTCCGTTGCCTTCGTTTTCGGTCAGCCCGATGCCTCCCACATCGGCCACTAAAAAATTGGCGCCGGTCACCCCCACGTCTGCTGTACGAAATTTCTGCCGGAGTTTTTCCCTGACATACGCGGTTAAAAATTGAGGATCGCTTCCCGGTGGTGTATTAAATTTTTCATGAAATAAATCGGCAATGTCGTGCCGCGATTTGTGCATCGCCGGGGTCAAAATGTGATAGGGTTTTTCACCAGCCAGTTGCACAATGTATTCGCCCAAATCGGTTTCCAGCGTTTCCACCCCGATTTTTTCAATTTGCTCGTTAAAATCAATTTCTTCGGTAGTCATCGACTTGCTTTTTACCAGAAGCGATGCCTGGTTTTCAAGCAAAATAGTTTTTATCGATCCGATGGCTTCTGTTGCATTGCGGCACCAGATGACCTGCGCCCCGTTACGGGTGCTGTTTTTTTCAAATTCGATAAGATATTCATGCAAATGGTTGATGGCCGTACCTTTGATCCATGAGGCACGTTCGCGGGCCAATTCCAGGTTGGAATACCGCTGCACCCCTTTTTCTACCGCCGTATCGTATTTCGAAATATTGAACCGGATGGTGTCCCGGTGTTTCAGGTTGGCCACAATATTTTCGGAATCGCGGATGAATATGTTCTTTGTATCGGTCATTTATTGCTGAACCGGTATTTTTTGTATACGGCGTAAGTGACGACCCCCTTCAAATTCGGTCGATAAAAATACATTTACAATTTCGCGGGCTTCGTTGTCGGTAATGTAGCGGGCCGGAAGGGCGCATACATTGGCATCGTTGTGTGCGCGGGCCAAGCCGGCAATTTCGGGTTTCCAGCAAATGGCCGAACGTATTTTCTGGTGCTTGTTGGCGGTAATGTTAATGCCGTTACCACTTCCGCAGAAAGTAATCCCAAACTGGTATTCGCCGTCGCTTATTGCTTTTGCCATGGGGTGTACCCAATCGGGGTAGTCGGAACTCTCGGCTGAATAGGCGCCAAAATCCTTCACTTCGTACCCCAGCTCTTTCAGGTACCCGATAATGTTCTGCTTGCGTTCAAAACCGGCATGGTCACATGCCAGCGCTATTTTTATCCGTTCCATGATATAGATATTAAATCAGTGCAAAAATAATACTTAAAAGTATTTAAATCCGAATGGGAACAGAAATAATGAAGCCCTGCATCGTTCATACACGATATTGTCTTCACAAATATGTTTTCTGAAAAATGATACCTGATTTTTATTGACAGCCTGCTTTCGTCAACTGCCTTATTTTTTGAATCAACTCCTCCCCTTTCACCGGTTTTGAAACGTAATCGGTACAACCTGCATCAAGCGCTTTTTCGCGGTCGCCAACAAGAGCATACGCCGTTTGTGCAATGATCGGGATACGTTTATCAAATTCCCGGATATGCCGGGTTGCTTCATATCCGTCCATTACCGGCATTTTCATGTCCATCAGTATAACGGACACGTTCGGGGTTTTTTTCAGCAAGCCGATCACTTCTTCCCCGTTTCTTGCACGAAGTACTTCATGTTCTTGCTTTGAAAGCAGGGCGTGCAAATAGAAATAATTGGAATCGTCGTCCTCTGCTACAAGAATTTTCCATGTGGATTCTTTATTGTCCGCGAAAATATGATTTCCGTTATGAACAGGTCCCTTTTCTGCCGGCATGTATTTTATTGTGAAACTTATGGTTGTTCCTTTTCCTGGTTTTGACTCAACATTGATCTTTCCTCCAAGCATTTCGGTATAAGCTTTTGCGATCGACAAGCCTAACCCGGACCCTTCGTACGGACGTGTAATTTCCATGTCGGCCTGTACAAAACGGTCGAAAATCACATTTATCCTGTCGGACGGGATACCCATTCCTGTATCGCTTACATAGAACGAAAGAACTTCGGCATTCAGATGGTTTCCGAATTCGATGTGGCCCGCATGGGTAAATTTTAATGCGTTTTTAATAAGGTTTGAAAAAATAGAGATAATCTTTTCTTTGTCAGTTATTATATGGAACTTTCGGCCTTCAAAACTTTTTTTCACCGAAAATGAAAGACCTTTTTGTTCTGCTTCGAAACGAAAAAATGAAAAAATATAATCCATCACTTCATTCAATTCCACCCTGCTGTAATGAATTGGCGATTGTTCTGCTTCGATCCGCGAAATTTCAATAATGTCGTTAATGGTATTCAGCAAACGCCCGCTACTTGATTTGATTATATCGAGATACATCTGGTACTGCTTATCTGACAGATTGGGGCTTTGTAATAAATCAATAAACCCCAGTATCCCGTTCATCGGGGTACGGATTTCGTGGCTCATATTGGCCAGGAAAGCGGATTTCAGGCGGTCGCTTTCTTCGGCCTTTTCTTTCGCAAGATAAAGTTCCTTTTCTATTTTTTTTCGTTCCCGAAGTTCCTGTTGCAATTCTACAGTGCGCTCTGCAACTAATTTTTCAAGTCGTTCTTTTTCATTCTTTTTTTCTTCGCGGGCTTCTTTAATTCTTACCATTGCCCGGATTTGCGCAACCAGTTCCAACTCGTCAATGGGTTTGGCAAGGAAGGCATCACCGCCGGCTTCCAACGCTTTTATACGATTTTCCCTGTCTCCCTTCAAGGCCGTAATAAACACTACCGGGATATCTTGTGTTGTTTCATATTCTTTTAATTGCCGGCACACGGTAAAACCGTCCATCATTGGCATCACAATATCTAACAACATTACATCGGGATTTTCGGCAAGGGCAAGTTCTATACCCCGTTCTCCTGAAAGAGCGGTAATTACCGTTGCAAAAGGGAATGAATCTTCAATAAGCGCCTTCAGGCTGATCAGGTTATCACGGATGTCGTCAATTGCAAGAATTTTAATTGGTTTATTTCCCATAAAGTATCTGATCTATGATGTTGAAAAATAACTTTTCATTGATCGGTTTGGGGATATAGGCATCGAAACCATGTGCCAGGATGCTTTCCCTGTCGCTTGTCGTGGCGCTGGCAGTTAAAGCAATAACAGGGATATGTTCCAGTTCCCTGTTGGTACGTATTGCCTTAAATGCCTGGATACCGTCCATCTCCGGAAGTTCAATGTCCATGAAAATCACATCGGGAATATGTGCCCGGGCCATTTCAACTCCCTGTTTCCCATTGTATGCTTCAATAACGTTGAATTTATCACCTAATATTGCTTTTACCGTAAGCATGTTGTCGGGATTGTCTTCCACAATAAGCGCCGTTGCCATGGTTTTTATTTCCGCAGTTGTGGTTTTAATTTTTAAAGGAGCTGGTTTTTCCGGAAAAACCATTGAGTTAACGGTCTCCATCAGTTCGTTTAAATTAACATCTCCCTTCTGAATCAGCTGGTAAATATTGTTTTTCTTCAGGAAGCTGAGTTCTTCCTTTGTGATGTGCTTTGCAGTAAGTATAAGAATCGGTATATGTGCGGTGCGTTGGTTTTCACGGACAATCTGCAGCACTTCAAAACCGTCGGTACCCGGCATCATCAGGTCCAGAATAATGGCATCGGGTATTGTGATTGCGCCTCCGATACGTTCCAGCGCTTCTTCTCCGTTTCGGGCAACCATTACCTGGTACCCGGCTTCATCAAGCACATCTTTAACCTGGATAATGGCCGGTTCGCTGTCTTCAATCAACAGGATTGTTTTTCCGGAAACATCTTCGGGCTTATCAGAAACGGGCTTCGATTTTTCTCCCCTGTTTATTAGCGGAATATCTATGTTCTCA
Organism: Prolixibacteraceae bacterium; assembly: GCA_034003625.1. GTDB lineage: Bacteria > Bacteroidota > Bacteroidia > Bacteroidales > Prolixibacteraceae > GWE2-42-39. The sequence continues at coordinate 21,838 of JAVEYG010000040.1, read as the reverse complement.
GAATTGTAGCCTAACGGAAGGATGAGCGTGAAAACGGAACCTTTTCCGGGGACACTGTCAACCAGTACGCGGCCTCCAAGCAGGTTTGTCAGTTTTTTAACAATGGCAAGCCCCAGTCCGGTACCCCCGAAACGCCGGGCTGTACTGCTGTCGGCCTGCCTGAATTCATCAAAAATATATGGAAGGTGAGTTTCATCGATTCCTATTCCGGTGTCTTTCACCACAATTTCAAGTTCACCATTTTTCTGCGAAGCAAGGACTTCGACCCGCCCTTTATCGGTAAACTTCACGGCATTGGAAATGAGGTTTTGCAGGATGTGCCTGCATTTTTTTACATCGCTGCCAATCAGTATTTCGGCATTGTTTTCCAGATGCGCAAGGCTTATTTTTTTCAGCCTGGCTTGTGGTTGTATCATTTCAACAATTTCAGCGATCAGCTGGTTGACATCAAAGCGGCTGATTTCAATTTCTTCGCGACCGGCTTCAATCCGCGAAATATCAAGTATGTCGTTGATAAGCGAAAGCAGGTGTTTCCCGTTTCGTTCAATTACATCGATATAACTGTATTCTTCTTCGGCAATTTTCCCTTTTAAACGCCGGTTAAGCACGCCCGACAAAGCAATTACCGAATTAAGCGGAGTGCGCAGTTCGTGGCTCATGTTCGAAAGGAAATTGGTTTTCAGCCGGCTTGCTTCGTCCAACTGTTGCTTTTGAAATTCCAGTTCCGTATTTTGCTCCATAAGTTCATCAGCCTGAACCGAAAGTTCTTTTTTCTGCATATCCAACTCCCGGTTTTTTTCTTCCAGTTCTTCTGAAAACAGGATTACTTTGTGGTGCACCAAAACACCATTTATCCGGGCATTGAGCATCGGAAAAATACCCTGGAGCAATTTCTGTGCAAACGGCGTAAAATTTTTAACCGATGCCAGGCTGACAAGAGCAATCGTTTTTTTTCCTGAAACAATCGGGAGCGTAACGATTTCACGCGGCATAAAATAACCGTTGGCCGTATAAAATTTGAATGGCGTATCGCCGGGAATGTCGGTTACATACTGAATTTTCCCGGAAGCAAGGGCCAACCCTATTTGTCCTTCAAATTCATCTGCCGAAAAGTTTTTACTGCTTTCGCGGTCCATCCCGATACATTCAAAATTTTCGAAGATGTTGTTTTTCTTATTTAAAAAATACACTGCCCCCATCTGGGAACCGGTTTCCTGGAGCAGCGCACCAAGCAGTTTTTGAGAGAACCGACGGGCGTCTTCTTCACTGAGCATGGTTTCGGCAAGTTTTGCAGTGGATGATTTTAATTTTAAATCGGATTCAATGGTGTCTGCCATTGAATTAAAGCCTGAAGCAAGCGCCCCAAATATATTTTTCGAGGTGTAATTGACCCGTGCCCCGGTTTGTCCGTGTATCAACTGTCTGATCACGGAATCAAGTTCGGAAAGCGGCCTTTTTATGTTGAAAATTAAAACCGTGATAACAATCGACGTAAGAATGATGACCAGTGAAATAACAATCAACGCGGTTATCCTCAGATTATACTTTTTTTCCGTTGCCTCCCTGTAAAACTCTCCTGCCTTGTTATCCGCAAAATCATATGCTTTTTGTACGCAGGCAGAAATTTTTTCTGCCTGTTTTCCGGCAATGCCTGTTGCCGATTTTGTGCGGGCCGCTGCAAGCTCAACCTGCCCGGCGCGAAACAGGCGGATCGTTTCCTCACGCATGGCATTCCATGTGACAAAATGGTAATATATGCTGTCAATATCCGATTTTGGCCCCAGGTAAGCGCTATAAATAATGTCCAATTTACTGGAAACATCTTGTTTCGCTCTTTCAATTCCCTGGATAACCTGTGAAAATTCTTCTTCATTGCCAGTCAGAAAAAGGTCTTTCATCCCACGGTGAATAATGAGTATATTGGCTTTTAATTCGCCCAATGCCTTTTGTACTTTAAACGGATGTTCGTACATTTCATGCGTCTGAAGCGCCAGTTTGCGGTTTTGTTCCCACGTAAAGACGCCCAAAACAATAATAAGAAAAACAATAATCCCAAACCCGGCTTTTAACTGTGTCCCTATACTTATATCCCGTATTTTCACCTTTGTGTTTTTATAAGTTTTTAATCATTAAATTGAAATATGCCTGAATTTACAAAGATTTCACGACATTTACCCGACCTCAGAATGTCTCTTTCTGCCTCGCCGGTGACCAAAAAGGCATCGGATGAGCGACAGGAACTGAATTTTTCGAGTATCTGTTTTCGCTTCTCCTGTTTATAGTAAAATAAAACATTGCTGCAAAAAATCAGATCAAAATTTCCGAATATACTTGAAGGAGGACAAACTTTTTCTTCCGAGAGCAGGTCGAAAACAGAGAAATCAATGTTTCTTCGCATTTGCGGATCGATAACGAAATTATTTCCATCCTGCGTAAAATAGTCCTGTACCCTTTGAAAAGTTACTTTATCAAGAGAGGCCGACGGGTATATTCCTTTTTCTGCCAGACTGATTTCATGGGGACAAATGTCGGATGCAAAAATGCGGTAACGTATTTGAGTACCCCGCTTTTTTGTGTATTCATCAAACAGGATGGCCAGACTGTATGGCTCCTGCCCTGCCGCACAGGCTGCCGACCAAACCCTTATTTCTTTTTCATTTCGTTTTTTCTTGCTTTCAAAAAGCCGGGGGATGATAACTTGTTCCAGATATACAAATGTGAGCGGGTTACGGAAAAATTCACTGTAATTGTTGTGCAACGATTCATATAAAATGCGTGCTTCATGTTCATCTGCCTCCAATTTTGTGCGATATAAACCGACAGATGTTATATTTAATGTTGAAATTCTACTGAATACTGATTTTTCAAAAAAAGATTCATCAAACATCGAAACATCAATTTGATGAATATGCTTCATTAAATCAGTTAATTCCGAAATTTTGCCGTTCATCTTAAAAATCATGGATCATACATCGTCGCATTTGTTAAAATTACTTTTTTTAAGTAACAAAATATCAAATGATGTTGTAAAGTATTTATGCTGAATATCAGCATAAATGAAATTTGGCCAGTACTATTTTTTCAGTAAGGTTTTTAATTCTCTTCTTTCGCCCAGAAAAACGACCAGCACAAATACAAAAAACAAGACTGCACCCACCAATAACTGAATGAAAAAAGATTGTACCGGTAAAAAGATAAACAAGGAATACAAGAGAAGGGAAACACCGAAATAAATACCCATTCGTTTAATATCGTAGTTTATCGGGAAATATTTCTGCCCATAAAAAAATGAAATTACCGTCATGCTCACAAAACAAGCCAGCACGGCAATGGCCGAACCCATGTAACCGATTTTTGGTATCAGCAGAAAATTCAAAAACAAGGTCAATACCGAACCAAATGTTGCAATGTATGCCCCGTAGATGGTCTTGTCGGTCAGTTTGTACCACAGTGAAAGGGTGAAATAAATCCCCAGGAACAGGTTGGCCATCAGTATCAGAGGGACGACTTTCAGGCCTTCATGGTACCTTGGGTCGATCACTATTTTTACAAGGTCCATAAAAAGGGTCATGCCAAGGAAAATGGCCAAACCAAAAATCACGAAATATTTCATCACCAAAGCATAAATACGGTTCGATTCCCGGTCTTTTTTCCGGCTGAAAAAGAATGGTTCAAACGCATATCGAAAGGCTTGGATAAACATGTTCATCAGCACGGCCAACTTGTAATTGGCCCCATAAATACCCAGTTGCTCCATCGGGTTCTGCCCTGAAGGAACTAACTGGGGGATCAGTATTTTATCGATATTCTGGTTAATCATACCGGTAACGCCGACAATCAACACCGGGAACGAATATACCAGCATTTGTTTTATCAGGAGCCAGTCGAATTTCATTTTTATCCTTAAAATTTCAGGAAGTAAACTAATTATGAGTACGATAGAAGCAATTAGGTTTGAAATAAAAACATAACCCACACCAATTTCAGGAGAATACAGGTAACGGAGAAACGAATCGGGGTAACTTTTTAAAATCCAGGGACAAAAGGAAAGAAAAAACAGGTTTGCCCCGATATTGATGCCAATGTTCAGAAATTTTAGCAAAGCAAATTTTACGGCCTTATTTTTTAGCCTCAGCAGAGCAAAAGGTATGGCTGTAAAAGCATCGATCGCCACAATGATGCCCATCCATTTCACGTATTCCGGATGTTCCCCGTAATCAATCCACCCCGCTATTGGGGACGAAAAGGAAACAACTAACAATACAAAACTTATTGATGTAAAAAAAAGGGAAATCAGACTGGTGGAATATACTTTATCGTTGTTTTGGTTTTGTCCGGCAAAGCGAAAAAAACCTGTTTCCATTCCGTAAGTAAGCAAAACCAGCAAAATAGCCACGTACGAATACAAATTGGTTACAACACCATATTCTTCGGGAAGGAAAATACGGGAATAATATGGCACCAACCACCAGTTCAAAAAGCGTCCCACGATGCTGCTCATTCCATAAACAGCAGTATCTCCGGCTAATTTTTTTACGGTTCCCAAAACAAAATTTTTTGAACCAAAGATATTGAAACTATCCGCATGCAAAGATTTCCGAAAGGATAGTTTTATTCATTATTTCCGATTCTATCTGATCATTCTGAAAATCTTTTTCTTTTATCTTTGATTTTTAAATTCTACTTAAAAATGAACTTTGGTATCCTTTCTAAATTTTTAATTTTTGCGATTGTGGTCACTGTTGTTTCCTGTTCCGGAAAACCCAAGCAATCGAGAAAACCGGTATCACAGGTAAAAATTGAAAACAAACAAAATAAACTGGTTTCCGGCGAAAACCTTTTATTTTCTGTTTCAACTAAAGTGCATAACGGTGAACTGGATAAAACAGAAGTTTTTATTAATGACGAACAGATCGCAATAAAAAATGAACTGGCTTTTTCTATCAAAATAGAAAACTACAAACAAGTTGGCAAGCACACCATAAAAGTGGTTTCCACTAAAACCGACGGAACAGTTGGCAGCAGTTACAAATCGTTTGAAGTGGTTTCGGACCTTATTCCTGAAAAATATACATACAAAGTAAGCAATTCGTTTCCGCACAATATTAAATTTTTTACGCAGGGACTTGAATTTCATAATGGTTTTTTGTTTGAAAGTACCGGTGAAAACGGTACTTCGGGAATTTATAAAGTAAACTTGAAAACAGGACAGCCCTTGCAATCGGTTAATTTGGACGAACAGTATTTCGGAGAAGGAATCACTATTTTAAACAATAAAATCTATCAGCTCACTTACAAGGCTCAAAAAGGATTTATTTATGACCTCCAATCGTTCACACAAACCGGCGAATTTACTTTCGAATCGGAACAGGGATGGGGAATGACCAACGACGGAAAAAATCTGATTATGAGCGATGGAACACATATTTTAACTTTTCTTGACCCTATTTCGTTAAAGCCCTTAAAAAAACTCCAGGTAGCCGACAATAAAGGCACTGTTCAATATTTAAATGAACTCGAATATTCCGACGGACACATTTATGCCAATATTTATACGACCGACAACATCGTTAAAATTGATATTTTTTCAGGAAAAGTTGTTGCTGAAATCAATTTACGGGGAATATTAGGCACCTACAACCCAAACGAACGCATCGATGTGTTGAATGGTATTGCCATCGGCCCGGACAACAAAAAAATGTATGTTACCGGAAAATTATGGCCAAAATTATTTGAAATTGAATTGATTAAAAAAGAGTAGCCGTTCCGTTGTAATTTGTTTTTCCAAGATGTTTATACGCCCGTTCTGTTACTTCTCTTCCGCGGGGAGTACGTTTCAAAAAACCTTCTTTTATAAGAAATGGTTCATACACTTCTTCAATAGTTCCGGCATCTTCGCTTACTGCGGTAGCAATGGTTGAGATACCAACCGGGCCACCTTTAAATTTATCGATGATAGTCAGTAATATTTTATTGTCCATTTCGTCTAACCCGTGTTTGTCAATATTGAGCGCTTCCAGCGCATAACGGGTAATTTCTATGTCAATGTTTCCATTTCCTTTTACCTGGGCAAAATCGCGCACACGGCGCAACAATGAATTTACAATGCGGGGAGTGCCACGGCTACGGGAAGCAATTTCCACTGCAGCCTGATCTTCAATTTTCACATTTAATATACCGGCAGAGCGTTTTACTATTCCGGTCAGCACATTTACATCGTAATATTCAAGGTGCGATTTAATGCCAAAACGAGCCCTTAGCGGGCTGGTAAGCAATCCCGACCGGGTGGTAGCCCCGACTAAAGTAAAAGGGTTTAATTCTATCTGTATAGAACGTGCACTCGGCCCTTTATCAATCATGATATCAATTTTGAAATCTTCCATTGCCGAATACAAGTATTCTTCCACAATCGGGCTGAGGCGGTGAATTTCATCAATAAACAACACGTCCCTTTCTTCTAAATTGGTCAACAAACCGGCCAAATCGCCGGGCTTGTCGAGTACCGGGCCGGAAGTAATTTTCAGCCCTACTCCCATTTCGTTTGCGATAATGTTTGAAAGGGTCGTTTTTCCAAGTCCGGGCGGACCATGCAATAGAACATGGTCGAGTGCTTCTCCCCTCATTTTAGCAGCTTTCACAAAAACAACCAGATTTTCAACAATATTATTCTGTCCCTTAAAATCATCAAAATTTAAAGGTCGTAGTTGTTTGTCAAAATCTTTCTCATTATCAGGTATTTGACCACTTCGAAGATCGATAAAATCGCCCATGTGTTTTTATGCTGTTCAAAAATGAACAACAAATATAACTTAAAATGGAATAAAGGCTTCTAAAGTTTACTTTACAATTTTCATCTGCCTAAATATGGAATTGAGTTTATCTATGTCGAAAGGTTTTGCCATAAACTCATCCATACCATGTGCAATACATTTATCCCTGTCGTTGTCCATTGTATTTGCAGTAATCGCAATAATAGGCGTTCTTTTTTCGACTCTTCTCTCATCCTCTATGCTCCTTATCTTACGGGTTGCTTCTAATCCATCCATCACCGGCATCATTATATCCATCAAAATAACATCAAACGGGGTATTTTTAAATTGTTCCACCGCCTCAAGCCCGTTATTTGCTATATGAACCGCATGATTATATTTTTTTAAACTAAAAGTTACAATCCGCTGATTAAGCATATTATCTTCCACCAACAATATCGAAAGTTGAGAATCCATACTCTTCTAATCTTAAACCTTCTCTGTTACCTTAATCCCCGAAACTGTAAAAAGGAAACCTTGTATTAGTATTATTTTTTGAAATTAAATTTTAAAATATACTGATATTTATTATCTGTTAATTGTTTTGAAAACTTTTTTTGTAAATACTTGAATTTTTAAAAAAGGTTTTATTGTTACCAGATTTTAACTCTTTTTACACACTTATAAATTCAAAAAATCAGACAACTATAAAAGTATTCAACAACTGTTAATTTTTTAAATTATTGGTAAAAAGTATAGTATTGCAACTGTTTTTTGTGTTTGTATCTGTTTCATATAAAAAAAAGAAATATTCTTGACTTTTATTTTAAAATTTACAAGCAAAAATTGTTTTCAAATAAGGAGAATTATTTTTGATATTTTGTATGATTTTTATAAACAGGAAAATAAAGGTTGTTAAAAACTGTTTGTTAATTTAAAACTGTTTTGTTTCAGTAAGATAGAAAAATGACAGAAAACTATAAACATCTTGTTGAAAGTCTGAAAAGGTTTAAGCACAAATTTTTATTATTTGCCTTTTTCAGGGGTATATTGATGCTTTTTAGTATTCTTCTATTGTATTTACTTATTCTTCTTTTTGCTGAAAATATTCTTTTTTTGAAACCTGAAGTAAAAGTATTTATTTTCTTTATTTCTCTTATTTTCAGTATAGTTATAACTATTTGGTTGATTGTTGTACCTGCTTTAAAATTAGTTGGCATTGGTAAAAAAATGGAAAAAAGGGAAGTAGCGCAAATGGTACGTAACTATCTTCCTGAAATTGATGACCGATTGATTAACAGCATTGAGCTGGCTGAAAATACGGACAACGATTATTCAAATGAACTGGTGTGGGCGAGTATCGATCAGAAAATAAAAGAATTAAAAGTTTTTGATTTTAGTTCTTCTATTAAAATAAGTCATTTAAAATTATTTTTTTTTCGATTTTTACTGGTGTTTTCAGTCTTTGCATTGTCCTTTCTTTTTTTAGGTAACGAAATGATTGACAGTGCATCCAGGTTAATACATTATCAATCGGAATTTATTAAACCGTCTCCTTTTAAATTTGTATTGAAAAATGAAAGCCTTGAAGTTAAAAAAGGCTCGGGGTTGAAAATAGAAATGGAACTTCATGGAAAAATTATCCCCGAACTGGTTTTTGTTTCTTTCGGGGGCAATAATTTTTTAATGGAAAAAAAAGGAAACCTGTATAGTTATGAAATAGAAAATATTAACAATTCATTTTTGTTCTATTTTTCGGCTGACAATTATTTTTCGGAACAGTATCGTATCAATATTGTGCCGGTTCCGGTAATGGGAAATTTTGAAGTGGAAGTTGTACCACCTTCGTATACCGATTTAAAAAGTGAAACTTTTTTAAATGTAGGCGATTTAAAAATTTCACACGGATCGCTTTTACAATGGAGTTTCAAAACATTTGAAACCAATGAATTGACACTTACTTTTGACGATTCATTGGTTTATTCATCCGATAAAGAGTCTGATAAATTTGTTTTTGAAAAGCGTATACTAAAAAATTGTAAGTATTCGGTTTCGTTAAAAAATGAACATTTTTCGGAAGAAAATGTGCTGACTTTTCAGATAGAAGTAATCCCCGATTTATATCCGCAGGTTGAAGTAGTTCAAATGCGCGATTCAATCAATTTTATGCGTTATTATTTTAAGGGGACAATTAATGATGATTACGGTTTTTCGAGACTGGTTTTTCGGTTGTTTAACGAGAAAAACGATAGTGTCATTGACCTTTCTTTTGTGAAATCGCTTGATCAGCAGGACTTCTATTTTACCTTCGATTTTTCTGATTTTAAAGAAGATAACGAGTTGTTGAATTATTATTTTTCTGTTTTTGACAACGATGTTGTAAGCGGTTTTAAAGAAACAAGTTCCGAATCGTTCAGTATAAAATTTTTAAACCGGCAAGACCGTCGTGATTTTGAAAATTCCGGTTTTCAGGACCTGGAAAAACTGATGGATAAAAGTTTCCGTTTAAATGATGAAATCCGTTCGGGTTTGAATGAATTGCGTATGGACCAGGTAAATTCAAACATGACCGAATGGGAAAAGCAGCAAAAAGTAAACGAGATTGTTGAAAAACGTAAATCACTGGAAGAGATACTTCAGGAAATAAATAAAAAAAACGAAGAACTGAAAAATTTCAAAAATTCGTTTACTGAAGAAAAATCGGATATTGTTGAAAAGCAAAAGCAAATTGAAGAACTTTTAAAAGAGGTTCTAAGCGATGAACTGAAGAAGTTATTTGAAGAATTTAATAAGCTGGCAAGTGATTTTAATTCTCAAAAATTGGATCAACTGACCAACGATATGGACATGCATTTGGACGATTTGTCGAAGCAGTTGGAACGTAACCTCGAAATGTTGAAACGCATGAAAGTGGTTCAAAAAGTTCAGGCAATAATTGATGAATTGCATTCAATTTCGGAAAAAGAAAAATTGTATTCAGCCCAACTTGACAGTTCCAGAGATTTTGAAAAAGCCGCTGAGGCTCAGAAAAAGATGCAAGGTGATTATGAATTTCAAAAAGAAGAATATTCGCAGATTTTGAATTTTAACAAGGAACTACAAAAACCATTGAATCTGGCTGATTTTCAGAAAGAGTTTTCAGAAATAGGAGAGGAGTTTACCGAAAATCAATTAATGATTGGCAAAAAACGGAAAAGCTCGTCGGCTGAAGGAATGAAAACAATTTCAGAAAAAATTGAAAATCTGGCTTTTTCCATTCAACAAATGTTGGATGCAAACGAGAAAAAAGAAGCATACGAAGATTTGCAAAATTTACGTCAGATACTTAAAAACCTGGTTTATTTAAGTCATTTTCAGGAACGTTTGCACGGTAGTTTGAAAACGGTTCAGGGAAACGACCCATTAATTAATGAGATACTTACCAACCAGTTACGCATTATAGATCAAACGAAAATTGTAAAAGATTCGTTGTATTCATTAGCCAAAAGAAACCCTCAGATTTCGGGTGTTGTGAATCGCGAAATACTGAATGTGCAATCGAATTCGGAGCAGGTTTTGAAAATGTTGGAAGAAGCACAACTTTACAATATGTTGGTGAACCAGCAAAATGCCATGACATCATTTAACAACCTGGCCCTTTTTATTTCGGAAATAATAAAAAAAGCAGAAGAAGAAATGGCCAACGAAATGCCGGGCGACCAGGAATGCAGTAAGCCCGGAAAAAGTAAAAAACAAAGTATAGACATGCTGAAACAATCGCAGGAGGCAATGAAACAACAGTTGCAAAAAATGATTGACCAAATGAAAAGCGGAAGCAAGGAAGGAATTAGTCGTCAACTTGGTCAAACACTTGCACAACAGGAAATTATGCAGCAATTAATACGCGAAATGATGGGTAGTTCGGAAGTGGGTAGTTCGGCGAAAGAACAGCTAAAAATGGTCGATCAATTGTTGGAAAACAACAAACGCGATATCATTTCAAGAAACATTTCAGCAGAAACCATTAACCGGCAAAATCTCATATTGAATAAACTTTTAGATGCAGAGAAGGCTGAAATGGAGCGCGATGTAGACAACGAGCGCGAGTCGAAAACAGCAATTGAAAAATTTTACAGTAACCCCGATTTGTTTTTTCAGTATAAAAAGGATGTGCAGAAAGGCGACGAACAAATTCTCAGGTACAACTATCAATTAGAACAGTATTACGACAGGAAATACAAAGATTATCTGAATAAACTGAAAGAATAGTTTGGAAAAATATTTAATCATACCATCTCGAACTGAAAGTGTTAATAAACTGGAGTTGTTTTTAGACGATTTTTTCGATGAACTGAAATTGAAAAGAGATAATTTTTTTCATGTACTCTTAAGTTTGTCGGAATCGGTAAACAACAGCATCGCACACGGAAATCATTTTAACGAGAAAAAAAATGTAATTATTTGTTGTTCGTGGGAGGATGAAATACTGACTATCACGGTCGAAGATGAAGGAAAAGGTTTTGAAATAAAAGACATCAAAGATCCCACGATGCCCGAAAATATTCATTCTGAACGGGGCAGGGGATTGTTTTTGATCAGTAAATTGGCCGACGAATTGAATATGAAAGAGAAGGGCAGGATTATGGAATTTAAATTTAAAATTAAACGTGAGCATCAATTTTTATAAAGAAGATTTTTCAGGCCGGATCATCGATAAAAAAAGGCGAAAGACATGGATAAAATTTACTGTTAAACAGGAGAATTTTCAATGTGGCGATTTAAGTTTTATTTTTTGTTCCGACGATTATTTACTGAAAATCAACAAACAATACCTCGACCACGATTATTACACCGATATAATTACCTTTAATTATGTGGAAGGTAAATTAGTTTCCGGAGATATTTTTATCAGTATTGACCGTGTACGCGAAAATGCCCGGCAATTTCGCGTTTCTTTTGAAAACGAATTGAACCGGGTAATTATTCACGGTGTTTTACATTTAATAGGTTTCGATGACAAGGACGAATCATTGCAACAAGTAATGAGAAAAAAAGAAAATGAATATCTCGAAGAATTTTCAAAGTTTTAAAATACAGAGATTTGATGTAATTTTGCACCCTAAAAATTTTAGAGAATGTTACCGTATTACGATGTAATTGTGGTGGGTGGTGGCCATGCAGGATGTGAAGCAGCAGCAGCAGCGGCTAATCTGGGGTCAAAAACACTTTTGATCACGATGGACATGATGAAATATGCACAGATGTCGTGCAACCCGGCGATAGGAGGCATTGCTAAGGGACAGATCGTTAGGGAGATAGACGCATTGGGTGGATTTACGGGAATTGTTACCGATAAATCGACTATCCAATTTCGGATGTTGAACCGTTCAAAAGGGCCGGCCATGTGGAGCCCCAGGGCGCAATGCGACCGCTTTAAATTTTCGGAATACTGGCGCGATGTGTTGGAAAATACTGAAAGCCTGGATTTATGGCAAGATACAGTTGTACGCTTAGTGCTTGAAAACAAACAAGTTAAAGGAGTTGTTACCAATGTAGGCGTTGAGTTTAAAGCCAAATCGGTTATTCTTACCAACGGTACTTTTTTGAACGGACTGATGCACATTGGCCGCAGCAAAATGAAAGGCGGCAGGATAGGGGAGAACGCTTCGTATTTTATCTCCGACCAATTGGCTGATTTTGGTTTTAAAACCGGTCGGTTAAAAACCGGTACACCCGTCCGAATTGATGGCCGTACTATCGATTTTTCGAAGCTGACCGAACAGGAAAGTGATGCGGGAAACTATAAATTTTCGTACTTGCCCGATGTTAAATCCGATTTAATAAAAAGGAGTTGTTGGATTACTTATACAAACGAAGAAGTTCACAGTGAATTGGAAACCGGTTTCGACGATTCTCCGATGTACAATGGAACGATTCAGAGCATTGGCCCGCGCTATTGCCCCAGTATCGAATCAAAATTAGTTACATTTTCCGAAAAACTCCAGCATCAATTATTTCTTGAGCCTGAAGGTGAAAAAACAATTGAATATTACCTGAATGGTTTTTCTTCTTCCTTGCCTTGGGATGTTCAGTTAAAAGCGCTTCACAAAATTGCGGGATTGGAAAATGCAAAAATATTTCGTCCCGGCTATGCCATTGAATACGATTATTTTGAACCCACTCAATTGCACCATACTCTTGAAACTAAATTAATTGAAAATCTGTATTTTGCAGGGCAAATTAATGGTACAACCGGCTATGAAGAGGCTGGAGCTCAGGGAATTATGGCCGGAATTAACGCACATTTAAAAATCCAGGGCAAAGCTGAGTTTATTTTACAGCGCGACGAAGCTTATATTGGAGTGCTGATTGACGATTTGGTTACGAAGGGAATTGATGAGCCATACCGAATGTTTACTTCGCGGGCCGAATACCGGATTTTATTGCGTCAGGATGATGCGGACATACGCTTAACCCGAAAATCGTTTGAATTGGGTTTGGCACGCAAAGAGCGCGTTGATTTGCTGGAAGAGAAAATCAGGATGCGGGATGAGGTGGTTGAATTTGTCCGTAATTTTTCCATCAAGCCTTCTTTTGTGAACCATATTTTAGAAGAAAAGAATACATCTCCATTGAAACAGGGTGTAAAATTGGTTGATATTATTTCCCGTCCGCAGATCTCAATTTTTGATTTGGTACACGATATTACGCCGTTTAAAAAGTTTTTAAAGGTAATTCCTGAAAATCGGTTTGATGAGATTTTAGAATCGGCTGAAATTCTGATTAAATATTCCGGGTATATTGAAAGGGAAAAGAATATGGCTGATAAATACAGCCGGCTTGAAAATATTACTATTAAAGGAAAATTTGATTATGCTTCTATTAATTCAATTTCAATGGAAGCGCGACAGAAATTAGAAAAACACCAACCAAAAACAATAGGGCAGGCCAGTCGTATTTCCGGGGTGAGTCCTGCTGATATTAATGTGTTATTGGTGCTTTTGGGTCGCTAATGTTCCACGTGGAACTGGATTTTAAGAAAAGGCTGAAAAAGGAAGACAGAATTGATCCTTTTTCAGCCTTTTTATATCTTTAGTTGATATTTTAAAAACATGGATATGGAAAAAATATATAAAGGGATAATTATTGACGTTATTGGTCGGCGACAATTTAAAGGTGAAATTTTAGTGAAGGACGGGTCTATTCAATTAGTCAGAGAATGTGAACACGAATTTACCGGGTTTATTTTGCCTGGATTAGTTGATGCCCACGTGCATATTGAAAGTTCAATGACGGTTCCGTCTTCTTTTGCGCGAATGGTTGTTTCACGTGGAACAGTTGCCGTAGTGAGCGACCCGCATGAGATTGCCAACGTAATGGGAGAGGAGGGCATTAATTTTATGATTGAAAATGCCCGCAGTGTTCCATTGAAAGTGTATTTTGGAGTGCCTTCCTGTGTGCCGGCTACCCCTTTTGAGTCTTCCGGATGCGTGTTCGATGAAGCAGCGGTTGATCGTTTATTGTCGCGAAACGATCTTTATTTTCTTTCTGAAATGATGAATTTTCCTGGCGTGGTGAATGAATTTCCGGAGGTAATAGGGAAAATAAAATCGGCACAAAAACACAAAAAGTTGATTGACGGACATGCTCCCGGATTGCGTGGCAATGATTTAAAAAAATATGTACAGGCTGGAATTTCGACCGATCACGAATGTTTTTCGTACGATGAAGCGGTAGAAAAAATTCAGTTGGGAATGAAAATACTGATCCGTGAAGGCAGTGCTGCAAAGAATTTCGATGCCCTTTTTTCGTTGATTGATGAATATCCCGATCAGGTAATGTTGTGTACCGATGATTCGCATCCCGATACTTTGCTCGACGAAGGGCATATCGATAAGTTAATAAAAAAGGGACTGGAGAAGGGACTTGACCTGTATAATATATTAAAAGCAGCAGTTGTAAATCCTGTCCATCATTATAAATTGAATGTGGGTTTGCTACAAAAAGGAGATCCTGCCGATTTTATAATAGTCGACGATCTTCATAATTTTGAGGTACAACAAACCGTAATTGACGGTGTTATGGTGTACGATAACGGGAGCGTATTATTTGCGGAAAACGAATCGAAAGCAATAAATCTTTTTAACCGCAAAGAAATAACCACAAATGATTTGATTTTAAAATCTGAAAAAGGAAAAATACGGGTGATAACAGTAACCGATGGCGAATTGGTTACCGGTCAGGAGTGGCATGAGCCTTTGGTGAAAAATGGTTCGGTGGTTTCGGATACCGATCGTGATATTTTGAAATTGGTTGTTATGAGCCGTTATAAAAACGAACCGGTCCAGGTAGGTTTTATAAAAAATACAGGGCTCAAGAAAGGCGCAATTGCAAGTAGTATTGCTCACGACAGTCACAATATTATTGCCGTTGGCGTTTCCGATCCGGATATTGTTTCGGTTGTGAACAAACTGATCGAAAACAAAGGGGGAATTGTGGTTGGCGACACTTCTGGTCAACTGGCGCTCGAATTGGAAGTAGCAGGTCTGATGACCCGAAAAAACGGAGAAGAAGTAGCTGTTTTGTATAACCATTTGATTGAGCGTTCACGAGAATTTGGCTCCCGGCTTGGGTCGCCTTTTATGACCATAGCGTTCATGTCGTTACTGGTAATCCCCGAACTTAAATTGGGCGATAAAGGTTTGTTCGATGTTAATAAATTCGATTTTGTGGATGTATTTGTGAAAGAATGAAGCAAAATTTAACTGTAAACCGAAATAGGGATTATCTGAAATCGCTGATAGCAATTCTTCCCGATCAGCCGGGAATTTATCAGTATTTCGACAATACAGGAAAAATTATTTACATCGGGAAAGCGAAGAACCTGAAAAAAAGGGTTTCGTCGTACTTTGCTAAGGTGCACGATAATCGAAAAACTGCTTTGCTGGTGCGCAGTATTGCCGACATCAAACATCTGGTGGTTGAAACGGAAGAAGATGCTCTTTTGCTGGAAAACAACCTGATTAAAAAATATCAGCCCCGTTACAATGTCCGCCTGAAAGACGACAAGAGCTATCCTTGGATTGTCGTCAAAAACGAACGGTTTCCAAGAGTTTTTCAAACCCGGAATGTTATCAGGGACGGTTCTTCCTATTTTGGCCCGTATACGTCTGTTTTAACTGTACGCACATTGCTGGGACTGTTCCGTAAATTGTATAAGCTTCGTACGTGCAATTACAATCTTTCAGAAGAAAATGTGGCAAACAGAAAATACAAAATCTGTCTGGAATACCACATCGGGAATTGTACCGGACCATGCGAGGGGAAAATTAAAACGGAAGATTACGATCAGAATATTGAACAAATCCGCGATATTTTGAAAGGAAACATTTCGGGGGTCATTAAATACCTGAAGGATTTAATGAAGCAATTTGCCGATGAATACAAGTTTGAAGAGGCAAATGAAATAAAGGAAAAACTGATTTCTTTGGAGAAATTTCAGAGCCGCTCCACGGTGGTCAGTTCTACAATTACCGATGTTGACGTTTTCAGTATCGATGAAGACAATAATTTTGCCTTTGTGAATTACCTGAAAGTGATAAAAGGGGCGATTGTTCAAACCTATACAATGGAAATTAAAAAGAGCCTCGATGAACCGAAACCGGAACTTTTGGGGTATGCCATCATTGATATTCGCCAAAAAATATTCAGCAATGCAAAAGAAATTCTGGTGCCGGTTATTCCTGACATTTCTCTTGATAACGTAACTTTTCGCGTTCCGCAAAAAGGCGATAAAAGAAAATTGCTTGAACTATCGGAACGGAACGCGAAATATTATCGTCTCGAAAAAGAGAAGCAAACGGTGATTTCCAAGGTGCAAAAAAATTCCGGGCGCATTTTGGAAACGTTGAAAAAAGATCTTCGGATGAATGCACTTCCGATACACATCGAATGTTTCGACAATAGTAATTTACAGGGAACAAACCCGGTTGCTGCCTGTGTTGTGTTCCGGAATACTAGGCCTTCAAAAAACGAATACCGTCATTTCAATGTGAAATCGGTTGAGGGGCCAAATGATTTTGCATCGATGGAAGAAATTGTTTTTCGTCGATATCACCGGTTGATTGACGAGAAAAAATCGCTTCCCCAATTGATTGTAATTGATGGGGGAAAAGGTCAGCTTGGAGCGGCCTTGTCGGCTTTGGAAAAACTTGACCTACGTGGAAAAATTACCATCATCGGTATTGCAAAGCGGTTGGAAGAAATTTATTTTCCAGGCGATTCTGTTCCTCTTTATCTCGATAAAAATTCAGAGTCGTTGAAAGTGATCCAACAATTGCGCGACGAAGCGCACCGTTTCGGAATCAGTTTTCATCGCGATAAACGCTCGAAAGATTTTATTAAATCGGAGTTGGAAAATATCAAAGGAGTTGGAAAAGTGACTATCGAGACCCTTTTAACGAAATTTAAAAGCGTTGAGAACCTTAAAAAACAACCCTTTCGTACGGTTGCTGATGAAATAGGCGATTCTCGGGCACGTATAATATTCGATTATTTAAAATTAAAATACTAATAATAAATAAATTGAAATAATTTAACTGAAGTTATAGTTTGTTATATGAAATAATACCGTTCAGATCAATTTCTATACTTTTCGTCTTCTTCGAGGAGGCCGAGGTAGGAGATATAACGACTTTCGGCAATTTTACCTTCGGCAACAGCGTTTTTCACTGCGCAGCCGGGTTCGTGGGTATGCGAACAATTATAATATTGGCAACCGTCGAGTAATTTGAACATTTCGGGAAAGTAATGCGAAATTTCCCAGCGTTCCATTTCCAACATTCCAAAGCCTTTTATGCCGGGGGTGTCGATGATGAACCCGCCAAAATCGAGTTCAAACATTTCGGAGAAGGTAGTGGTGTGTTTGCCGGAGAAATGAGAATCGGAAATCTCTTTTGTTTTCAGGTTCAAACCGGGCTGTATCGTGTTGATTATAGTGGATTTACCAACCCCCGAATGGCCCGAAAAAACATTGGTCTTGTTTTTCATCATCTTTTTCAGCTCGTCCATTCCGATATTCTTTTTTGCCGAAGTTTTCAGGCATTTGTATCCAATTCGGGAATAGGTTTCTATCAGGCTTTCAACATGTTCTGTTTGTCCCCGGGTGTATCGATCTATTTTGTTGAATATCAGAGTACAAGGTATTCTGTATGCCTCGGCTGAAGCAAGAAAACGGTCGATAAAAGTGGTGGTAGTGATCGGAAAATTAACAGTAACAATCAAAAAAGCCTGATCGATATTGGCCGCAATAATATGTGATTGTTTCGAAAGGTTGGTTGATTTTCGGACAATGTAATTTTTTCGGTCTATAATATTGGTAATTAATCCTATATCCTTATTTTCTTCCTCTGAAAATAAAAATTCAACATGGTCGCCGACAGCGACCGGATTGGTGCTTTTTATATCCTGAATTCGGAATTTACCTTTTATTTTACAGTTAATCAATTCGTTATCTTCCGATTTGACAGCATACCAGCTTCCGGTCGATTTTATGACAATTCCTTTTTTCAATATGGAGGGGTATTAATGAAACAAATTGATTATCTTTTTGACTTCTTTTATAAATCAAAAATACGAAAAATTGTGAAACGAATTATTTCTTATAATGTGAACGGTATACGTGCCGCTGCCGGTAAGGGGCTGTTGGATTGGATAAAACAGGCTGATCCCGATATTTTGTGTATTCAGGAAACAAAGGCACAATCAGGACAAATGCATGAGGCTGATTTTGAAAAGATGGGCTATCATTTTTTTGCATTTTCTGCCGAAAAAAAAGGATATAGCGGTGTGGCCATTGCGTGCAAACAAAAACCCGATCATGTGGAATATGGAATGGGCAACCCGAAATACGATGTGGAGGGGCGTGTCATCAGGGCGGATTTTGGCGATTGGTCGGTGATCAGCGCTTATTTCCCATCGGGCACTACCGGCGATGTGAGACAGGAATTTAAAATGGATTTCCTGTCCGATTTTCACATTTACCTTCAGCAATTAAGGAAAGAACGCCCAAAACTGGTTATTTCGGGCGATTATAACATTTGCCGTTTGTGGATCGATATTCATAATCCTGAAAAACAGCAAACTACCTCTGGTTTTTTACCGGAAGAACGCGAATGGTTCCAGCAATTTATCGACGATGATTTTGTCGATAGTTTCCGGAAATTTAATGCCGAACCGCACCAATATTCGTGGTGGAGCTACCGTGCCGAAGCACGCGCCAACAATAAAGGATGGCGTATTGATTACCATATTGTTACCTCTGAAATAGAAAATCGTTTGTTAGGGGCAGCGATATTTCCCGAAGCGTTACATTCCGATCATTGCCCGGTAATGGTGGAGGTGGATTATTGAGAAGATGCTTATTCCCAGTCTAAAATTATTTTTCCGCAGTTTCCTTCTTCCATGATCTCAAATGCTTTCTGATAATCGGTGGCGGGCATGCGGTGGGTAATTACCGGGCTGATATCGAGGCCGGTGGAAAGCATCATTTCCATCTGGTACCAGGTTTCGTACATTTCGCGCCCGTAAATTCCTTTCAGGGTCAGGCCTTTGAAAATCAATCCACTCCAGTTTATTTGCGTGTTTTTCGGGAGCAGTCCGAGCAGCGATATTTTTCCCCCGTTGTACATATGGTTTACCATGTCGTTAAAAGCGACAGGCGATCCGCTGCATTCGAGGCCAATATCGAAACCGCCTACCATACCTAATTTTTCCATCGCCTCTTTCATGTTCTCTTTCATGGGGTCGATAACTAAGGTAGCTCCCATTTTACGGGCTAAATCGCGGCGGTATGGATTTAAATCGGTCCCCACGATATACCGGGCTCCGGCAAATCGGCAAACAGCAGTGACCATCGCCCCAATCGGTCCTCCGATCCCGGTGATGATCACATCTTCGCCAAGAAGAGGGAAGGAGAGGGCCGTATGCGTTGCATTGCCCAGCGGATCCATGATGGACATGATTTCGTCGGGAATTCGCGGGTCTACTTTTAAAACGTTTTGTGCCGGGACTGAAATGTATTCGGCAAAACCTCCATCCCGGTTAACCCCAATACCCACCGTATGATCGCAGATATGCTGCCGCCCACGACGGCAGTTGCGGCAAAAACCACAGGCAATATGGCCTTCCACGGTGACCCGTTCGCCTACCGTTACACGTGAAACTTCGGAACCGGTTTCAACTACAACGCCCATATATTCATGCCCGATAACAGTGGGTACTTTAATCGTGTTTTGCGCCCATTCGTCCCACTTATAAATATGCAGGTCAGTACCGCAAATTGCTGCTTTTCTTATTTTTATGAGAACATCGTTCGGGCCCACCCTGGGCATGGGGACTTCTTCCATCCAAATCCCTTTTTCAGCTTTGCTTTTTACAATTGCTTTCATTTTTTTGCATGTTTGTACAAAAGCAATTTACGCTGCTTTACAGTCAAAACAAATAGGGGAAAATCATATTTCTGTGAGGCGGGAATTATTTTTCTTCAGTTTCCCAAATAGATTTCAGGGCAAAAATATCCAGGTTTTCAACCATCAATTCACCTCCTGATGTGAAAAGTACCAGGTTCTGCGCATTTTCTTCAGGAATAAAACAGGAACTCAAAACCGTTTTCCCGCCATTGACAAAAACTTCAACAGAACTGCGGTCGAGCAGGATTTCGAGCTGCAGTTTATGTCCGATTGGTTCAACAATTACCTGTTGTCCGAGGCAGTTTAGGACATTGTTTTTTGTATTGAAACTTACTTCGGCACCCTGTGTCGCTTTTCCGTTTCGTAATAAAAATCCAAAATTGTCAGACGTTTTTATATCGAAAACCCCTTTTATGTGGAGGCAATCTCCCTTTATCCTGCTAACTAAGTTTTTATCTAATCCGGGGATGATATTTTTCTGTACCCATGATTCTTGTTTCAGGTGCAGGGTTTCAATTTCGTT
This sequence comes from Prolixibacteraceae bacterium, assembly GCA_034003625.1. Taxonomy (GTDB): domain Bacteria; phylum Bacteroidota; class Bacteroidia; order Bacteroidales; family Prolixibacteraceae; genus GWE2-42-39. Next base: position 1,118 of record JAVEYG010000040.1, on the reverse strand, counting down.
TGCGGGATTTCGTAACAAATAAATTCCATCCTTCGATTTTTCCAAAGAAAGCTCACAGGGAAAACTCATTTGCCCGTTGAAAGGCATTCCCGGGAATTCACCGCCTTTCATCCAGGCAATCTGGATGTCTCTCCCGTCGGTTTCCTGGATGTTGTTCCAGGTTTGGGCAGCATAATAATTCTTGCCGTAATCGCTTTTTTGTTTCGGGCTTTCCGGAGTGAATTTTTCCCCGTCAAAATTGCCAATTATGTAACTTCCATCCCCGTCAAACAATACCCATTTTTTTTCATCCTGACGGCGGTTGACTGATAGTTCAACCATGTCCGGACATTCGTAAAAACCGGGGATGTGGCTTTTATATTCCCAGTTGAAAAGATCGGACGAAGTATAAAACGAAATTCCCTTCTGGCTTTCATTTCCGTTGGGTTTTCGGTAAAGGGCCATTACATATTTCCCGCTTGCCGGGTGCCAAAAAACTTTCGGGCCGCGGGCATCGTCTGTTTCATCAAACGGGATAAGCGGATTGTTTTCATATTTGTTCCACGTGCGCCCTTTGTCGGTACTATAAGCAAGTCGTTGCCCGCATTGATAGCTGGTATAAAAAAGCAACATGGTTTTCACGCTGTCTTTCTGGAAACCGCAAATATTATTGTGGTCGATTAATCCGCTGCCCGACCAGGCGGTGGCGTATTCCTTTTCTTTTGAACCGTTATCCGGTTGTAATGCAATTGGAAGATATTCCCAATGTACCAGGTCTTTGCTGATTGCATGACCCCAGTGCATATAGCCCCACTCGGGGCCAAACGGGTTATGTTGGTAAAAAAGATGGTACTCTCCTTCGTAGTGAACAAGCCCGTTCGGGTCGTTCATCCAGTTTTTTTCAGGCGAAAAATGAAATTGTGGCCGCAATATTTCGTTGTTGAATTCCCGTTTCGGTTTTGCTGAAAGAAAAAATAGTGTAGAAAAAAAGAACAAGGTCAGTTTTAAAAAAGTTTTCATACGTAAATAATTTCTATTAAATGAGCCTTTAAAGCCCATATGTTGTTTAAAATCAATAATTTTTAGAACTACAGACAAAAGAAAAGAAAGCACTTGTCTTTAAAGCAAATGCACGGTTA
>JAVEYG010000010.1:0-120582 GCA_034003625.1 Prolixibacteraceae bacterium | reverse complement strand
CTTCAAAACCAACATTGTAACAGTTCCACCTCCTAAGCCTATCAAAGTTCTCCGAACATTTTAGAGAAACTCTGAAAGTGGGTTGATGTTTTCTATGAAAACAAGACGGGGTTTACCGAATGCTTACGAAGCAAATGAGATCGTTAATACAATTGTACTCTTACTAAATGATAAACGATATAAAGACAAGACTTTTGGTATAATTACTCTTCAAGGAAGTCAGCAAGCAAACCAGATTGAGAATTTACTATTAAAAGGGATTGGCGAACAGGAATATCATAAAAGAAAAATTGTTTGTGGAAATTCGGCATCTTTTCAAGGTGATGAAAGAGATATAATCTTCTTGAGTTTAGTTACGTCCCGTGAACATAAACGTTCAGCGTTGGTTAAGCCAGAAGATGAAAGACGTTTCAATGTTGCGGTCAGTCGTGCGAAGGAACAAGTTTGGCTTTTCCATTCTGTTCAGTTAGAGGATTTAAGTAATACTGATGACTTACGCTACAAGCTATTAAACCATTTTATAAATTACAAAACTCCGGATTTTAAAAGGAGACAGTTAGTTCCTGTTCCCCCGAAAAAAACGATTGGAACCCAGCCTGATCTATTAGAAGCTGGTTTGAAGTAGACGTTTATAATGATATTGTAACAAAAGGCTTTTGTGTCATTCCAAACTATAAAGTAGTTAAAGGAAAGTATGAAATTGATTTAGTGCCTGTACTACCCAATGGAATTAAAATAGCTGTTGAGTGTGATGGAGATTATTGGCATGGCCCTGACCAGTATCAGAATGATATTTCACGACAAAAAGTTCTTGAACGTTGTGGCTGGCAGTTTTTCAGAGTTCGGGGTTATGAATATTACTCAAACCGAGAAAAGGCATTAGAACCTCTTTGGAAACTATTATCAATAAAAGAAGCCAATTTGGAGCATATAAGTGTTATCCATCAACAAGAAGAGGAGAATAATGCTATAGATGGGCATAATCTTCAGGTTCCTGAAGAAGAAATTACACACGAAGACTTTTTAACTGTAGAAGATTTTTATATAGAATCGGAACAAGATAAAAACTGGGAATCAGAAACTTGCTTTTGGAGTTCAACTCCAAAAGAAGGTTATAAATATGCACCAAATAAAGGAGCATGGTACATTAGAAAGGATAATATTTTAAATGAGGATGAAAAAAAAGAAGAAAATATTATACGGTATTTAAATTTGTATTTATCTGGAACTTATATCCTGACAGACAATGAACCACTAAATGCCGATTTTATAATTCCTATTAAAGCGAATCAGAAGAATGGATATTTACTTCAATGTTATAAATCCGGACATATTAACAAGGTATATGTTCCTGTTTTATTATCTCGCAAAATTGGGAAAGAATACATGAATGGTTTAAATAAAAACGACGAATTGATGTATTTAAAGATTATAGAATCTGAAAAAATAATTGGAATTTATTTTTATCAGAAAGGTAAAAAAATATTTAAAGCACATTTAACAGAGAACATCTCAATTAGAGATCAATTACATCTTCAGGGAATTAAAGTTATATATAATGATTTTGAGAAAGCGGAATACAAAATCTTTCCATTAGAAATATTTCAAGACATTGACCGGTTGGTATTTCAAAGTTTTACTGCTAACGGGAAACCGGTTGACAGCAAGTATTATGAGAAAGAATGGTCCGTTATTCATAGATTTTCTTCAGAAGAAGTTTGCAGCAATGAACCTGAAAGAGAAATGATTTCAGAAAAAATTCAGTCAAATAATGTTATTGTGTATCCCGAAATAAAATTGAATACTAAAGTTCGAATAAAATACCTTGACACAGGAAAAGAATTAATAGTACAATTAGTAGATTATCAAACAAAAGGATACAAAGCCTCTGATGGTATTCAGAAAATTAATATAAACTCTCCATTGGCTATTTCTATCAAAGAAAAAACTATAGGGGATAAAGTTGAAGTTGGATCTACTAATAATTTTATCGAAATAACAGATATTCTTGATTAGTAAAGATTAAGATTACAGTACTGCACAGGCCAAAAAATTTCCTCCGCCTAGGGGAAATGTCCGCAGGACAAAGAGGGCGCTTAAAATTTCTATTCCAGAATATTCAGCACTGCAAAAAAGTGCATGATGCTTCCGCCCAGCACAAACAGGTGCCAGATGCCATGGCCGTATGGCAAGCTCCGCCATACATAGAAAACAACGCCAACGGTATACAGAATACCGCCTATAAATAAAAACACCAGGCTATCGGAAGGGATGACATGCATAATCGAACGGAATGCAAATACAAACATCCAGCCCATCAACACATAAATGGCCACCATTAGTTTACGAAAACGGGTAAGGTAAATGGAACGAATGACAGCCCCGGCAATAGCCAACCCCCATATAATACCAAACATGCTCCACCCTGCTACCCCACGGAGGCTCGAAAGCAGAACGGGCGTATAAGTCCCGGCAATCAGGAAAAAAATAGCGGCATGGTCGAACCGGGCAAACAGGTTTTTTATTTTGGGTTTGCTGAAACTGTGATAAAGTGTCGACGACAAATACAACAAAATAAGGCTACTGCCGAAAATGGTAAAACTTACCACATGCCAGGCATTTCCTTTGATGGCTGCAAAAACAACCAGCAGTACCAGCGCGGCAATACTCAGTAGCACCCCGATCCCGTGTGTAATGCTGTTTACGATCTCTTCCCCGACGGTCAGTTGCCGGTATATTTTTTGTTTCTTCATAACCACCATTTTAAAGAAAAAACGAATATCAGGGCATTTTGTTTTGCCAAGCCCTTAATTTACCGGGAAACATACCGCAACAAGAACAATTCGTTTATCCTAATTTTACTTTCAGTCCCGCTACTTCTTCTTTCAGCTTTTCCAATTCCTGCATCATGCAATTCACCGCACCTGGTTTCTCCAACTGCTTCTTATATTTCTGAAATAGTTCGCGGTAATAATCAATTCCTTTTTGCAGGTTTTCCTGAAAATTCTCAAAAACTTTCTTTTGCTTTTCAGAAAGGGGCTTCAACGTCTCGTCAATTTTACCACCAAGATAATCGATATACATTTTCAGCTCTTTCAGAAAAAGATTGGGGCGGTCGTTGCGCTCTACAATATTGGTACGCCCGTAAATATGACCGACCATTGTTTCGAGCGAAACCGGTTTTGAGAAATATGCCAGGTTGGGCCCGGGACAAACCGATACATCGGGCCCTTCATTGCTTTCCAATCCGTTCGACTGGTAGGCCGAAGCGCTCAATCCTTTACAGAGACAGGTTTTATCGGTCAATGCTGCATATTGTATGTCGTATTCTTCTTCCGGAAGGTCCATTGCTTGCAATTCTTTTGTTTTGGCACGAAGGTATTGTTTCGAGGCTGTACAGATACCATCCTCATTTAGCGCCAGAAACTTTTTGGTACACGAGAAACCCGGTTTTCCGGCTTTCGCCCGCCGCATTTTTTCGCGGTCTTTGCTGTTCCCCCTGACGTTATTAAACAGCACGCCCAACGGAGACACATGGCTCAGATAAAGGTCTTCCTCTTTGGCATTGCAAAGCAATTCGAGGGTTTGATCGTCAATATTGACGGCTTCGGGTACCAGCATAAACGGCGTTCCCCACCCTACTGAATCGAGTTGGTAATAATCGCATAAAAACCGGTGTTCGCCGGCAGTGCCAACGCCTCCCTGGGCGGTAAGTTTTAACGGAAGAGTTTGTTCCGGAACCGGTCTCCCTTTATCCTGAAGGGCTTTCACCAATGTTTCGTGCAGTACCTGCTGCAACTCTTCGCGGTTATTTTTGAATTCTTCCAGTACCGGACCGAGCAGGAACCCCTCGGTAGCAAAAGCATGGCCACCGCAGTTCAAGCCCGATTCAACACGGTATTCCGAGACCCAAATGCCTTTCTTTGCCAGAAAACGGCCCTGTATTAAAGCCGAACGGTAATCGCTCACCTTCAGCGTAATTTTCTTTTTCAGGCTCCCTTCAGCATCCGGATAAAAATCATCAAACTCTTCGAGGTAGCTGTACAGACGAGGGTTCATCCCGGCTGAAAGTACCAGTGATGAATGCAGGGTACTGTTGGCAAAACCCCGCAATGCGGCATGGGCGTCGTTGTACATATCGGGCAGTGTCTCGCCGTTCCGGGTATTGGCGCGGTCGAGCTTCGACATGATGTTGACGTCAATATCGCCAATATGCAGGTTTTCGTTCACCCACTCGCCCATTCGTTGCCTCATATTTTCGAGATCCACATTGACAAACTGGTTGAATTTTTGTTTCACCTGCGAAAAATCGGGCAACATCCGGATGTATTTCTCAATTTCACCTTCCTTCTGATGAACCGAACCTTTCATCTTCTCAAACTTCCGCCGGACCACTTCCTGTATGGTATCAAGATAAGCCGTGATCCGCTTGGCGCGGTAATCTTCTATTTTTTCTGAAATTGACTGAAAAGGCAATTCAAATTTGTGGCAATACATCTCCCGGAGTTTCTCCATCAGGATATCGTCAACTAAGGAAATAACGGAACTGATACCGTATTGGGCCACTTTGGCCGGTGTATCAATAGAATATCCCAGTCCGAGTACCGGGATGTGAAAAGTATGCGGAACAGTTTGCATAAATTCGGATTAAAAATGAAACCGCAAAAATAGCCTAAATCCCATCCCGGCCACGATAATCGCAGGATTAAGCCCCGTTAAAAAACCATAAATTAATGAATGGCTTCAGGAAAGGCTGATTCACAGGCTCTTTATTTTTCAGCAAAAAAAATAAAAATCAAACCAGATTCCATTTCAGTCGAACATTATGATCATCGAATATTGCATCAACCCAAAATGAGGGTTTGTCACCCTGAAACCTACCCGTTTTTTTATCAGCACAATGTGGAAATAACAGTTGCAGTCACATTTTCCTTGTCATTCAGAACGAAGTGAAAAATCTGTTCCTCCGAAACACTGATCATTAGACCTTTCCCTGCGCCAGGATGGCAAAATCCTGTTGACCTGACACTATTTTTTCACAGCTTATGCCCCAGTTTTATTTAAATTCTAATATCTGAAAATCCGGCTGTTCACATATTGTGGCAGGTGCGAGACTTTTACCACCTCTCCCCTCCTTCGGACTAACCAACGGGTACCCCTCCTGAAACCCTGAGGAGAATTTTTAGATATGGCGTTGTGCGATGAGGTCCCACCCTTCGCCGGAATGACAAAAGAAAGATGGGACGACGGAAAAAAGCAGCCGGATTCTCGGATCACTGGATTACCCGATTGCAGAATCATAGAATTACTGGATTACTTGACTTCCAGGCAAACAGCCTGAAGCCTGCAGCTTGCAACCCGTAATTCGTGCCTTTGCGCCTTCGCATGAACCCGGCTGTTCACTGAAAACTGCCAACTGCGACTAAATCCATCGCCAAAAAGTCAATCCTTATTTTGCTTCTAAACAGATTATTTAATAATTTGCCTTAAAATTTCTCCACGTTTGTAAACGACATGCGATAATTAAAAATGTTCCAGACCGCCACCGATATTTCTGAAATAAAAACCAATCCGCAGTTGCAACTGGCTTTCGATTTTGTGCAGTACACCGACCGGCCTATTTTTCTGACCGGGAAAGCCGGTACCGGGAAAACTACTTTTCTGCACCAGTTACGAAAAACATCGCCCAAACGGATGATTGTTGTTGCACCCACCGGAGTAGCAGCCATCAACGCGGGCGGAGTCACCATCCATTCGTTTTTCCAGATGCCGTTCGGGCCCCAGGTACGGATGATTGTTGTTGCACCCACCGGAGTAGCAGCCATCAACGCGGGCGGAGTCACCATCCATTCGTTTTTCCAGATGCCGTTCGGGCCCCAGGTGCCGCAAAACCCCGATCAGCCAAGGCCGGTACAGGTTCCCGGCGACGGCAATGTAGCTGCCGGCATCAAACGGTTCAGCCGCGAAAAGATCAACATCATGCGTAGCCTCGACCTGTTGGTAATCGACGAAATAAGCATGGTGCGCGCCGATGTGCTCGATGGCATCGACGAGGTGTTGCGGCGTTTCCGCAACCGCAACAAACCTTTTGGCGGCGTCCAGTTACTGATGATCGGCGACTTGCAGCAGCTTGCCCCCATCATGAAAGACGAGGAATGGGATTTGCTGAAAAAATACTACGAAACCTGTTTCTTCTTCAGCAGCCACGCGTTGAAACGTTCCCAATGGATTGGCATTGAACTGACGCAGATTTTCAGGCAAAGCGACCCGCAATTTATCGATTTGCTGAATAAAGTCCGCGAAAACAATATCGACGAAGAAATATTGTCTCAGTTAAATCAGCGCTATATCCGCGGTTTTAGCCCCGACGACAAGGAAGGCTACATTACGCTGACCACCCATAATTACCAGGCACAGGAAATCAACGATGCCAAACTCGGCGCATTAAAAAGCAAGCCCCGCACGTTTACTGCCGTCGTGACCGGCGATTTCCCGGAGTACCAGTTTCCCACCGATGCCGAACTGAAACTGAAAACCGGCGCGCAGGTGATGTTTGTGAAAAACGATTCGTCGGCAGGTAAACGTTATTACAATGGTAAAATCGGGATGATTACCGCGATAGGGGAGCACACGGTGGAAGTAGTTTGTCCGGGCGATGCTTTTCCGGTGGAGGTAGAAGCCGAAGAATGGCAAAACGCCCGCTATACGCTGAACGAGGCAACACAGGAAATCGACGAGGAAGTGACCGGTACATTTCTGCAGCTTCCCCTGAAATTAGCCTGGGCTATCACCATTCACAAAAGCCAGGGGCTGACTTTCGATAAGGCCATCATCAACGCGCGGCTGTCGTTTGCGCACGGACAAGTGTATGTTACCCTGAGCCGTTGCCGTAGGCTCAACGGACTGGTGCTCAGTTCACCCATCGTCCTGCAAAGCGTGAAAAGCGACGCCACCGTGCTTCGTTTTACCGACGAGGTAGAGCGTAATCAACCCGGCCCTTCAGAACTCGATCATGCCCGTAAAGAATTTCAGCAGCAGTTGCTCACCGAACTGTTCGATTTCCAGCCGGTTTTGCGAATGGCGTATTATCTGCTGAAAATAGCAGGCGACCATTCGGGCAAACTGATCGGCAATTTACAGGAAAACCTTCAAAATATGCTATTGCCGGTAAAAGAAGAGTTGGTTGCCGTTTCCGATAAATTTTCCATCCAGCTCAATAAGCTGCTCCGCCAAAGCGCCGATGCCGAAACAAATCCCCAACTTCAGGAACGGCTGAAAAAAGCCAGCGCCTATTTTTCTGAAAAATTGGAAACCATAGTGGAACAGCCTCTCGCGAATATTGATTTCGATACCGACAACCGGGAAGTGCGGAAAGTTTTATCTTCTGCAATGGAGCGTTTTTCAAACGAAACAGCGATAAAGAAAGCCTGTATAGAAGAATGCAAAAATGGGTTCCGCTTAAAAGAATATCTCGAAACACGGGCAAAAGCCAACATTGAACCCCCATCGTCAGGAGCCAGAAAAAAAGGAAGAGAAGTTCCGGTGTCGGTTTCCGCACATCCCGATTTTTTCAAAAGCCTGAAAGACTGGCGCCAAAAGAAGGCCAACCAGCTAAATGTGGAAATTGCGCGGATCATCCGGCAACGCACCTTGCTCGAAATTGCGCACGAAGTACCCGTTACTACTGCCAGTCTGAGAGCTATTCAGGGAATGGGCGGCAAAAAAATGCAGCAATTCGGGAAAGAGATTTTGGAAATGGGCATTGCCTATCGGCGTGCAAAAAAGATGGACGTCCCGTTCGGGGCCGAAAAAGCAGCAGCCAAAGCATCGATGGACACCAAGGAGATCAGCCTCGACCTGTTCCGGGGCGGTAAAACGATTCCCGAAATTGCCGAAGAGCGGACGATGGCCCCCTCGACCATTGAAGGTCATTTGGCTTATTTTGTGCGGCTGGGGCAACTTCCGTTAAACGGGTTGCTGCCCGATGAAAAGATAGAAACGATCAGCGCTTTTTTCAATAAAAACGGCCTTTGCCCTGCTTCTCAGGCACGGACAAATTTAGGCGAACAGTACAGCTATTCCGAAATCCGTTTCGTGCTGAATTACATGGAAGCAAAGCGAGAGGGTAAAAATCATTAAGAAACAAAGAATATTTACTTTCATTTTAACAGGAAAGATTTTCAATATCAACGTTTTTTTTCATATTTGCGGCAATTCAACAAATAATTCACATTTATACAGAAATGAAAGTATTAAAATTTGGAGGCACATCAGTAGGAAGTCCCGAAAATATGCGGGCCGTAATGGAACTGATCACAGACGGAGAACAAAAAATTGTGGTTCTCTCGGCGATGTCGGGAACGACCAATTCCTTAGTTGAAATTTCGAATTATTTGTATAAGAAGAATAAAGATTCAGCCCGGATGGTCATCAACCTGTTGGAAGCAAAATACATAAAAGTGGTTGCCGACCTTTTTAAGAAGGAAAAAAGTAAAGAAGAAGGGCTGAGGATTGTAAAAGAAAGTTTTGACACTATTAAGTTGTTCACTTCCGGCGAATTTTCTGAAACCGGAGAGAAAACAATACTGGCGCAGGGCGAGCTGATCTCGACCGCCCTTTTTGTTATTTTAATGAATGAAAACGGGCATAAGGCGGTTTATTTACCAGCTCTTGATTTTATGCGTATAGATGCCGATAAGGCAGCTGATTTATACTTCACCAAGAAAACAATAGGCGGGGTGATCGAAAAAGCAGGCGAAGCCAACTACTACATCACTCAGGGTTTTATTTGCCGTAACGCCGATAACGAGATCGACAACCTGCAACGCGGCGGGAGCGACTACACCGCGACCCTGATCGGTGCAGCCATCGACTCGGAAGAAGTGCAGATATGGACCGACATTGACGGGTTTCATAACAATGATCCCCGGTTTGTCGACAAAACACGCAAAATCGAGCAGTTGTCGTTCGACGAAGCTGCCGAGCTGGCCTACTTTGGTGCAAAAATCCTGCACCCGCTGACCGTTTTGCCGGCCAAACTGCAAAACATCCCGGTACGCCTGAAAAATACCATGAACCCAAGCGATGAGGGGACACTGATTGCCTCAAAATCGAGCGGGAGCGGGATCAAGGCCGTGGCTGCAAAAGACGGGATTACAGCCATTAAGATCCGTTCCTACCGAATGCTGATGGCTTACGGGTTCCTGAAAAATGTATTCGAAATATTCGAATTCTTCAAGACGCCGATCGACATGATATCAACCTCGGAAGTAGCTGTTTCACTGACGATCGACGATACCCGGAATCTTGAAAGCATTAAAAAGGAACTTCAGGAATACGGAGAAGTGGAAATTGATACCGAACAATCGATAGTCTGTATTGTAGGCGATGTGATTGCCGAAGAAAAGGGATTTGCAGCCAAAATATTCAACGCGTTGTCGGGTATCCCGATCCGGATGATTTCATACGGAGGAAGCCGTCACAATATTTCGATCCTGGTACCCACTTCACTAAAAAAAGAAACCCTGCAGGCATTAAATGACAACCTGTTAAACGTTTAAAAAATTCTTTTTTGACCTATTTGATTTGTTGAATATCATTTTTACCTATATTTACATGATTATCAAATATTTTTAATTTATTATGAAAACAGGTACAGTAAAATTCTTCAACGAGTCAAAAGGTTTTGGTTTTATTAAAGATCAATCAGGCGAAGAATACTTCGTTCATGTTTCCGGACTTATCGATAAAATCAAGGATGGAGACGAAGTAACTTACGAACTCGCCGAAGGAAGAAAAGGATTGAATGCAGTAAATGTAAAACTATCGTAGTCAGATATATAGTTTATATACCGAATTCAATACAGCCTCACAATTTGTGGGGCTTCTTCATTTCAGATGAAACACTTCAGTAGCTTCTTCACGGGAAGTCAGTTGCACTTTAAAGCGGCCTTGTAACCCGGCAAAATTCTGAAATGCTTTTGCAGGGGTATTGTTTTCTTTTGACAGATGGCTCAAGAAAACATATTCCAACTGTTCGCCGCCAAACTGACTGACCAACTCCAGCGACTGGTCGTTTGAAAGGTGCCCGAACGAAGAGGCGACACGCTGTTTCAGCGGGTACGGATAGGGTCCGTTCCACAACATCTGCTCGTCGTAGTTCGACTCGACAAACACGGCCCGGCATTGTGACAAGTTGGCTTGTACCTTCTCGCAGGCTTCGCCAATATCGGTAAAAACACCCACGTTGGTTTGATTGTATTCAATACGGAAAGAGCAGGGTTCGGCAGCATCATGCTTCTTTGCAAACGAATGGATGTTGAATTTTCCTATTCTGATTATTTCTCCGGGAGAAAAAAGGCATACATGTGCAGGGCGGTCTTCGTCCCTGGCCGACAAATAAGTTCCCGTGGTAAGGTAGACCGGTATCCTGAGTTTTTTGCTTAAAACCCGCGCCCCACGAAAATGGTCGGTGTGTTCGTGAGTGATAAAAAGTGCGCGTATTTTTGCCGGGGCGAGGCGGCGGTTTTCCATCCGGAGCAAAACCTGTTTGGCCGAAATTCCGGCATCGATCAAAACAGCATCCGACTGGTTGCCGATGTAATAACAATTACCGTTGCTGCCCGAAGCCAAAGCACAAATTTCAAGCATGATAAAAAAGATCGTTAAATAACTGTTTTTACCCCGTTTCTAATCGGAGATTAAAAATCTCCGCACCCGATTAGTGTTTATTGATTATTTTCAGTACCTGATCCACCGTAATATTTTTGCCTTTCAGTATGTATTTTGCTTTTTCGTAGAAAGGCCGCCGTTTCTCCATCATCCCGTCGATAAAGCCGGCCAGTTCTTCGCCCGATTTTCCTTTGATGATCGGACGTTCGGTCTTTGCATGGGTAAGCCGTTCGACTAATTCGCTGGTGTCTACATCTAAGAAAATGCAGAAGCCGGTGCGGTTCATTACATCCATGTTGTCGAAGAAACAGGGAGCGCCACCGCCTGTGGCCACAATCACATTTTCGAATGTTGAAACCTCATGCAAAACAGCCTGTTCCTTACGCCGAAAATCTTCTTCCCCTTCTTCCTCAAAAATTTGCGGAATAGTTTTGAAGTATTTGTTCTCCAAATAGTGGTCCAGGTCTATCAATGTCAATCCGAGCAGGGAAGCCAACTGGCGTCCCAGTGTCGACTTTCCACAACCCATATATCCAATCAGGTAAATTCTCATAATCAGAACAATGACATTTGATTGGGGGTTTCCGGGCCATGATCTTTCGGATAGTTGATTTCAAAGGGGATGTCGTCTGTTCCTTCACCCGATGTGCCGTCTGTTTCAACTTCTTCCTCCTCTTTTATATCTTCATCTTTGATGACCGGCTCCAACTCTTTGATGTGTTGCACTTCATAATTGGTCAGGCGCTTGCCTTTGGCTTTGTATGACTTCACGCCGATAAACTCGTCCACTTCGATAATTTCGTTCTCGCGTTGCCCGTTCTTTCCGCCAAATTCAATTTCAAACCTCGGGTAACGCACCCAGGTAATACTAACTAATCGGTTATTGGGCAACTCGCCGATAAAATTAACCCGTTTACCCTGTCCTTCTTCAATCTGGAAACGTTTCACGTAATAGAACCCCTGCTCGCTGTCGAAATAAATAGCCGATAATATTTTTCGCGGATCAAATTTTTCAATAACCAGTATCCCGTCATCAAAGTGGTTCGACAGATCGAAATTATACAGTTGGTATTCCCCGTTTTTGTACAAAACAAGAATCGAGTCTTCACCCATGAACTCGCCCAGATATTTTCCGCGCCCGTCGGAGTTCAAGCGCAATACATCCTCGTCGAACCATATTTTCCGGCCTCCGAGTGTCGAAACGCCTTTTTCTTTCAGCACAATTTTATGCACTTCGTTTTTCGAGAGGATGTTGCCCATTGCCGCGCGCCCTTTGATGGCCAGTTCTCCGAAATCGACCTCGAACACTAATTTTTTGATGCGGGGTTTTGGCTTCAGGGTCACCTTCAGTACCTCGGCCTCGCCGTTCGGGTTTTCACTAAAATACATGATCCGCGAACCGGGCGTACCTTGCGTAATGTCGTATTCTTTGTCGCGGGTGACACCCGTTACCGGGAAACGCTTCATGTAAACGACCCCGTTTTTGCCGTCGCGGTACACTACATTGTAGATGGTGCGTTTGTCGTTCTTTTTAAATACGGCAACATGCAGTATATTTTTTCCGAAGAATGATTTTTCGGTAACTTTTGAAACCACATACGTGCCATCTTTCCGGAAAACAATAATGTCGTCGATGTCGGAACAGTCGCAGATGTATTCCGATTTTTTCAACCCTGTGCCCACAAAGCCTTCTTCCCGGTCGATATACAATTTCTCGTTGGCAACCACTACCTTGGTAGCTTCAATATTTTCGAAGCTCCGTATCTCAGTGCGGCGTTCTTTTCCTTTCGAATATTTGCTTTTTAATTGTTTGTACCATGAAATGGTGAACGGAATGATGTTTTCGATATTAAAAACAATCTCCGCGATCTCGTCCTCAATGGCCTGAATATGGTCGTTTGCCTTGTCTTTGTTGAATTTCAGGATACGGGCCATTTTTATTTCCATCAGCCGGAGGATGTCGTCACGGGTAATCTCCCTTTTTAATTTGGGCTTCCAGGGGGTCAGGCGTTCGTCGACGTGGTCGATGGCCGCATCCATGTTTGCGGCATCTTCAAATTTCTTGTCTTTGTAGATGCGTTCTTCAATGAATATTTTTTCGAGCGAGGCGAAATGCCAGGCCTCTTCGAGTTCCGATTTTCGGATTTCGAGTTCCATCTTCAGCAATTTGACCGTATTGTCGACATTGATTTTCAGTATCTCACTGACTCCGATAAACTGCGGCTTGTCGTCGCGGATGATGCAACTGTTGGGAGAAATAGAAACCTCGCAGTCGGTAAAAGCATATAGCGCGTCGATGGTTTTGTCGGATGAAATGCCTGGCGCCAGATGGATCATTATTTCCACATTTGCCGCCGTGTTATCATCAATTTTACGGATTTTGATTTTGCCTTTTTCGTTCGCTTTGATAATTGATTCAATTAGTGCCCCGGTAGTTTTCCCGTAAGGTATTTCGGTGACCACCAATGTTTTATTGTCCTTTTTTTCAATTTTTGCACGGATTTTTACATTTCCTCCCCGCACACCATCGTTGTATTTCGAGAAGTCAGCCGATCCCCCGGTCGGGAAATCCGGGAAAATTTCAAAATCCTCCTCTTTCAGGTAGGCGATACAAGCATCCAACAACTCGATGAAGTTGTGCGGAAGAATTTTCGACGCCAGTCCCACGGCAATTCCTTCGACCCCCTGGGCCAGCAAAAGCGGGAATTTCACCGGAAGGGTGATGGGCTCTTTGTTCCTCCCGTCGTAAGATAATTTCCAGTTGGTGGTTTTCGGGTTAAAAAGTACTTCCAGCGCAAATTTCGACAGGCGTGCCTCGATGTAACGGGGGGCTGCTGCGCCATCGCCGGTGAGTATATTCCCCCAGTTTCCCTGGCAATCGACCAGCAGGTCTTTTTGTCCCAGCTGCACCAGCGCATCGCCGATCGACGCATCGCCATGCGGGTGGTACTGCATGGTTTGCCCGATGATGTTGGCCACCTTGTTGTAACGACCGTCGTCCATTATTTTCATGGCATGTAAAATCCTGCGTTGAACAGGTTTCAAGCCATCGTCAACATAAGGCACCGCCCGTTCAAGGATCACATACGAAGCGTAATCCAGGAACCAGTCCTTGTACATCCCCGAAAGATAATTGATGTTTTCTGTCTTTTCTTCTTTCTGAAAATCGTCTGCGCTTAAATATTCTTCGGTCATTTTATTTTTCCTTCCGGTGGTATGTTACAACTCATCTTTTTCAACATACAGGTTGTCAATAATGAAATCCTGTCTTTCAGGGGTATTTTTCCCCATATAAAATTCCAGCATTTGCGATACCGATTCGTGTTTTTTCATTTTCACCAAGTCGACCCGCATATCGGGGCCGATGAAGTTTTTAAACTCGTCGGGCGATATTTCCCCCAAGCCTTTAAACCGTGTGATCTCCGGATTTTTCCCTAACTGGGCAATGGCCTTTTCCCGTTCTTCGTCGGTATAGCAATAAATGGTTTTTTGCTTGTTACGAACCCTGAAAAGCGGGGTTTGCAGGATAAAGAGATGCTCCTGCCGGATCAGTTCGGGAAAGTACTGGAGGAAAAAAGTAATCAGCAACAGGCGGATGTGCATCCCGTCGACATCGGCATCGGTGGCGATGATTACCTTGTTGTACCGCAGGTCGTCGATGCTTTCTTCGATGTTCAGCGCCGCCTGCAACAGGTTGAACTCTTCGTTTTCGTATACAATTTTTTTGGTCAGCCCAAAAGTGTTCAACGGTTTTCCGCGCAGACTAAAAACGGCTTGTGTGTTCACGTCCCTCGATTTGGTGATGGAACCGGAAGCCGAATCGCCCTCGGTAATAAAAATACTGGTTTCCATTTTTCGCGGGTCGCCGTTGTTATAATGAATCCGGCAGTCGCGGAGTTTTTTGTTGTGCAGGTTGGCCTTTTTGGCCCGCTGTTTGGCTAATTTCTGTATTCCTGAAATGGCTTTTCGTTCGCGCTCCGATTCCTGGATGCGGCGGAGCAACACTTCGGCCACGTCGGGATTTTTGTGCAAGTGGTTGTCTAATTCCTTTGCAATGAAATTCATTATAAAGTTGCGGACGCCCGGCCCGTCGGGGCCAATGTCTTTCGAGCCCAGTTTGGTTTTGGTCTGCGATTCGAACACCGGTTCTTCCACCTTTATGCTGATGGCAGCCACGATCGATGCCCGTATATCGGAGGGTTCAAAATCTTTTTTGTAGAAGTCGCGGATGGTTTTTACCAGCGCTTCGCGGAACGCTATCAGGTGGGTGCCGCCCTGTGTGGTGTGCTGCCCGTTCACAAACGAATAATAATCTTCGCCGTATTGGTTGCCGTGGGTAATGGCCGCTTCAATATCCCCGTTTTTCAGGTGGATGATCGGGTACAGTGGTTCCGATTCCATGTTGTCTTCCAGCAGGTCGCGTAAACCGTTTTTCGACTGGAACTTTTCTCCGTTCATGCTGATCACTAAGCCGGCATTCAGGAAGGTGTAGTTTTTCATCATGTTCACCACGTAATCGTTGATGAAATGATAGCCTTTGAACACTTCCTGATCAGGGACAAACGCCACATACGTGCCGTTTGGTTCTTCAGAAGCAGCCACCTCTTTTTCGCGGCTTATGATCCCTTTGCTGAATTCCACTTCTTTTACTTCTCCGTCACGGAAGGCCTTGATAATGAATTTTGAAGAAAGTGCATTGACGGCCTTGATACCTACCCCGTTCAAACCAACCGATTTTTTAAAAACCTTCGAATCGTATTTGGCGCCGGTATTCATTTTCGATGCCACATCAACTAATTTCCCCAGCGGAATGCCCCGGCCATAGTCGCGCACCGAAACCAGTTCATTGCTGACAACGACATCAATCCGCTTCCCGTTCCCCATCATAAATTCGTCGATGGAGTTGTCCATTACCTCTTTCAGAAGGACATAAATCCCATCATCGTAAGCAGAACCATCGCCTAATTTTCCGATGTACATCCCGGGCCTTTTTCGGATATGTTCCTGCCAATCAAGCGTTTTTATTGATCCTTCGTCGTATTGTGGAGTCATAGTTTTTTGCAATTTGCACAAATATAATCAAATCCGGCGCGCTTCAATTTATCATTAAAGCACAGTAACTAACAACTTTTGGTTGAAAACTTTACCATGAACCGCTACGGTTTGAATTTCAGCCGGCTAATTTGTTGAGAAAAAGATGAAAAAAGGACATGCCGATGAGTTATGTTTTTTTAAGAATTAATAACAACGGAGGTTTTGAGTTTTAATTATCTTTGCGCGGACATGATCCAGAAACTAAGCTATACAATTATATTGCTGATACTTGTCTGCGGTTTCCTGTCGGCACAGGGAACACTCAAACGTTCTGCAGACAGTGGTTATAGCCATATGGGACAACACGGAATCACAGGTACGGCAGACGGAGATTCCCTGCGGCAAAAACAGTCGGTCCCTTCAATTATCAAAAACTGGCAGTTGTCTGATTACGGTGCCACATTTATAAAATCGGAACTGGATACTGTACTGAATTTTTACCAGGATTATCAACCATACAACAAGATCAGTTTTTCAAATACGTTTACCGGTGTACTCGGAGGAGCCTATATCTCAAACGATTTTTTCCGACGAAAATACAATTCTGATTTTTATTTTTTTCACAGCTTCGACGCATACGCACTTTTCCCATCCCAAATCCAATATTTTAATACCACTACACCGTATTCGCTTCTTGATTACAGTCAAAGCGAAAACAAGAACCTGAGAACGGAAACCCGTTTCAACGTATTCCATTCACAAAATGTAAACGAAAAACTGAATATTGCTTTTTTTTATAACCAGGCCCGCTCAAAAGGCTATTATGACAGCGATGAAGACGACAGCAAATATCATAATGTAGGTTTATTCGGAAGCTACCAGGCCGACAAGGTGGTCATTCACGGAGATGTTATTTTTAATCGGGTACAAACGGAAGAAGACGGCGGGCTTGAGCCTGGGCAGGACTTGATGGAAGAACAGTTAAACCTCAGGATGAATGACGCATACGGCGAACTGGCCAACAATACCGCCCGTTTTTCAACGGAATACCGGATCGGGAAATACATTGAGGACAAAGATGATGAAGAATACGTCACCGAAAAATTTATCCCGCGTACCGGATTTATTTTTGAAACAGAACTTTCCAACAACAAACGTGGGTTCAAAAAAACAGACCTTGCCGATGGTTTCTTCAAAAATAAGTACCTGAATGCCGAAGGCACCAACGATGTTACCAAATACACACGGCTGACCAATGTTTTCCAGATCAGGTTCTACGAAGCCCCCGACCGGAAATACACTTTCGGGAAACGTGTTTTCATGGGAAACGACCAGTTGTGGTACCGATTCCCGGAGATGGACAATGTTTCCGAGGAATTCATTCTTGAGTTACCAGAGCGCTACAGCATGCAGGACGGGCGTTTCATTATTCCCGGTTATACTTGGGATATTGCACCGAGTGTAAAATATAGTTACGACAGGAAACAAAGCAACAGTTTCCTGGGCGGGGCTGTGTATCGCACGGAAGGAAAATTCTGGCAATGGAATGCGAGCGGTAAAATGTATTTTGCAGGTTACCGGAGCGGACAAACTGAAGTGGAAGGCTATATCAACAAACCGCTGAGGATTGGAAAAGATACTACCTCGCTCCGGATTGAGGGGAGCCTGAAAACACTGGTCCCCGATTATTTCGAGCAAAATTATTTCTCGAATCATTTCCGGTGGAGAAACCATTTCAGTAACATCAACGAAATGGTTGTCCGCGGAAAAATAAGCTCCCAGAGATACAACGCAAGCATCGGCGCCAATTATGCGCTGATCGGCAATTACATATACAATGACGAAAACGCGTTGCCGGCACAGGCCAACGGCGAACTGCTGATTCTTTCAGCATGGCTCGACAAGGATTTTGAAAGCACCCACTGGCTGATCCGTTCACGGATCCTATGGCAGTCGGCCAGTGAAGCCGATTATATTCATCTTCCCGATTTTGCAACTTACCTGAGCCTGAGTTACCGCACAATCATATCGAAGGTAATGCATGCCCAGATTGGTTTCGATGCCCGGTATACAAGTTCGTTTTATGCCGATGCTTTTGAACCCTCTACGGCACGGTTTTTCCTGCAAAACGAACAGAAAATAGGAAATTACCCGTTTATCGATTTTCATGTTAACCTGAAGCTGAAGCGGACAAGAGCTTTTTTTAACCTGATGAATGTAACTTCCGATCTGCTGGATGGCAACTTCTGGGCTGCCCCTTCGTATCCGTTATACAAAAGAACATACCGTATTGGTGTCGCCTGGTCGTTTTACAACTAAGCATTAACCGTTTTCTGAATGAAGCACTCACACATATCCATACTATTCATCATTGTCTTTGTTTCACTCTCTTCCTGTAACCCGAAAAAACCTGACAGCGAAATGGATATAATTCGGGATCACGATTTAAAACGAATCTTTGAATCCGGGAAACTACGGGCAGTGGTCGATTACAATTCAACTAGTTATTTTGTATACAAAGGCCACCCTATGGGATTTCATTATGAACTGTTGCAGGAACTGGCAAAAGATATGAAGGTGGAACTTGAGATAATGGTCAGCAACAATATGGATGAAACTTTTCGCGGCTTACGCCGAAAAAAATACGACCTGATTGCAAAAAATATGATTATTGCCAAACCGCATCCGGAACTGGCCAGTTTTACAGCCCCGCTCCTGCAGACACGACAGGTACTGGTTCAGCGAAAACCTGAAAATTACAGGCAAATGTCATCAGTAAGTATTGAGAATCATTTGATACGAAATCAGCTTGAACTGGCAGGGAAAACCGTACATGTCCAGAACAACTCATCGTATTACCGGCGTATACTCAATCTTTCGGAAGAAATAGGAAAAGACATACTCATTACACCGGACAGTATTTACGGAATAGAACAACTTGTGGCGATGGTTGCCAAAGGAGAAATCGATTTTACCGTCTGCAACGAGCACGTAGCCCGGGTCAACCAGACCTATTATCCGAACCTTGATGTAAAAACCCCGGTAAGTTTTCCTCAAAATATTGCATGGGCAGTCAGAAAAGGCTCGCCCGGATGGCTGGAATACCTGAACACCTGGATTGCAAACTTTACCGGAACATCAAAATTTCGCGTCATATACCAGAAATATTTCGAGAACAGCCGCTCAAGCCTGATGGTGAAAAACGATTATCACTCGCTGAAAGGGCGTTTTTCTGAATTTGACGACTTGATAAAAGAAGAAAGTGCAGGAACAGGTTTCGACTGGCGCCTGATTGCAGCCATTATTTACAAAGAATCTCAATTTGATCCGGAAGCCCAGTCGTGGGCCGGAGCCTACGGATTGATGCAAATCATGCCTGAAACAGCAGAAAGGTACAATATTTCCAATATTGAAGACCCCCGGATGAATATCCGTGCAGGAATCAGAAACCTGAAATGGCTCAAAGAACAGTTTAGCACACAGGTTCCCGATTCCACTCAAAGGATAAAATTTGTACTGGCAGCATATAATGTAGGGCTCGGACATGTCATCGATGCCCAGCGCTTAGCAAAAAAATACGATAAGGACCCTGCCAAATGGGATGGCAATGTGGATTATTTTTTACTGAATAAATCAGCTTCCCGTTTTTACAACGACAAGGCTGTACGGAATGGCTACTGCCGGGGTGAAGAACCGTATAATTTTGTAAACAATGTGATTTCTATTTACATGCACTATAAAAATGCTATTCCGGAACAGGCTGATAACACTTTGTGATCTCGAAATATTCCGACAAGATCATGGCAGTTGCGCCCCATATTAGTTCACCGTCAAACGGATAATACGGAACCTTCAACAAGCCCGAGAAGGTATTTATCTCTGTTTCAGAAATATGTTCATTTCTCATGAAATCCTGAACAGGAAAAAGAATGATCTTTTCCACTTCCGAATAATTCACGGTGAAATCAGGCTTTCTGTCGGCCCATGCCACATAAGGGTGAATGATAAAATTACTGACCTGGATGTACAGATCGGACAGTTTGCCCAACATCCGATACGACCCGGGAGAAATTCCCACTTCTTCACCTGCTTCGCGCATGGCGGCCATTTGCGGCGACAAATCATTTTTTTCCACCTTTCCCCCCGGAAACCCAATCTGCCCCGGATGATGTTTCATACTTGCCGGACGTTTGATCAAACAAGTAAAAAGCTGGTCTTCGTCGGGAAAAAGAAGGAACAATACCCCGCTGTGTTTTACTTTCAGTGCAGCTCCTTCTGGCAGCAACAACCTGCGGCCCGGAGGAACCATTTTCCGGTGTGCCTGCAATCCGGGAAGTTCACCGGTCAATGCCTCACTTAAAAATGACAAAAACCTGTTTTGCATGATTAAAAATATGCACAAAGAAACAACAGATGCCAAAAGCATGCAATCTTCTGTCCCCGATTTTCGTAATTATTTGCAATTATTTGACAAACAGCAAACATGTACCGAAAAAACATCCCGTACACGGTAAAGATATTTAGTAAGAAACTTCGCCGTTCCAGGATGATTTTTTGTTTTTATTGTCCGGATTACAGGTTCACCGATACCCCTGCAACATACATCCGCCCCGGAGTAGTCAGGTTAAAATAACGAGGTTCTTCATCTGTAATATCAAAGATATTGCTGACCCCGAGGGTAATTGTGAAGCGCTCGTTAAATGTATGTACAGTGGTCAGTTTCCAAAGATTAAACCCGCCCAGGTTCTTTGTTCCGCCTTGCTGGCTGTATATATCGGCTACTGTTTTTTCTCCGTAATAACTGCTGTTCAGGTTGACATCCAGACGGTAATCTCCGAAATCTTTCTGGTAATCGAGGTTAAACCGTGCATTCTTTTTCCTGATATTCAGCAAATCAGATTCGCCCGTCAGGTTTTTGGGATCGCTGTATTTTAACGAAGCGGAAAAGGTCAGGTTGCCGGTCAGCCTGTATTTCAATAAAAAACTCAGACTTGAAATCCGGGCTTCCTCAACATTTGAATAAATGTAATGTATTTCGGAAGGGCGGGGCGGCATTACCGTAAAATCCATGACCACATTGTATATTGAATCGGTCGTGATCAGATTTGAGATTTCATTTACGGAATAAATAGCCGAAACATCAATCTTTTTGTTTGCATATTGCACCGAAGCCGAATAATAATTGCTTTCCTCCGGTTTCAGTGCGGTATTTCCATCAAGATACATCGGGAAAGGCGCCCCGGGTACCGGTATCTGATAATGATCGGTATACAGTTCCTTCACGGTCGGGGCCCGAAACCCTTTTCCGTAACCACCGCGAATTTTAAAATTCCCGGGACTTAGCATGGCGCTCACCTGTGGCGTGAAATGCTCGCCGTAAACCGAATGGAATTCTAAGCGGGCCCCTCCGGTCAAAGTCAGCAAATCATTCACTTCAAATTCATCCTGTGCGTAAAGAATGACATTGTTCTGTGCTTTGTCGTCGATATTATTCTGAACCGACGACTGTTTTTCTCCTACATGCTCGAAACCACCGGTGATTATATTATTTTTAAATGATTTTAAGGTGGCAAGAAGGCGCAGGTTATTATACAGATTGTCGTAATCAAGCTGCTCGCCGGTCCCTGTTACATCAAAAATCTTATTATGGTCGGAATGATACGACAACTCGTATTTGGCCTTTGCCGACGGATAATAACTGGCTTTCGCACCCCAGGTAAAATCGCGGTTTAGTTTGTCAGGATAATTTTCCAGCTTATAATCAGTATCCAGCTGAAAAAATGACGCCCGTGCCGAAACCGAAAATTTATCACTGGCGCGATAATTCAGTTTCTGATTGATCACAAAATTATTTTCCTTTTCCTGGGTCATGATTCCGTAAATACCAGCGCCACCGCTCAGATCATACGGAGCATATTGATTCACCTTAAAATCAGTAAACGACGAAAGTTTGTTCCCTGAAAGATTGATACCGGCAAAATAATAATTATCGGAGCGTGTTTTGTCTTCAGCCGGATCAGTAAACAGCGACGTTTTTACCCCGGCCCGCAGTTCAAGCGGCTGCGATACCTGCTTTGTAATGACGTTCACTACCCCGCCGATGGCATTGCTTCCATACAGTGTCGAAGCAGCTCCTTTGATCATTTCCACCCGCTCGATGCTCTCCGGGTTTATTCGCGACAATTCGACAACCCCTTTGGTCTCGCCGGCAATACGTTCGCCGTCAATTAAAAACAAAACATATTCGGCGCCAAGGCCATCGAGGCTGAACGAATTAACCGTATTGTCTCGGAACATTTCAAACGACGCATCGTTTTGTGCCAGCGCCTGCGGAAGATAGGTTACCGCCTGTGACCCGAGCGTGTTTTTCCCGATGACATGGGTGAGCACAGGTGTATTTTTCAAGGTTCTTTCGGTACGGGTCCCGGTAACAACCACCGCATTCAGGTCGATACTGGTTGGCTCCAGTTTGCTGCTGAAGTTGTTGATGTCGCCGTTAATTTCAAGTACCTGTTCGTGCGTCGCAAAACCAAAGAAACTGACACGAATTGTATATACTCCTTTTGAAATGCCGTGAATAGTGAATTCTCCGTCAGTTCCGGAGGCCGTCCCCAGCGTGGTTCCCTGAAGATAAATATGGGCTCCGGCAAGCGGCCCCCCATTTTCGGAATGGACAACCCGTCCAGAAATTGAATATTGGGCGTTCAGACTTATTGCAAATAAAAAAGTGAATGCAACAAGACCCGCCTTTTTTAAAAAAGTCATGGTTAAGTTTTTTGGATGTTTACAATAAATTTTAGTTCACTGGCAGCATCCGGCACAATGAGAAACCTTTTATCAGCGCCGGAAGCCGGATTTTAGATTGCAAACATCTGCGGAGGTGCGCGGGGCCCTGCCAAACGGGGAGCCTGCATGCCCAAACAGGCATCGTTTCCCGGTCGCAGGTACTTGTCCGTTTCTTTTTGAAAGAAAAAATATTCTTTACCCGCTTCATAAAAACATGCAAACGCTTTATCAGCCGGTATTTTTTCAGTTTTCGAAAAGGAAGATACTGCAGGAACGGATGTTTTCTCAGGCGTATCCTGCTTGGAATCAACGCTCACAACCAGGCGGGGGACGATCTGTAACCCGGCCTCTTTGCCAAAAACAACAATCAGCCAGGGCAGTACAACTGCCAGAAAGATCGATATAAAAGGACTTGAAAAACCGGTAAAAAACATTTGTCTGACAATTTCATTAAAATAAACAGCCTGCTAATCGAACCGGACTGTTTTTTCAGGCGAAATGCGGGCAATAAACCAGGTTGGGACGATCAGCATCAAAATGGTAACGATTACCGTACCAATGTTCAGCAATAACAAATGGAACAACGAAAAGTTTATGGGCACAGCAGAAACATAATAGGTTTGCGGATCAAGTGTGATAATCTGAAAATGTTGCTGAAGCAGGCAAATGGCAATTCCGAGCAGGTTCCCCCATATCATCGCCCTCGAAACGAGCATGAATGAAAGATAAAGAAATACTTTGCGGATGCTCCAGTCAGCTTGTCCCAGCGATTTGAGGATACCGATCATCCGGGTGCGTTCGAGAATGATAACCAGTAAACTTGAGACCATATTAAATCCGGCCACGACGACAATTAAAGACAGCAATACCCACACATTCATATCAAGCAGGCGGAGCCAGTCGAACATTTGTGGATATTTTGCAATTACATTGACCACCTTCAAAACAGGTGCATCTTCCACCATATTATTGACCACCAGGTCGCGCACCTGCATTTCAGAAAAATCAATGGTCGAGACATCTTCAAGCACGATCTCGAAACCACTTATTTCATCGCCCTCCCAGTTATTAAGCCGCTGAATATGCCGCATATCAACCAAAGCAAACATTTTATCAAATTCATCCAGTCCTGTATGAAATATCCCTGAAACGGTAAAAATGCGGTTACGGGGAAACCGTTCTTTTTCGTTGATGAAAAACATCAACATTTCATCTCCGTGCTTTAGTTTCAGCATCGAAGCAATTTGCCGCGAAATCCAGATATTTTTAGAAGGCACGGTATCGCTGACATCAATTATTTCGCCTTCCACCATGTTTTCCCGGAAAAACTTCCAGTCGAAATCGGAGGAAATACCTTTCAGGTTAACAGCCTGCACTTCGTCATCCGTTTTTATCAGGCCCGGTTTCGTTGCAAAAGCCTGAATATGCCTGATTCCTCCGAGATTTTTCAGTTCTTCGAGAAAAGGCTGGTTTTGGCTGATTGGTTCGGTAGCATACGAGTAGTTGGTATCGAAATTCACGATCTGGAGGTGTGAACCAAACCCAAAAACTTTATCGCTGATTTCTTTTTTATAACCGGTGACAATGGCCACCGAAAGGATCATCACCACCAGGCCGAGGACAATGCCCAACAATGCCAGTTTAATGATCCGCTGCGAAAACTGCTGCGACTTTTCGCCTGATGAAAAAATGCGCCGTGCGATAAAAAGTTCCGTATTCACGCCAGTCATGTTACAAATACCAATTACTCAGCCTGCCGGTTAATGAATGGCAAGATCAGCAAAGCAGCCAACCCCATAACAATCAACATAGCCGTAGTGCTGCTGTGCGAAAGCAAGGCAAATACTGTTCCGTCGGCTTTCTCAATCCCGTACAGGGTCAACGCTTCAATGGTCATAAAATGCCAGGCGCCAATTCCTCCCTGCACCGGTGCAACCATGCCAAAACTGCCGATCACAAAGGTAGTAAGCCCTGCTGTAGCCGACAAGCCGGAAGTAAAGCCAAAAGCAAAAAAAACCACATACAACATCAGGTAATACATTAGCCATATAAACACAGAATGAGCAACAAAGGCCCATTTGTTCTTCATATTCTTTATTGAACGAAATCCTTCGGCAAATTGCTTCAGAAGTTCCGCAAACCGTTTAAAAATCCTGGTTTCTTTTATCCGGCCCCGGCAAACCCAAACAATCAGTAAAATAAAAACAAGGCCGATAAGGAGATATGGCGACAGTACTATTTCGTAAAGTTTCTCTTTTACCCCCGGATTTTTTTTGATAAAATGCAACACTTTCCCAAATTGAGTAAAAACCACGATTACCAGCATCAGGAGCAACATAACCATGTCTATCAGGCGTTCGGTAACCACGGTCCCTATGAGTTTGGTGAACGAAATCTTTTCGTACCGGGACAGTACCCCGCAACGCGAAATCTCGCCCATGCGCGGCAACACAAAATTCATCAGGTAACCAACCATCACCGCCAAAAAAGTGTTCAGTATCCGGGGTTTTTTGCCCAGCGGTTCGATCATCAGGTTCCAGCGCAACGTACGGCTGAGGTGGCTCAATAACCCCAAAAAAAGGGAAAAGATGATCCACCGGTAATCTACATCGTTCTTCAGAATAGTTTTGATGCGGTTGATGTCCTGGTCTTTGTATACCAGCCAGAATATTACGATACCAAGAGTAAGGAAGGCAATAAACTTGAGTACTTTCAATATTTTCTGTTTCAAATCCTACCTGATTATTGATGAAAATGCTTTATTTTTAAATGCGTTTAATAAAGCGCTGTTTCTATTCTTTTTTATCTTTGCGCGCCCCGCGGGGAAACGCTATGCAGACAAAAATAAATATTTGTTTTAAAAAAGGAAGAGTTTCAGGATTATTTCAAGGCAAATAAAAAATGAACGAGAGCGAAAGTAATGACCATTGTAAGGGCAAAAAAAAACCTGGGACAACATTTTCTGAAAGACAAGAATATTGCACGGAAAATTGTTGAAAGCCTGTCTGTCGAAACCAGAAACGTTTTGGAAGTAGGACCGGGAATGGGAGTACTTACTCAGTTTCTTCTTGAAAAAAAATACCATCTGCATGTTGTCGAGATTGACGACGAATCGGTTGAATACCTGGAAAACCATTTTCCGCAACTTCAGGGGCATATTATTTCAGGCGATTTTCTGAGGCTGGATTTGCAAAAATATTTTTCCGGCACGTTTTCCGTGATCGGGAATTTTCCGTACAACATTTCCTCACAAATATTTTTCAAAGTGCTTGAAAACCGGGAACAGATTCCCCAAGTGGTGGGCATGGTCCAAAAAGAAGTGGCCGAACGCATCGCAGCGACACACGGTTCAAAAACATACGGCATCCTGAGCGTGCTGCTCCAGGCTTTTTACCGGATCGAATATTTGTTTACGGTGACCGAACATGTTTTTATTCCGCCCCCGAAAGTCAAATCGGCAGTGATACGCCTGGTCCGAAACGGCCGGGAGCAACTGGAGTGTAACGAAAAACTGTTTTTCCAGGTCGTCAAAACAGCCTTCAACCAGAGGCGGAAAACCATGCGAAACTCGCTGAAAGCAATGATTACCGACGAAACACTTAAAAACAGTGAGCTTCTGGCTTTGCGGCCCGAACAACTAAGTGTTTCCGATTTTGAATTATTAACCAGGCTGATCAGTGAGCAGCCCAAAAACATGTAACAAGATGAAGTCAGAACTTACCAGGGAATTTATCGATAAGTTGATCGTGCTGATCGAAGAAAATTCCGGACAGGAAGTACTTTCTATGATCGAAGACCTTCATGCGACGGACATTGCCGAAATCATGGAGGAATTGAACATGGAGGAGGCCAAATATCTTTACATGTTGCTTGACGAAGAAAAGGCCTCAGACGTGTTGGTTGAAATCCCGGAAGACGACCGGAAACGTTTTCTGAAAGCGCTCCCTCCCGAAATCATTGCGTCCCGGTTCATCGAACACATGGATTCGGACGATGCTGCCGACGTGATTGCCGACATGGAGGAAGACCTTCAGGAAGCCGTTCTCCAGGAAATAAAAGACAAAGAACAGGCCAGCGACATTGCCGACCTGTTGGTCTACGACGAAGACACCGCCGGGGGGATCATGGCCAAGGAACTGGTGGCCGTAAATGAAAACTGGACCGTACAGACCTGTTTGAAAGAAATAAGTAAGCAGGCCGAGGATATTGATGAAATTTATTACGTGTACGTGGTGGACGACGACTACAAACTAAAAGGCCTCCTTTCGCTGAAAAGGCTGATCCTGCAACCCACACAAACCATTATAAAGAATCTGGTTACCGAGGAAGTTCATTCGGTAAACGTAAATGCCGACCAGGAGGAAGTTGCACAAATTATGGAACGGTACGACCTGGTAGCGCTTCCGGTTGTCGACCAGCTGGGCCGTCTGAAAGGCCGTATCACCATCGACGACGTGGTGGACGTGATCCGCGAAGAAGCGGAAAAAGACTACCAAATGGTTTCGGGTATCACAGGCGACGTAGAGGCCAGCGACAAGGTATGGCAACTTACCCGGGCACGTATCCCCTGGCTGTTCATCGGCCTGCTGGGTGGCATCACGGGTGCGTTGGTGCTGGGCTCGCACGAAGAATCGCTGAAAAAAATACCGGAAGTTGCTTTCTTCATCCCGCTGATTGCCGCCATGGCCGGAAACGTGGGGGTCCAATCGTCGTCTATTGTTGTGCAAAGTATCGCCAGCGGCAGCCGCGATTTCGATTCGATGAGCCACAAACTACTGAAAGAACTTTCCGTTGCGCTGATCACTGCACTGATTTTTTCGACCCTGATATTCAGCTATAACTTTTTCATGGAAGAAAGCATGAGCCTGATTTTGTCGGTTAGTATTTCATTGTTTATCGTCATCCTTTTTGCAGCCATTTTTGGCACCTTGATCCCCCTTGCGCTGAATAAATTCAGGATTGACCCGGCGCTGGCCACCGGCCCGTTTATCACCACAATGAACGATATTCTCGGACTGGCAATTTACATGCTGATTTCCCACTCGCTGCACAACTGGTTCAATGTACTTTAATTTCAGGCATCACCGGTTATTTTAAAAACATCGCCATCCTCAACCGCATAAGTCCCGGGAAAAATTTCGCGGGCTTCTTCCAAAATAACAGAACTGGTTTTATAACGGGCTGAAAAATGGCCAATGATCAGTTTTTTTACTTCTGCTTTCCGGGCAATTGTGGCAGCCTGTCTCCCGGTTGAATGAAAGGTCTCAGCAGCCAATGCGTTATTATCTTCTGCAAATGTTGCTTCATGGTACAAAAGGTCGACTCCCCGGATTGTTTCCACAATTTCTTCATGGTAGGCGGTATCGCTGCAAAAGGCATAACTGCATGGACGTTTAGCGGGTGTTATCAGTTCGCTGTGGGGAATAATTTTCCCGTCAGGCAATATAAAATCAGCTCCTTCTTTTATTCTCTGACGGTCGCGGATGGGTATGTTGTATTCTTCTATTTTATTTTTCTTCAGATTGGGAAGTTTGGCCGTTTCCTGAAACAAAAATCCACAGGTTGCAATGCGGTGTTTCAGAGGAAAAGAAGTGATGCTGAGTCTTTTATCCTGATAAATAGTTTGTGGGGACCGGAAACTCAATGGATGAAAAACCAGGCGAAATGGTATTTCCTTCGGATATAAAAAATCAAGCTGGAATTGAATGAATTTTTGCAGTTCGGAATGGGAAAAAATATGAAGGTCCTTTTTCCGGCCTAATAAAACCATCGTCGAAATCAGCCCGATCAGCCCGAAAATGTGGTCGCCGTGTGTATGCGAAATCAGGATATGGTCGATTTTCGACAGGCTGATACGGTTTTTACGTAGTTGCATTTGGGCGCCTTCGCCGCAATCAATCAAAAAAAACCGCCCAGGAACGGTTAGTACCTGAGCGGTCGGATATCTGTTTGATGTAGGTAACGCAGAATTACTACCCAATATGGTCAGTTCAAAAGACATCGGCAATTATTGTCCGCTTCTTTCTTTCATCAGCGTTTCGGCTTCCTCGGGCGACCTGGTAATACACAGCACCGTATGCAGCATCGAAATGCGGATAATTTGTTCCACATCAGGTTGCAGGCCGGTCAGAATAAACATTCCACCGGCATCTTCGCAAAGCCGGTTGGCCACCAAAATAGCACTTAACCCCGACGAGTCACAGTAACGACATTTACTGACATCCAAAATGATGTTTCTTTCACCATTACCGGTGGTCACTACCAACTCCGATTTTAGATCGGGAGCATTATTGGTGTCCAGTTTTCCGCTAAGGACTTTTACCCTGGTGTGATCTGCCTGTCTTATAATTTCAAAATCCATAATGCAATTTAGGAAATTCCTATGGATTTGTCCATACCCTATTCAAAATTACTTTTTTTCGTCGGCTTCCATTTGCGATTTCAGGGCTGCCAGTTCGGAAATATCGCCAAGTGTTGTTTTTTCGATGTTGTCTTTCACCTGTTTAACAGCTTTTCTGGTAGATTTTGCCTGAACTTTTTTGCTTGCCGCTTCTTCCGATTTTTTCTCATCTTCGAACACACGTGAATGAGAAAGGATGATCCGTTTTGCAATTTTTGAGAACTCGATTACCTTGAAATCTAATTTTTCTTCGAGTTGGGCCTGCGAACCGTCTTCTTTTACCAGATGACGTGGGGTTGCAAAACCTTCCACACCATAGGGAAGGGCAATGGTTGCGCCTTTGTCGAACAATTCGACCACAGTTCCTTCGTGGATTGAGTCAACCGAGAAGATGGTCTCAAACACATCCCACGGGTTTTCTTCCAATTGTTTGTGGCCGAGGCTCAAACGACGGTTTTCTTTATCAATGTCCAAAACCACTACATCAATCTCGGCACCGATAGAAGTGAATTCCGACGGGTGTTTGATTTTTTTTGTCCAGCTCAGATCTGAGATGTGGATCAGGCCGTCAACACCTTCCTGTATTTCAACGAATACACCAAAGTTGGTGAAGTTGCGCACTGTTGCTTTGTGTTTGCTTCCAACGCCGAACTGGTTGTCGATGTCGCCCCATGGATCGTTGCGGAGCTGTTTGATGCCCAGTGACATCTTGCGTTCGTCGCGGTCCAAAGTAAGGATTTGTGCTTCCACTTCTTCGCCTACTTTCAGGAAGTCCTGGGCGCTGCGCAGGTGCTGCGACCAGCTCATTTCCGAAACGTGGATCAAACCTTCCACTCCCGGGGCAATTTCAACAAATGCACCGTAGTCGGCCATTACCACTACTTTCCCTTTCACGCTGTCGCCTACTTTCAGGTTAGCGTCTAAGTTGTCCCACGGGTGAGGGGTCAATTGTTTCAGACCAAGGGCAATCCGTTTTTTGTCATCATCGAAGTCGAGGATAACCACGTTCAGTTTCTGGTCTAATTCAACAATTTCGTTCGGGTGTGAAATACGTCCCCAGCTCAGGTCGGTAATGTGGATCAAACCATCTACGCCGCCAAGGTCGATAAATACTCCGTACGAAGTGATATTTTTAACCGTACCTTCCAGTACCTGTCCTTTTTCGAGTTTCGAGATGATGTCTTTTTTCTGTTGTTCGAGTTCGGCTTCGATGAGCGCTTTGTGCGAAACCACTACGTTGCGGAATTCGTGGTTGATTTTCACTACTTTGAACTCCATCGTTTTTCCAACAAATACATCGTAGTCGCGGATCGGTTTCACGTCGATCTGTGAACCCGGAAGGAACGCTTCAATTCCGAATACATCAACGATCATACCGCCTTTTGTACGGCATTTGATGTACCCTTTGATAATTTCGTCGTTGTCGAGGGCCATGTTCACACGGTCCCACGATTGCATTGCACGTGCTTTTTTGTGCGAAAGGATCATCTGTCCTTTAATGTCTTCGAGGCTTTCAATGTAGATTTCTACTTTGTCGCCCACTTTCAGTTCGGGGTTATAACGGAATTCATTCAGGCTAACAATACCGTCTGATTTGTACCCGATGTCGATCACCACTTCGCGTTTGTTCATCGAAATAACGGTCCCGTTCACCACTTCTTTTTCCTGAACAGTGGTCAGGGTTTTGTTGTAAAGGTTTTCGAGTTCGGTGTGCGCGGCGCTGGTGGTATCGCCTTTTTCGAATGCGCTCCAATCGAATTCGACAGCAGCTTCAACTACTGGTTTTGCTTTGGCCGTTTTTTTCGGTTTCTCAGCTACTACTTCTTCTGCTTCAACCGCAGCTACTTCTTCAACAACTACTTCTTCTTTTGCTTCCACTTCAACATCAGTCGATTCTTCAGCAACTGCTTCTTCTTTTACTTCTGCTGCTTCAGCAGCAACTTCTTCGGTTACCTGAACGGCTTCCTGCGTTTCGAGTTCTTCCTTTGGTTCAAGGTTCTCGTTTTGTAATTCTGTCATGTAATAAACGAATAATTAATAAGTTAGACATTATATTTATAAAATGCGCGGCAAAAATAAAACTATTCTGTTATAATTCAAAGATTTTCAGGGAGTTTTTTAGACCTTTGCAACACATACCCCCCACAAAACAAAAAGACGCCCTTTTGAACGTCTTTTTCAAAATAAATTAACTTAGAATAATTTCAGTTTATAGTTGAGGATGACACAGCCGGCAGGCTATCGGTTCCTGACGGTAAAGACTTGTACTCCCTCCTGTCGACCTTTTCTGACCATATATCCCTATATTAGTTCAGACCGCGTTTCTCTAACAACGCATCAATAGTCGCATCTTTTCCCCTGAATTTGCGGTATACGTTCATTCCTTCGTCAGAGCCCGATTTGGCCAGCAGTTCGCGAAAACGGGCAGCCAGTTCCGGGTTATAAATATCGCCGGTTTCCTTAAAAGCCTTGAAAGCATCGGTATCTAACTGTGCAGCCCAGATATAGACATAATATCCCGCGGCATACCCCGGCGTAAAAATATGAGAAAAATAAGTGCTCCGGTAGCGTGGAAGGATTTCATCAATCAGGCCATACCTGCCCATCGATGTTTTTTCAAAAGCATTCACCTCACTGCCATCGTATTTGGTATGCCAGTCGAGGTCGAGCAACGAAGCTGCCAGATATTCACCGGTAATAAATCCCTGGTTAAAGTGACCCGATGCTTCAATTTTACCTATCCACTCATCGGGGATGGCTTCTCCTGTTTGATAATGTTTAGCGTATACTTTCATCACTTCCGGATCGGCAGCCCAGTTTTCCATTACCTGCGAAGGCAATTCAACAAAGTCGCGCGGCACATCGCGGGCGGTACGTTTATATAAACCATCGGTAAACAAACTGTGCAGTGCATGCCCGAATTCGTGCCACATGGTGGTTACTTCATCGAACGACAACAGGGCTGGGGTGTTGCTACCCGGACGGGTAAAATTCATTACCATGGATACGACAGGAGATATTTTTACCCCGTTTTTATAGGTTTGCGGACGGAACGAAGTACACCACGCCCCTACCCTTTTGCCGTCGCGCGGATGGAAATCAAGGTACAATACGCCCAGATGCGAACCGTCGGCTTCTTTTACCTCGTAAGCCACTGCTTCCTCATGGTAAACCGGAAGGTCAGCACGATGGGTAAAGGTAATCCCGTATAATTTTCCGGCAACATAAAACATTCCGTCACGGGTATTTTCCAAACTGAAATACGGCTTGATCTCGTTCTCATCGAGCTTGTACTTTGCCTTGCGTAATTTTTCGGCATAGTACCACCAGTCCCATGAAGCCAGTTGAAAGTTACCGC
The DNA here is from genome assembly GCA_034003625.1 of Prolixibacteraceae bacterium. Taxonomy (GTDB): domain Bacteria; phylum Bacteroidota; class Bacteroidia; order Bacteroidales; family Prolixibacteraceae; genus GWE2-42-39. The sequence goes on along the minus strand of JAVEYG010000010.1, from coordinate 88,333 downwards.
CCTCCTTATCGATAATTGACTGCATTTCTTTTACGTCCTGCCGGGCAATTTTCATGGTTGGTTCCCAAAGTTTCAAAAGGAATTCGTATACATTCGACGGTGTTTTCGCCATGTTAATATCAATGATGTAATCAGCAAACGTTTCAAAACCGAGCAACTGCGCTTTCTGCTGGCGCAGCGTGATCGTTCTTTTTATGATTTCCTTGTTATCGAACTGGTTGTTGTTGTCGCCACGCATAAAATACCCGCGATATAGTTTTTCACGCAAATCACGGTTTTCGGCATATTGCAAAAAAGGCGTCATGCTGGGACGGGTGAGCGTAAATACCCATTTCCCTTCCATGCTGTCGCGCCGGGCCTGATCGGAAGCCTGGGCAATGGCACCGGCAGGAAGCCCGGCCAGGTCTTTTTCATTGTCGATAACCAAGCGAAAATTTTTATTCGTCTCATGCAAAACGTTTTCGCTGAACTGCAAACTCAGCTTCGCCAGTTCTTCGTTAATACCGCGCAGTATCTCCTGCTTGTCGGGGGGAAGATTGGCCCCGTTGCGTTCAAAATCCCGGTAAAATTTCTCCACTAACCGTACCTGTTGGCCATCAAGGCCCATCCCGTTACGCTTTTCGTAAATAGCCTTTATTTTACTGAAGAGGCCTGCATTCATCGAAATATTATCTTCATGCCTGGTAACCATCGGCGAAATCTGCCTGGCAAGGGCCTGCATTTCATCGTTGGTATTGGCCGAATTAAGCGGGAAAAACACACTCTCTACTTTACTCAGCAGTTCACCCGACTGATCGAAAGCGAGAATGGTATTTTCAAAAGATGGTTCCCCCGGATTGTTTACAATGGCGTCAACTTCAGCGCTGTGTTGCCTGATGCCTTCTTCCAGCGCCGGAAGGTAATGGTCAATCTTAATCCGGTCGAACGGCGGAACCTGGAAAGGGGTTTCGTACTCAGCAAAAAAGGGATTTCCCATATCAGCTTTTTTTGTTTGACATGCGGCCGTCAGCAAAAACAAGGCCGCAAAAAATACCTGGTGTGTTTTCATTGTAAAGTTGTGTTTTCGTTTCAGCCTGAAAAATAAAAAAAATCAGGCGAAGGAAGAAGATCAAAACTGCATAGTTAGAATAGAAATAAAAATTTTCATGAGTTGGGATCAAAAGAATGCTGACACGACAATGGCACATCGTTCTTTTGTATTATTAACCAGATGACTTAATGATAGTTAGTGGTTAGTTCCCCGTCAGATACCCGGTTATTTTATGAATGTGCTACCGACAACCACCGACAATCATTTTCTCGTTCTCTGTCAATTCATATAGCTGATAAACCAAATTATCTATCTCTTTATCAGTTTGGTTTATTATTTCTTGTATTTGCCGGGCCTTTTGTTTTTGCTCATTAAAATATTGAAGCCATTCGGATTGTTCTTGTAATGTGAGCTTCACCTTTTGTTTTTCGAGTTCTTTCCTGAATTCTTCAAAAGTCAGGTTATACCAGTCATTAAGTTTAGAGGTAATTTTAAGGTTAGCCCATTTGCTTCTTATGAGCTGAACAAATTTATTCTTTAACTCGACTAAAAGAACATTGTTATTTAGCATTATACCTGCTTTGGCAATAAAGGTGCCTTGTTCTTCTTTTGATATGTCTTTTATTGGTAATTCATCAATATACATTATTTTAACCTGGGCAAATACTTTACCGGTTTCCTTGATTTGGCTGTTGTAAATATATCGCAGTAATTTACTATTTAAAAGACATAGCAAATATTTAATATCGAAATTCGGATCAATTACTAATCCATTGTGAACGGTATCCAAAGTATAGAAACCATTTGAGTCAATGGTACAGATTGGATAACTGCCTGTTTGTCTAAGTAATATTTTCTCTTTTATTTCAAAAATTGTTTTGGTTCTTGGTCGGTGTAATTTCTCAGAATAATCAATATATAAGTCAGAATAGGAAAGGAAGTATCGGTTAAAATCACTTCCGGTGATTATAGGTTTTGAATTTTCACTTTTCGTTTTTGAAACAAATAGTTTATTATTCCCTGTAATTATTCCCTGATTGAAATTTATTACCTGAGATACTTTTTTAGAGTTCAGATACAATTTCTGAAAGAAGTCTGAATTAGCAGTTATAAATGATAAGTCCTCATTTTTCCTAATTTCAGCTTGTTTAAAAAAAGTTGTCCTATAATCCTGATTTGTGAAACTAACTATGTTATCAATTAAACAAACATTCCTGTCTTCATTTTCTATTTTGTTTAGGATTAAAATAATTGAATCGACAGTTGCGTCCTCAAAAACTTTAAAATTTTGGAAATCGACAATTTGTTTTAACCATGTATTATCAATGATAACTTTACGAGCTTCGAGATAGTACTTGTTTTTGGAAATCGTATAAGGTGTTATAAAGCCTACATATCCATTCTTTTTTAATAAGGAGATGGCCTTTTCATAAAAAATAGGGTAAACATTTAACCGTCCAAAAGCAGATTTGTAAACACCTGGATAATACTCTTTATGCTCATGAGGAATTTCTTCCGCAGGAATATACGGCGGGTTCCCGATAATTACGTCAAACCCGTATCGTTCATATCCTTTGCTCTGTGGATTACTGTAGTTGTAAGCTGGTTCCTCAAAAGTGTTTTCTTCTTTTTGCGACCTTTGGTAGTGATGCGGAAAAACAGAAGGAAAACTCCGGAACCAGTTAAAAGCCTTTTCTCCTGCGACCATAGGGTCGTCAATCAGAGAGTTTCCACATTTAATATTTTCGTCAAGCGCTGTAAGTTCTTTCCCTTTATTGGCAGTTTTTAGCCAAAGCGAAAGTTTGGTTATTTCCACCGATTCGGGGTTCAGATCAACACCGTATATGTTATTTGTTAAAATATGGCGGTCGAGTTCAAATGCTTCCCTTTGCCCAAGTTTCAAACGTGCAATTTCTTCGCTTACTTTTCGGCCTTCGGCGTACAAATAATCGAATGCCTGATTAAGAAATGCCCCGGACCCACAAGCCGGGTCGAGAACTTTTATGTTACGCAATAGCTCCTTATACGATTCCCAGAAAGTCAACCACGTTTCAACGTTACGGTTAAATTTGAGTTTATTGCCTTTTTTGTTTTCAGGTTTAATGGAGGCAATATCGTCGGCAGTAAGTTCAGTGAGATTATAATAACCTAATTCGCGTTTGCGGTCGTCGAGCCAGCTCCCAATAGCTTCCTTCACAATGTAACGGGTAACGTATTCGGGTGTGTAGAAAATGCCGTCTTTTTTTCGTTTGCCATTTTTGCGAACATCACTTTTTTGCTCGTCTGTCAGTTCTTTGCCATTACCGATTTGAGCTTTTAGTTCTTCTATGTCGGATAACGATTGTTCGAAAATATGCCCTAAGATGTTTACATTAAGGTCGCTGTCGAAATCATAATCTGATAGTTTTATAAGTTCTAAAAGTATTTTATCGTTTATTATCAGGTTGTCAAGCTCGTCATCTTTTGCAAATAATCCTCCGTCAAATTTGTTTATATCCAACGGGGGATTTCCGATGTCAATACTCTGAAATAAACCCTTGAGCTGACGCCAAAGTTTATTGGGTTCAAAATCAAACGCGTTTATTAAAATATCTTTAACCTTTTTACTTGTATAGGCCGGTAACAGGTTTTTATCCTCGCAAAAGCAAACAAATATGAAACGGTCGAGTATTTTTTGCGATTTGTTTAAGAGCGAAAGTTCATCTTTGCCGGGATTGTTTTGTTTTAAATGTCCGAGAAGCTCAATCCGAAGATTTTTATATTGGTTGTAAAACTGTCTTGAGATTATTTGTTCTGCCTCCTGACGTTCACGGTATAAAACATCAACCAATGATTCCGATTTTTTGGAGATCAAACGTTCCTTTTGAAGAAGAAAGAAAAAACGCTTTAAATTATCGGGCAACAATAAATCATACAAGAAGAAGTTTTCGTAACGGCTTTGGTCTGAAGCGTGATATAGGCGAATCTCTTTGAAATTTGAAACAATCACCCATTTGCAGTTTCCCCCGGCTTTCGACGAATATGAAAATACCTGTTCAACGGGAGTCCTTTTGTCGCTTTGCCGGTTTTGAGGTTTATCGAGGTCGGTGAATGCGTCTTTCAACTCAATCACTGCCCGAACATCAAAAACAACGGTTGTTCCATCCAAAGAAAAAAATCCCAGCGCCCCGTCTGCTTTTGTACTGTCGGTAACCGATTTATATTCTTTTTCAAGGTTCCAAAGGGCAGGGTCGTTATAATCATAACCAAGAACATCGCCAAAAAATTTATTCAGAAAGTCGGCTTGTATTGCTTCTTCTTTTGTTCGTTCAATCCATCCGCTTTCAAGGGCCTTAATATATTTCGAAATTATCCCGGTTTTGGCATTAAGCTCCGAAATGTCGTCAATACTGAAGTTGGCTAATTTCTGCTTGTAATTCCTGTCTCCGAAGATGCACTGCTGTAGCATAACCCAAATAAATTTCTCTTTCTAAATGTACAAATTTTTGGATGCTGATTGACAGATGTTAATATCTTCAGGTGAACCATGAGGTTCCTTCCGCCAAACCCCGGGGAACAAAAAACCTTGATAAACCCTTTACACTGAAAATCCGGCAGCAAATTCTTTACAGATAATTCGTTCCCCACGTCTTGCAGGGTTTTATTAAATTGTAAAAAGGAGAACGCTATCTTTGCCCCGGCATAAAAAATGTGTACTTTTGGTGCCTTAAAAAACAGCGAAAAGCAATCACAATGGAGATTTCATATAACTGGTTAAAAGACTATCTGGATTTCGATTACAGCGCTCACGAATTGGGAAACATATTGACACAGATCGGCCTCGAAGTAGGTAGTGTGGAAAAAATTGAAACCATTAAAGGTGGCCTGCAAGGCCTGGTTATCGGCGAAGTTATCACCTGCGAAAAGCACCCAAATTCGGATCATCTAAGCAAAACAACGGTTAACATTGGCAAGGAGGTTTTACCCATTGTCTGCGGCGCCCCGAATGTGGCAGCCGGACAAAAAGTGGTGGTGGCCACTATCGGTACCAAACTGTACAACGGCGACCAGGAATTTGAGATCAAAAAATCGAAAATACGCGGCGAGCTTTCTGAAGGAATGATCTGTGCCGAAGATGAAATTGGCCTTGGCGCCAGCCACGACGGGATTATGGTACTTCCTGATGACGCAATAGCAGGTACCCCGGCCCGTGATTTTTTCAAAGTAGAATCGGACTACATGATCGAAGTGGACCTGACGCCCAACCGTGTCGATGCCTCTTCGCACATCGGTGTTGCCCGCGACCTGGCTGCTTTTATGAGCCGAAAAAATCCGGTCGGCTATAAAAAACCTTCCGTAGAAAATTTTAAAACCGATAATACCACGGTAACCATTCCGGTAGAAGTGTTAAACCCGGAAGCCTGTCCGCGTTTTACCGGATTGACCATTACCGGGCTGACCATTGCCGAATCGCCCGGATGGCTGAAAAACCGGCTGAAAGCGATTGGCCAGAAATCCATTAACAACGTGGTGGACATTACCAATTATGTGCTGATGGAAACAGGACAGCCATTGCACGCTTACGACCTGGCCGATGTAAAAGGCAACAAAATAATCGTCCGCACGATGCCAGCAGGTACACAATTTACCACTCTTGACGGGATTGAGCGCGAACTTCATCCCGATGACCTGATGGTTTGCAATACCGACGACGGCATGTGCATCGGGGGCGTCTTTGGCGGTTTGCATTCCGGCGTGAAAGAAACAACCAAAGGTATTTTTCTTGAAGCTGCTTATTTCGACCCAATATCTATCCGCAAGACGGCCCGCCGCCACGGACTGAGCACCGATGCGTCGTTCCGTTTCGAGCGAGGAATCGACCCCAACAATGTGTTGTATTCCCTGAAACGCGCCGCTATGTTGATTAAAGAGATAGCCGGAGGGAAAATTTCTTCGGAAATTGTAGACATTTACCCCGAACCGGTCAACGATTTCGAAGTAGACCTTTCGTACCACAACATACACCGGCTGATCGGCAAAAAAATCCAGAAAGAAGAAATCAAATCAATACTCGGATCGCTCGAAATAAAAATTGAAGAAGAAACCGAAACCGGGCTTTCGTTACGGATTCCTCCCTACCGCGTTGACGTGAAACGCGAAGCCGACATAATTGAAGACATTCTCCGGATTTACGGGTACAACAATGTAGAAATACCGGTCAGTGTAAACGCATCGCTGCAATACCTGGCCAAACCCGACCCGCACGCCATCCGCAACCTGATCTCGGAAATGCTGACAGCACAGGGGTTCAACGAAATATGGTCGAATTCGCTGACCAAACTTTCGTACTACGAAAACAATGAGAGTTTTGCACCGAAAAGTACAGTAAAGATTTTCAACCCGCTGAGCAACGATTTGGGCGGTATGCGCCAAACGCTCCTGTATGGCGGACTGGAAGCCATTGCGTACAATGCCAATCGTCGCAATGCCGACCTCAAACTGTACGAGTTTGGCAACTGCTATTTCCACAACGACAGCGAACTGAAAGAAAACCCGATCAGCAATTATCGTGAAGAAGAACAGCTCGCATTGTTTGTGAGTGGGTCCAGGCAAGCCGAAAACTGGGCCGCACCTCAGACAAAAACCAGCTTTTTTGAGCTGAAATCGTATGTTGAAAACATACTGAAGCGACTGGGCTTTGCCTTTGCAAAACTGAAAGTGGAAGAGACATCGGCCAAATATCTTTCCGAAGGACTGGTTTATTCAATCAACAATAAAAAATTAGTTGAATTTGGCATTGTTGCAACGAAAATTCAACAGCAGTTCGAAATCGAAAATCAGGTATATTATGCCGGGTTTGTCTTCGATAACCTGCTGCTTGAATCAAAAAATAAAAAAGTGGCGTTTTCCGGTATCCCAAAATATCCCGAAGTGCGCCGCGACCTGGCCCTGCTGATCGACAGGCAAGTAAAATTCAGCAGTTTGAAAGATATCGCATTCCGGACAGAGAAAACACTTTTGCGTTCGGTTGGCCTGTTCGATGTGTACGAAGGGAAAGGCGTTCCGGAAGGCAAAAAATCGTATGCCCTGAGCTTCATCCTGCGCGACGATGAGAAAACACTGAACGACAAGCAGATCGACAAGATCATGCAACGACTGATCATGGCTTTCGAACGTGAATTAGATGCAAAACTTCGTTAAAACCCGATTTGAATATATTGAAAGCCAACCGCAACAAAGGTTGGCTTTTTTGTTCATTCTATTTTTTATATTTCCCAATCGATACAAACAAATTAAATGGTTCTTATGTATCTTCAAAAAATAGTTTTACAACTTCATCCTTAACCACATATTCCCATTTTAAATTGTAGTTACTGATAATTTTTTCAAAATCGGTGCTGGTTATTTCGTACCGGTCCAGCCTGAATACATATTCATTCATATTTATCGGTTCAAAATATATCCAATTCCAATAGTAATTCCTGTTAATCGCAAAAACGACCGGTCATTAAGTAATGCTTCAGGATAGCTGTTTTTTGAAGAAAAAGCAATGTCATATCCAAACGACACACGTATATCTTCTAAATCAAAAATGAATCCATAACTAATAAGCGGCGACATTCCAATCGAATTCATCCCGGTGTATTTAGTCCATGTTTTATTCTCCGAATCATCATATCCGATTTTAAACTTACGCCCACCTAAAATGCCAAACCCAAAATAAAAATCAATATTATTTAAAAATCGGTAATAAGTCCCAAACGATATTATACTTTCATTTACATCAAACAGGTCGCCTTCCTCATATTTGCCTGCACTCCCTTTTGCTACTTCCCGGGTTAAATAATCTTCTGATATTCTGGCCGCAACAAAAAAACCTGTCTTCGAAACGTCATTGCGGTGCATAAACTTTATACCTATCGGTGCATAAGTAATATTTGACTCTATAAACAAAGTCGATTCCTGGCATAAAGCAATAAATGGAAGAAGTATTGCGAAAAATACGATTGCTGATTTCATATCCGTTTTTCCCGTACAATTTAAGGTAATTTTTTAATATTCATAATAGCCGATCAGCCTAATTTCGATTGCCTTTTAATTTCTTCGAGTTCAGCCAGCTTCTTCGCCACTGTTACTATCTCTGTATATGATTTCAGTGGAGTTTTTATCAGTTTATCAACCGCGTATTCAAACCGGTTTACCAACTCATTGGTCAATACGGCCCCCTCAAGCCCCTGTGTTTCTTTGCCCGAAATACCGGTGTTTGTACTTTCGTATTTTCCGGTGGCATGTTGTGGTATCCGGCTAATTTCAAGTCCCGTATAGCCAGAAAAAACTGATTGATTTGAGTCTTTTGTATTCATGAACGAAATGGCTTCTGGGTAGCCGGCACCGATTGGCACCCTTTGTACCCAGGCAGTCATATGCCATGTTTTTCTCAATGTAAAATCAATGCTTCAGAATTGAAAGACAAGGATTTTGCGGAAAAATTTATTGTTATTTATACCCTCTTGTTATGCAATTATTGTATATTAGTAAACAACGATTATCCGCATAGCGGAAATCTATTTGTAGAAAACAAGGACATAGATAATGGTAAGCCGCATAGCGGCGTCCTATAAATAAATTCAATATGGCCAATACATACAGTCAGGTGTACCTTCAATATGTTTTTGCCGTTAAAGGCAGAGACAATCTGATACCTCAGAAACATGACGATGAACTTCAAAAGTACATCACAGGAGTAATCAGGAACAGAAAACAAAAATTACTTGCGATAAATAATATGCCCGATCATCTGCATTTACTCGTTGGTTTCGGCACAAGTATGTCAATGGGTGATTTTATGGAAGAAGTAAAATCCATATCCTCCAAGTTCATCAATGATAAAGGCTGGATGAGGGGTAAATTTGAATGGCAACGGGGATATGGGGTATTTTCTTATTCCCGTTCTCAAATAGACAGTGTGATCAAATACATATTGAATCAACAGGAGCATCATAAAAAGCGGACGTTTAAAGAAGAATATCTTGAATTCCTGAAGAAATTTGATATTGACTATGATGAAAAATATTTGTTTGAATGGGTAGAAGGATAGGTCGCCGCGATGCGGCTTTTGATCGTACCCATATCTTTTTTCTACAAATAGTGAAACTGCTATGCAGCTATTTTCCATCAAAGATTTAATTTGTTTCTGCCAATCTTGTTATTTGCACACATGAGTTAAAAATCATTATCATTCGAACAAGTTTCCCTATGTTTTATATTTTTGTGCCCATGGGAAATCTTCAAAAAGGAATTCTTTTTGCGTCGATAACAGCCCTGTGCTGGGGCTTTTTGGCCATCGGGCTGAAAGTTGCGACAAACCGGGTCGACCCGTCGACCATCGTGTGGTTCCGTTTCTCAGTCGCATTTCTGGCCATGCTCATTTTTCATTTATGGAAATCGCCCTCCGAAATAAAAATCCTGATCCGTCCCCCGTGGGTATTGGTAGCTGCTACTATCTTCCTGGCGTGGAATTACATGGGGTTCATGCTCGGAGTGCATTACATGGGCCCCGGGAACACGCAGGTCGTGATCCAAACCGGCCCTGTCACCCTGGCGCTGATCGGCATTATCTTTTTCAGGGAACGGGTAACTGTCCGACAGACTGTTGGTTTTATACTGGCTGCTATCGGAATGTTTGTTTTCTATCACAACCAGACCGGGCAAACACCGGGTAACGAAAGGCTTTATAATCTTGGGTTTTTGCTGACCCTTTCCGCCGCGTTTACCTGGGCGTTGTATGCAGCCATGCAGAAAAAATTAGTCAACCGATATTCTACGGCATCGTTGAATTTATTCCTGTTCGGTTTCCCGGTACTGCTGTACTTTCCATTTATTAACCTGGCCCCCCTGGATGAATTGAACTGGGGTTGGTGGTTACTGCTGATTTCACTGGGGCTGAACACCCTGATCTCATACGGGACTTTGTCGCTGGCCCTCAAATATATGGAAGCCAGCAAAGTCAGCATCATTATCATCCTGAACCCGATCATCACCTTCATTACCATGGCAATACTGGCGTATATTGAAGTGTCCTGGATTGCCGCCGAACAATTCTCTGTATTTTCAATAGCAGGCGCCATCATTGTGTTAACGGGCGCCATATTGGTTGTGAAAAAGAAAAAACAACGGGTTACGGGACCTGAGACCAGATAATAAGTTTTCCGTATCTACTATTTGTGCCGCTTCTTCAGTTCCCGGGCCAAATCTTCAATACGATAGCCTTTATAGGTCAGTAATACGATCAGGTGGTACAGCAGGTCGGCCCCTTCGTACAGAAAGTTTTCGTCGTCGTTGGCCATGGCACCGATAATGGTTTCAACGGCTTCCTCGCCTACTTTTTGGGTAATTGTGCGCGTGCCTTTCTGAAATAGCGAAGTGGTATACGAGCCTTCCGGCATATCGCGTTTGCGTTGATCGATGAAATCCTGAAGATATTCGAGAAACATCAGGTCGCTTTCCTGGTTTACTTCTCCCCAACAGGTGTCGGTGCCGGTATGACAGGTCGGCCCAACCGGGTTCACTTTAACCAACAATGTATCGTTGTCGCAGTCCGATGCAATCGAAACAACATTCAGAAAATGGCCCGATTCTTCGCCTTTGGTCCACAGCCGGTTTTTGGTGCGGCTGAAAAACGTTACTTTACCGGTTTCTTCAGTTTTTGCCAGCGCTTCTTCGTTCATAAAGCCAAGCATCAGCACTTTCAGTGTAGTATTATCCTGAATGATGGCCGGGACCAGGCCGTTGAGTTTGGTGAAATCAAGTGGTGTATTTTCTTTTGTCATGTTTTGTGTTATGTAATTTAGCTTCAGGCTTCAGGCCACAAGCTATAAGTTTATATCTGCAATTTTTGATCTGTGAGCTTATAACTAAGTTTAACCATCGCTATTCCCTTCTGCCATATTTGTAACTTTTTAAAATCTTTCATATCCAATTCATTTGCAGAAAGCCTGCAGCTTGCAGCTTTATCTAATTTCAATTCCCTTCATGCGAAGATAGTTCTTCAAATCAGGAATGGCAATTTCCTTGTAGTGAAAAATGCTGGCAGCCAGCCCGGCATCGGCTTTTCCGGTGGTAAACACGTCCACAAAATGATCCATATTCCCGGCGCCACCCGAGGCAATGATCGGTATTTTCAGCATATCAGCCATTTGTGCCAATTCCTTGTTGGCGAACCCGTTTTTTGTGCCGTCGTGGTCCATCGAGGTAAACAAAATTTCGCCTGCACCGCGGTTTTCCGCTTCTTTGGCCCACGAAAACAATTCTTTTTCGGTCGGTATGCGGCCCCCGTTAACCGTCACAGTCCATCGCCCGTCGTAATTTTTGGCATCAATGGCGACCACCACAAACTGCGTCCCGAAGTTCAGCGCCAAATCGTCGATTAGTTTCGGGTTGCGCACCGCCGACGAGTTGATGCTGATTTTATCGGCGCCAGCGCTGAGCAACGCTTCAGCGTCCTTCAATTCGCTGATACCGCCACCCACGGTAAACGGGATGTTCAGCTCGCGGGCAATGCGCTTCACCAATTGCACAAAAGTTTTGCGGCCTTCGTGTGTTGCGGTAATATCAAGGAAAACCAGTTCGTCGGCTCCCTGTTCGGCGTACATAGCGCCCAATTCGACCGGGTCGCCCACACTTTTAATATTCAAAAAATTGATGCCCTTCACGGTCTGACCGTCTTTAATATCAAGGCATGGTATGATTCGTTTTGCTAACATGATAAGCCCCTTCCCAACCTTCCCCAAAGGGGAAGGAGTTTGTTACCGGAATAACATTGTTAATATTTTGATTGCCCCTGTTTCTTCGTTTCTCCCCCTTTCGGGGGAGATTAAGAGGGGGCTTCTATTTATAAAACTGTTTAATTTCTGCCAAGCTAATTTTCCCCTCATAAATCGCTTTCCCCGTAATTACTCCCGGAACGCCCATTTCGTTGAGTTCGTGAATGTCTTTCATCGAAGCGATTCCGCCACTGGCAATCAGTTCGAGTTTCGGAAATTGTTCCATAATCTCTTTGTACAGGCCGATGCTGGGGCCGGTCAACATGCCGTCGCGGGCAATGTCGGTTGAAATAACTTTCTGAATACCTTTTTCGGCATAGCTTTCAATAAAATCGAGGATGGGCAGTTCCGAAACTTCCTGCCATCCGCTGACAGCAATTTTTTTGTCTTTGGCATCGGCGCCAAGGATGATTTTTTCTGTACCATACGTTTCGATCCAGCCGAGAAAAGTTTCGCGGTCTTTCACGGCAATGCTGCCGCCGGTAACCATTTGGGCGCCGCTCGCGAAAGCAATGCGCAAATCTTCGTCCGATTTCAAACCGCCGCCAAAATCAACAATCAAATTAGTTTTGGAAGCAATGGTTTCGAGCACTTTGTAGTTGACAATGTGCTTGGCTTTGGCTCCATCCAAATCGACTAGGTGCAGTCGGATAATCCCTGCATCTTCAAACATTTTGGCCACTTCGAGCGGGTTCTCGTTATACACCGTTTTCCGGTCGTAGTCGCCTTGCGACAGGCGGACGCACTTGGCGTCGATCAAGTCTATTGCGGGAATTATCGTTATCATAAATGGCCTCCCCCGCCCCCTCCAAAGGAGGGGAGATAGGCCTCCCCTGTCCCCTCCGAAGGAGGGGAACCAGCAAACCATTTATAATTTTTAATTATTTTACACATGCCACTCATTACTAATAATTTACAATATCATTTTAACTCAAAACTTTCAATATATCGCTCTCCGAAAGTCTCCCCTTCGGGGAGATTTAGAGGGGCTTATATCTTTAAAAAATTCTCCAATATCCTTGCGCCAACTGTTCCACTTTTTTCCGGGTGAAACTGGGTGGCATAAAAATTATCGCGGTGCAAAGCGGCGCTGAACGGAGTTATATAATTTCCAATGGCCGCCGTATGTTCGCCAACCGTAGCGTAATACGAATGCACAAAATACACAAACTGGTTCTCGAGCGACGAATCGAAAATACCGCTTTTCAGCTTGGTAATGGTGTTCCAGCCCATGTGCGGCACTTTGGTAATAAATTCCATTCCCGGCTCAGGCACAAAGAGTTTCACTTTTTCCTCGAAAATTCCAAGGCACGGCGTATCGTTTTCTTCGGAATGGCTACACATCAACTGCAAACCAAGACAAATGCCCAAAACCGGTTGTTTCAACGAGGGGATCAGCAAATCCAGGCCTTCTTTTTTCAGAAATGCCATCGTGGTACTGGCCTCGCCAACCCCGGGAAAGATCACTTTGTCGGCGCTCCTGATCTTGTGGTGGTCGCCGGTAATTTCAGCCGAAACACCTAACCGTTGCAAGGCATTATTTACCGATTCAATATTTCCGGCGTTGTATTTTATAATTACGATGTTCATGTTTTGAGTTCAAAGTCCATAGTTCAAAGTCCATAGTCCTAAGTCCATAGTCCTAAGACTTAAGGCATGGAAGAGTTTTGTTTGATTTTGGAAATTAACGCATTAAGCATTTTATCGATTTCAACTGCAAGCTGCATGGTAACTTCATAATCCTCTGATTTAATAAAATCAAGGCGAAATGATATTTCAAGCTGTGTCTGAAGTTCAAAAAGAGAACCTCTGGAGATATTTAAAAAGCGGATAAAATCGTTGTCGGAATGCCTCCCAAACCCTTCGGCAATATTGGAAGGAATTGAAACCGATGATCGTTTTATTTGGTCAGCAAGTGCATACAACTCTTTTTTAGGAAATTTTCGGGTTATCTTATACGCCAGAAGTACTAACTCTATGCCTTTTTGCCAGGCTATTAGTTCTCTATATGTTTTCATATTCAGTACATATTTAAGTATTTGCTCATTTCTTAGGACTTAGGACTTGGAACTTAGGACTTGGAACTATTTCAACAACTCTTCAAGTACCTTTTTCATTTCCTGAAATTCTTCTTCTTTATAAAGCCTTGTCATATAAACAATTTTACCACTTTTGTCAATAATCACATTGCGTGTCACACCGGCCCCTTTTTCGGCAAACCGATAAAAAATACTCCCCTTCGGGTCTAACGCTAACGAATAAGTGACCGGGATTTCCCTTGCAAATTTCTCAACTTTTGATTTCGGTTCATCCAGGTCAATTCCATACAGGGCAAAATCCGGATTGTTTTTGTGTTTTTGCCAGATGTCAGCCTCAATATGCGGCATTTCTTTTCGGCAGACCCCACACCAACTGGCCGTAAACTGAAGCATCACTACTTTCCCTTTCAGGTCGGCCATCCGCACTGTTTTATCGTCCGTAGTGGTCATTGAGAAATCGGGAACTTGTTGCCCTATTTTCACAATGTATCCATAATCAGCCGGAATTCCTTTCACCGGTAGTTGTGCTTTTGTGAAAACTGACAAAAGTAGAAATATGAATAACAAAAACCTCATAATCAATAATTTTAATAATAAATATCCAATTTTCAATATCTAATTACCAACGCGACCTTTTTTGCTCCTCCTCTTTTGGAGGAGGTCGGGAGGAGGCTCTTAGCTGAACACCACCGTGCGATTATTATAAACCAATATTTTCCGTTCTATATGTTTGTTTACAGCTTTCGAAAGGACGATTTTTTCCAGGTCGCGCCCTTTGGCAATCAGGTCGTTTACCGTGTCTTTATGACTGACGTGGGCAACTTCCTGCTTGATAATCGGCCCGGCATCAAGTTCCGTAGTGACATAGTGGCTGGTGGCGCCAATAATTTTCACCCCGCGCTCGTGGGCCGCATGATAGGGTTTCGCCCCCACAAATGCCGGCAAAAACGAATGATGGATATTGATAATCCGGTTGGGGAAATGGGCAATAAACTCATCGCTGATAATTTGCATATAGCGGGCCAGGACTATAAAATCAATTTTGTGTTTTTCCATTAGTGCAATTTCCTGCACCTCTAACTCAGCCTTGTTTTCTTTGTTGATCGGGAAAACATGGTAACCGATATCGAAACGGCGGGCCACATCAGCCATATCGGGATGGTTACTGATGATCAGCGGTATCTCAACGTTCCACTCCCCCGCAGTGTAACGGGACAGAAGGTCGAACAAACAATGCGGCATTTTCGAAACAAAAATGGCCATACGGGGCTTTTCTTCTGAAAAATGAATTTCAAAAGTCATCTGGTTTTTCTGGGCAATGAGCGTCGAAAAATAGTCGGCAATTTTATCCCGTGGGATACTGAAATTGCCCAGGTCCCACTCCACCCGCATATAAAACAATTTCTCTTCCCGGTCGACATGCTGGTCGAGGTACAAAATATTCCCGTTGTTGGTATTGATAAATTCCGTTACCATTGCCAGAAGCCCTTGTTTGTCGGGACAGTGGATCAAAAGAACAGCAGTCGATTTACTTTTATCTGTAGTCATAATGAAAATGGTTAAAAAACTAAAGCGTTCCTTTTGTTGATGGCAGCTCAAAATTAAACACATCTTTCCGGATGGCCATTTTTATCGCCCGTGCCAGCGCTTTAAAGATACCTTCAATTTTATGGTGTTCATTTTCCCCTTCCGCTTTGATATTCAGATTGGAAAGCGAAGTATCGGAAAACGATTTAAAAAAATGAAAGAACATTTCGGTAGGCATGTCCCCCACTTTTTCCCTGCGGAATTCGGCATTCCACACGATCCACGGGCGACCGCCAAAGTCGATGGCCACCTGCGCCAGGCAGTCGTCCATCGGAAGACAATAACCGTAGCGCTCCACGCCGCGTTTATCGCCCAAAGCCTGTTTAAAGGCTTCGCCCAAAGCCAATCCTGTATCTTCAATGGTATGGTGTTCGTCTACCTGCAAATCCCCGTTTACCACTACGGTCAGATCTACGCCCGAGTGACGGGCAATCTGGTCGAGCATGTGATCGAAAAAGCCCAATCCGGTGCGGATATTTCCTTTGCCAGTCCCGTCGAGCTTGAGTTCCACCCTTATTTTTGTTTCTTTCGTATTGCGCTCGACCACCGCAGTGCGCTCAGGCGCGGCAACCCGGGCATAAATCTCGTCCCAGTCGGTGGTAATCAACACGCAGTATTCTGCCAGTCCTTTTTCCTGAAGGTCGTTTGCCAACGAACCGTCGTTGAGCAAAATCCCTTTTGCGCCGAGGTTCTTAGCCAGTTCAATATCGGTCAGGCGGTCGCCAATGACAAAACTGTTGGCCAGGTCGTAATCGCCATTCGTGTAGTTGCCCAGCAATCCGGTGCGCGGCTTACGGGTTGGCGCATTGTCTGCCGGAAAACTGCGATCGATGAGAATATCATCGAAAACAACCCCTTCGTTTTCAAATGCTTTCAGCATTTTATTGTGCGCCGGCCAGAATGTTTCTTCCGGAAAACTGACTGTTCCCAGGCCATCCTGATTGCTGACCATCACCAATTCGTACGACAGGTTTTTGGCAATAAAGTGCAGGTTGCGAAAAACCTTCGGAATGAATTCAAGTTTTTCTAACGAATCGATCTGTTCGTCAGCCGGTTCTGCTATCAGCGTCCCGTCGCGGTCAATAAAAAGTGCCTTTTTCATAATCTTAAAAATATCGAATATCGAACAAAAAACAAGAAATCTAAAAGGAATACTTCGATGTTCCTTATTTCTTATTCAGTGTTTCTTATTATTTTTTGTTTTTTATATCAGTCTCCCCAGCGCCTCCAGCAGCCGTTTGTTCTCTTCCGGCGAACCAACCGTGATGCGCAGGCTGTCTTCGCAAAGCGTTACTTTCGAGCGGTCGCGAACGATAATTTTCTGTTCGGTCAGATATTTGTAAATACCGCGTGCATCGTGCATTTTCACGAGAATAAAGTTAGCATCGCTCGGGTAAACGTTCTGCACAAACGGGAATTTTGCCAATTCCACCGCCAGTTTCGCCCGTTCAGCAAGAATGGTTTTTACCCACTCTTCCTTTTCCTGAAGATTAGCCAGCAATTCCAATACCTTTTGCTGCGTCAGTATGTTGATATTGTACGGATATTTTATCTTATTGAAAACGCGGATGATTTCCGGCTGTGCGAAAGCCATTCCGAGGCGGATACCGGCCATTCCCCAAGCCTTCGAGAACGTTTGCAAAACAATCAGGTTCGGATACTTGTCCAGTTCGGGAAGCAGGCTGCCTTCCGGCGCAAAATCAATGTACGCCTCGTCAACCACCACCACACCATCGAAACCGGTAAGCAGTTTTACAATTTCCGGTTTATCGAGCAGGTTGGCTGTCGGGTTGTTGGGCGAACAAATAAAAATTGCTTTGGTGTAGAAATTCGCCGCATCCAGCAGGTCTTGCGCCTTAAAATTATAATTCCCGTCAAGTTTCACTTTGCGGATTTCCACATTATTAATATCGGCTGCCACCTGGTACATCCCGTAGGTCGGATCGATGGAAACCACATTGTCGGTCCCCGGTTCGCAAAATGCCCGGAACACAATATCGATGGGTTCGTCGCTGCCGTTCCCAAGGAAAATTTTTTCCGGGGCAACATTTTTAATTTCTGAAATTTTCGTTTTCACGGTCCACTGCAATGGATCGGGATAACGGTTATACGGCTCGTTATACGGGTTTTCGTTGGCATCAAGAAACACCTCGGCCTCGCCCGAAAATTCATCGCGGGCCGAAGAATACGGTTTTAATGCCTTTATATTGTTTCGAAGTAATTTTTCAAGTTCCATATTTCTTATTTAAAGCCTCCCCCCAACCCCCTCCAAAAGAGGGGGAGAAAGAATTGCGGTGATGATCATTTTTCCATTTTCTTATTTCTGGTTTTTTATTTCTTATTCCTTATTTCATTCAACCGCAGCGTAACCGCATTCCTGTGCCCATCCAATTGTTCGGCTGCCGCCATGGTTTCAATTACCGGCCCCAGATTTTTCATGCCTTCCGGCGATATTTCCTGAAAAGTAATTTTTTTAATGAAACTGTCGATGTTTACCCCGCTGAACGAGCGCGCCCAACCGTTGGTTGGTAAGGTATGATTGGTCCCCGAAGCGTAATCGCCGGCGCTCTCGGGCGTATAATTACCCAGAAAAACCGAACCGGCATTGATAATCTTCTCTCCCACTTCCGAATAATTTTTCATTGAAATAATCAGGTGTTCCGGAGCATATTCGTTAATAAGATCAATCATTTCTTCTTCCGTAGAAAGTACAATCGCCACGCTGTTTCCCAACGCCCGTGCTGCAATTTCTTTCCGGTCTAACGAGGCAAGCTGACCGGCAAGGTTCATTTCCACCTCATCCACCAGCGACTGCGAGCTTGTCACCAGCACTACCTGGCTATCGGGGCCATGTTCGGCCTGCGAAAGCAGATCGGCTGCAACAAAAGCCGCATTGGCCGACTCATCGGCCATAATCGCTACTTCGGAAGGACCGGCAGGCATGTCGATCGCCACATCACTGATACTGACCAACTGCTTGGCAGCCATCACAAACTGGTTACCCGGCCCAAAAATCTTATCCACTTTAGGAACGCAATCGGCCCCATACGCCATGGCCCCGATGGCTTGCACACCTCCCAGTTTGAATATTTTCGTTACCCCGACCAACTGCGCGGCAAACAAAATGGCTGGATGTATTTTTCCTTCTTTGTTGGGCGGAGAGCAAAGCACAATCTCCTTGCAACCAGCAATTTTTGCCGGAATAGCCAACATCAGCACCGTTGAAAACAATGGCGCCGACCCCCCTGGTATGTACAAGCCCACCTTTTCGATGGGAACTGCTTTTTGCCAGCAAACGACTCCCGGAGTTGTTTCAATCTTTTTCAGTTCCGGCTTTTGGCTGAGATGAAACCGGCTGATATTTTCGGCAGCCGTTTCAATGGCAGCCTTCAGGTCAACCTCCAGTAAACCGGCAGCTGTTGCAATTTCTTCTTCTGACACTGAAAACTTACGAATAAATACACCGTCATATTTATCCGTGTATTTGCGGATTGCATGCCCTCCACTCGACTGGATGTCATTTAAAATGGACTGAACCTGACCTGTCAGGTCAGAAGCATTGAATAACGGGCGTTCCAATATTTTAGCCCATTCTTTTTGTTCGGGGTTCAGGTATCGTTTCATGCGCGTGGTATTGTCAAAATTTCTAATCTGTTTTTATTAAGACATGATCAAAATATCATTTTTTCAATCGGGATAACCAGAATCCCTTGTGCTCCGGCATTTTTCAGTTTTCCGATAATTTCCCAAAAATCATTTTCAGCAATTACAGAATGGACCGAACTCCAGCCTTCTTCGGCCAGCGGCGTTACAGTAGGGCTTTTCATCCCGGGCAGAATAGTTGAAATTTCAGCAATCTTTTCATTCGGCGCATTCAGCAGGATGTACTTTTTCCCTTCGGCACGTTGTACCGATTCCATTCGAAAAATCAATTCATCAAGGATCGCCTTTTTAGCTTCGCCCAGGTTGGGATTGGCAATCAATACCGCTTCCGAAGGAGTTACTACTTCCACTTCTTTTAACCGGTTGCTCACCAGGGTTGACCCCGAACTGACAATATCGAAAATGGCATCGGCCAAGCCAATCCCGGGGGCAATTTCCACCGAACCGGTAATTACATGTATATCCGCTTTTATATGGTGTTTATCCAGAAAATCCTGAAGGATAACCGGATAGGAGGTAGCGATTTTCTTTCCGTTGAAATATGAAATTCCAGGATATTCGTCCGATTTCGGAATGGCCAGCGACAAGCGGCATTTGCTGAAGCCCAGCCGTTTGACAATCTGTACGTTTTCCTTTTTCTCCAGCACTTCGTTTTCGCCTACAATACCTACATCGGCTACCCCGTCGGCCACGGTTTGCGGAATATCGTCGTCGCGCAGGAAAAGGGCGTCCAACGGATAATTTTTGGCCGTTGCAAGCAGTTCGCGGCCTGCCAACGAAAACTTAATCCCTGCTTCTTTGATCAGTTCCATCGAATCTTCGTACAATCGTCCTTTGTTTTGAATGGCAATTTTCAGTTGAGTCATACTATTTCGTTTTTCTATAAAATAAAGAAGGCCCACCTCGCGGTAAGCCTTCTTTTAATTAATATTTTTTGCTACAAGACAAAAGAATCACGGCCTACCAGAATAGGTTGTTCCAATGATGGCCGCAATGTCCTGTTTTATTAATCATTTTATTTAAAATTTGAAATGCAATTATAATTATAAATTGATTGTAAAACAACAGGTGAATTTAAAGTTTGAAAGAAATTCATGTTTAATTAATACTGATTCATATTTTTCACGCAGATATTGCAGTAATGAAATGAATTTGTATGTTTGTACAATCGATTGCATTTTGAATTTAATTTATTGAACAACCATGAAATTAACCGTATTCTTTGCAGGAGTAATTCTCCTGATTTCACTACAAAGTATTTCCGGTAACCCGGAATCAAAGTATTTCAGCAAGAAATACATTAAAGGTATGATGACCAAAACTGCTGACTGGCAGCTGGCCAACCCCAAACACAATCTTCACGACTGGACTAACGGAGCCTTTTATGCCGGAATTGAAGCTGCCTATGAAACCACAAAGTCGAAAAAATTATTACAGGCGATGATTGATATGGGTGAAGCCAACGAGTGGAAACCCGGCCCCCGGCTCCATCATGCCGACGACCATGCCATTTGCCAGACATACATAGATGTGTACCGGATAAAAAAAGATCAGAAAATGATCCAGCCATTCGTTAAAATGATGGACGAATTCATCGCAACCCCTTATCCGGTACAAGAACCTATGCAGCTTATTACATGGTGGTGGTGCGATGCCCTTTTCATGGCCCCGCCTGCTTACGTAAAATTAGGGATGACCCTGAAAGACAATAAATACTTAGAACTGAACGACAAACTTTTTAAGGAATGTTACGATTTGTTGTACGACAAAGAAGAACACCTTTTTGCAAGAGATAACCGCTATCAATGGGACCAGCCAACCATTTTGAAGGAGGCCAACGGGAAAAAGATTTTCTGGTCGCGCGGAAACGGCTGGGTAATGGGCGGACTGGTCAGGGTACTCGAAGAGCTGCCAAAGGATTACAAGGAACGCGCTTTCTATGAAAAACTTTTTGTTGAAATGTCGGAACGGGTTGCCGGGTTGCAACAGGAAGACGGGCTTTGGCGGGCCAGTCTGCTCGACCCGGAATCGTACCCGGGCGGTGAAGCCAGTGGATCAGGCTTTTACTGCTATGCCCTGGCGTGGGGGATCAACAAGGGTATCCTGGCAAAAGACAAGTATCTGCCGGTAGTAAAAAATGCATGGGCCGCGTTGAACGGACTGGTTCAAACTGACGGGCGTGTTGGCTGGTGCCAACCGATTGGCGCCGACCCGAAGAAAAATTTCACAGCAGAAAGCTGGGAAGTATACGGCGCAGGTGCATTTCTTCTGGCCGGAAGCGAAGTAATCAAATTGTAGCAGGCATTTACCAATAACTTTAGAAGCGGAAAAACAAATCTAAAATGTTGTTTTCCGCTTCTTTTTGTCTCAAAATCACATTTCTCCACCCAAACATTCTTTCTATACCCGGCAGGCTCTCACCAAAATTTCAGGGGTTTATTGAAATTTTAATCGTTTTGTATATATTCTGTCAGCAAAAATGAAGAAATTTATATGCAGTTTTATGTCAATCGAGCATCGCTTTTTTGAACAAACCAAAGCCTGAACGAATGAATCTACCGGAGGAAAAAGCATTAATACAAGCACTTGCGAACGGCGACATAAAAGCGTTTGATAAATTGTATTATACATACCACAAGAAATTGTATGCTTTTTCATTGCGTTTCCTGAAAAACCAAAGCGAAGTGGAAGACCTTGTTCAGAAGGTTTTTACCCTTATTTGGGAAAAGCGCAAAAACATCAATCCGGATAAATCATTCAATAATTATCTTTTTACAATTGCCCGAAACGACATTTTCGATCTGTTAAAGAAAAAAGCGTTTACCGAATATTACAACGATCAGATTTTAGTAGATATTGAACAAACCGAAGACGACATTGAAATTAAAAAGCTGGTTGAGCTGATTTATTCGTTGATTGAAAATATCCCCGAACGCAGGCGCCAGATATTTCTCATGAACCGGGACATGGGGATGACCTACAAACAAATTGCTGAGAAATTAGGCATTTCTGAAAATACAGTCGACACCCAAATTCGCCACTCGTTGAATTATTTACGGAACGAACTCCCCAAACATATTAAATCACTTCCCCTCTTATTTTATTTTTTTCTGACAATCAATGGTTTGACAAAATATTTATAATTTTTTTGTTTTTCCCTTCACGGAAAATTCCCCAACCGGGGTATCTCTTTTCAAATAATAAAAGCAAGACACAGCTTTATTGAAAAAACCCATAAGGGAAGAACAAATTCATGCAAGAGCCGAAAAGAATTATATTATTAATAGAGCGGTTACTCTCAAATCGGGCATCGGGAAAGGAAAAAGAAGAACTTTTCGGTTTGCTTAATTCAGAGGAAGAAAAAAACCAGGTTTATACATGGCTGGAAGAGAACTGGGAAAAAACGGAGCACAAGGGAATTGATATTCCGACAGAAGCCATCCTTTCAAAAATTCATCAGCACATAACCAATACCGTACCCATTGCCCGGCAATCAACCAGACAGAAAACAAGGATCAGGAGAATTGGCAGCGCCATTTCAAAATATGCAGCCGTATGCATTGTTGCATTGGGAATTGAGTGGTTTGTTTTCGGTCATGGCAATCCTTTCGCTGTTCACAGCAAAACAACTGTACAGGCCGATCAATACCATGAAATCAATGTTCCCAAAGGGTCGAAATCGTATGTGGTGCTAGCCGACAGCACCAAAGTTTGGTTAAATGCCGGGGCCAGGTTCCGGTACCCTGCCAGTTTTCAGAAAGATTGCCGGGAAGTTTTTCTGGAAGGAGAAGCGTTTTTCGATGTTTCAAAAAATGAGGAAATGCCCTTTTTTGTAAATATGGACGGGATGGACATCAAGGTTTTAGGCACCCGGTTCAATGTGGAGGCTTACGCTGATGAGAAAAACATTGAGGCAACACTGGTTGAAGGGGTTATCGAAGTGGTGGGTTTGCGTTCCGACAAGCTGAACAAAAACAACCTGCAGTTGAAACCCGGGCAAAAACTGATCCTTGTAAAAGAAAAATCCGGTCAGGAAAATGCCCCGGTAAAAATTAAAAGCGCAGAACTTATCAACCTAAACGACACAAAACCGGAGACTGCCTGGGTTGAGGATAAAATGATATTCTACAAGGAACGTTTCGACAATGTAAAAACAAAAATGGAACGTTGGTACGGCGTAACCATCGACATTCAGAACCCGGAAATACTGGATTACCGCTTCACCGGGACATTCGATGAAGAAACGTTTGAACAGGCCCTTCAGGCTTTAAAGAAAGCTGCCCGGTTTGATTATCAGATACATAAGAAGCATGTCGTCATCAAACCAAACTAAACACACGATATGAAATATATTGAACTAAAACCTATAAAAAAAGAGCCTATGTAAATAATCGAACCTGACAAAAAAAGCCGAAGGATCTGCAACATCCTCCGACTCTTCAGTTTGTGTAAATCAATTAAGGTAAATTCATTAACACATTTCAATTCTATGAAAAAAAAACATCAATTACAAGAGAGGAAAACTTTTTTTTCTCTCGGTGAAAAAATTTGGCTGATTATGAAACTGACTTTTTTATTGACTATCATTTGTGTACTACAGGCAACAGCTGCAATTTCACAAAACACAGTAGCAAACATTCACATTAAGAATGCGACACTGGAACAGTTCTTTTCTGAAATAGAACAGCAAACGTCAGTAAAATTTCTGTATCGGTATGAAAATATCGAAGGGAAGTTTGTGAGCATAAACATGGACAATGCTTCCGTCGACCAGCTGTTGGATGCAACCCTGCCAGGAAATGGACTGGGTTACTCCAAAATGAAAAACAACCTGATAGTTATTTCACCAGTCAATCAGGAAAGAACCGTAAGCGGAACTGTTACAGATGAAAAAGGGGTCCCTCTGGTAGGGGTCAGTATTGTAATAAAAGGTACTTTAAAAGGTACAACTACCGATTTTAATGGGAAATATAGCCTTTCCGTGCCAAACGATCAAACCGTTCTGCAATTCTCGTTTATCGGTTTTGTCGTGCAGGAAATCATGGTGGCCGATCAATCGGCGATCAATGTAACTTTGCGGGAAGATACCAAAGCCATTGAAGAAGTAGTGGTAACCGCGCTGGGTATCGAAAAAAGCAAAAAGAGCCTGACCTACTCGACGCAGCAAGTAGATATGAGCAGTTTGACTACCATTAAAGATGTTAGCTTAGGAAACTCTTTAGCCGGTAAGATTGCCGGGGTGTCAATTACAGCATCATCGGGAGCAAGCGGTGTAGGTGGCGATCCTCGTATCATCATCCGTGGCGACCGTTCAATTAACGGAGTTGCACAGCCTTTGATTGTTGTTGATGGTATTCAAATGGGATCCAGTGGAGGGGTGCTTTCCGGCATTAACTCCGACGACGTACAAAGCATGAACGTGCTGAAAGGGCCGGCGGCATCCGCACTTTACGGATCCAGCGCTCAAAATGGGGTAATTGTAATTACTACTAAAAAAGGGAAAGCAGGAGCTCCGAAAATTGACGTAAACTCCGTGTCAACTTTCGACCTTCCATATCTGTATCCAGAGTTTCAGGATGAATACGGACAAGGTACTGGCGGTGCTTTCAATGCTCAGGAATATGTAAGGAGCTGGGGGCCTAAAATGACAGGACAAACTGTTACCGACTGGACAGGAAAGCAAACTAAATTGTCGCCGCAACCGAACAATGTAAAAGACTATTTCCGGACAGGCACCAATCTGGTCAATAGCTTCTCGTACAGCGCCGGAACAGACAAATCAACGGCTTATTTTTCGTATAGTAATACACTGGCCCAGGGAGTTCTGGAAGACAATAAATTAGTGCGTCATAATTTTAACCTTCGTCTCAACACCGAGTTGTTCAATAAATTGAATATGGATTTTAAAATCACATATTTCAATCAAAACCTGAAAGATAAACCGGTGACCGGTGACGACCTTTTCAGTCCGATGTTTCAATTGCTGAAAATGCCACGTAGCATCCGTACCCAGGACATCAAAGCTGCATCGTATTACGATGCCGAATTTTCGTTGAAACAATTAACCTGGGCTCCCAATGCAACAGAAGTAATTAATCCTTACTGGGCTGAAGCTGGTTATGAAAACCCAGCGACTTCAAATAGGGTAAATACATTGCTTAACCTTCGTTATGATTTTACAAGTTGGTTATATATACAAGTCCGTGGAGGCATGAATGTTTCTAATAACGATGAAGAACAGAAGACGTATTGGGGTACTCAATATATAAATTCGGGGCAAGGAAATTATCTTACAAGATTTAGTAAGGCAAGACAATTAAGTAGCGACGTACTTTTAGTATTCAATAAAGAATTGACAAAAGATTTTCGCTTAGGGGTAAACCTTGGTGCTGAAGTTGTTGATTCTCAAGGACGGAGCATGGAGTCGACTACAAATGGATTAACTGCGGAAAATAAATTCGCATTGAGCTATGCAAAAAGTATTCAAAGCAGCGATTCTGAGTCACGTGTACAGCGCCAGTCTGTTTATGGAATGGGACAATTGAGTTTCCGCGATTATTTATTCCTGGATGTAACAGCGCGTAACGACTGGAGTTCAACCCTGCCTGCACCACACGAATACTTTTATCCGTCGGTAGGTTTAACAGCTATTGTTTCTGATATTGTCAAACTGCCTGATTTTATTTCGTTTGCAAAATTGCGTGGTTCGTATGCCGAAGTAGGTAACGGAGCTGGTTTCGCCCAGATTTACAACACCTTCTCTTCTGCCGCAACAGGGCCTGTCGGTACCTTTTATCCATCAAGTACCAAAATGCCGGTAAACCTGATCCCTGAAAAGACCAAATCATGGGAAGCGGGCGCCGATTTTAAATTTATGGATGGGCGTATTGGCGTCGATTTTACCTGGTACAAATCGAATACACTTAATCAGTTAGTGAGGGTTACTACCCCTGCATCGTCTGGATATAGCCAAAGCTGGATCAACTGTGGAAATATTCAAAATACAGGGGTCGAAATTATGCTGTCGGGAACTCCTGTAAAAACAGCAAATTTCGAATGGAATGTTGACCTGAACTTCTCGAAAAATAACAATGAAGTGATCGAATTAACAGATATACTGAAAGCATACGAAATTGATTCTCCCAATCTTTCAGTAGGAAGTACCTGGGCTATTGTAGGCAAACCATTCGGCGAAATTTACACCTACGGGTTTGTGAAAAATGAACAGGGGCAGGTCGTGGTCGATGCAATGGGCCTTCCTAAAGTTAGTTATACTAACAACCCAATGCCAAACACTTATCTTGGGAACTTTAACTACGATTGGCAGAGCGGCCTTATCAATACGATGCGTTATAAAAGATGGAACCTTTCTTTCCTGATCGACCTGAATTATGGCGGCGTTCGTCAATCGGCCACCGAAGCCATGATGTTGGAAACGGGTACCAGCAAGGCTTCGTTGTTTGGGCGCGAAACAGGGATACTCATTGACGGCGTAAAAGAAGACGGCAGTAAAAACGACAAATGGATTGATGCCCAGACTTATTCTGCCCTTTTAGGAGGACGTATCAGCAACGGTGCCGGCGAACCTTTCAACCACGAAGCAACCAACTCCCGTTTACGCGAATTATCGATAGGTTATACCGTACCGGTAAGAAGCAATGTGGTAAAAGCATTGCGGGTTTCTGCTATCGGGCGTAATTTGTTCTATATCTACAACGGCTGTTCCTGGTTTGACCCCGATGTTTCTTATGATGTTAACAGAAACGGACAGGGAGCTGAAAGCGCTTTCTTGCCGGGGTCTCGTACCCTTGGGATTAATATCAAACTTACATTGTAATGGTTAATTTAAAATCCTCAAGATTATGAAAATGAAAAGATATATAAAATCATATTCGTTTGTAATGATATTCTCCCTGACAGTCGGGATGTTACTTGTACCTTCCTGTACGGATGATTTTACGGAATTCAATACAAATAAATCACAAATGATGGCAGTAGGCCCCAAACAGTTGGCTGGCTTATTTTCCAGAACTCAAATACAGGTATGCAGTTGGCTTTCTACCGATAACTATAGCCGTATGTCAAGCACGATGGCCAATCATTTCAGCGGATATATTGTTTGTGGAATATACAACCAGGAACAAAATATCATGAATACCGGATGGCAAAATTCGGGCTTTAATAGTGTTTACAGCACTGTAATCCCTCCATTGCAGAGTATTTTCGACGTATCAAGAAATGGAGTGAACGATGCAGCGTACAATGTCGCCCTGATATGGAAAGTATTTGCATTGCACCGGGTGACCGATCTGTGGGGGCCTGTTCCATATTCGAAAGCAGGTAGCGGCGAAGCTGTTGTACCTTACGAAAGTCAAAAAGATGTCTACTATTTGATGTTTGATGACTTGAATAGTGCAATTACCGCTTTAACCGCAATGGTTCAAAAAACTCCAGGACTGAATGTTTTTGGGGTTGGCGATATGATTTACAACGGCGATGTGGCCAAATGGATCAAATTGGGAAATACCCTGCGCTTACGTTTAGCCATAAGAATATCGAATATTGACCCAACCAAAGCCCAGGCAGAAGCAGAAGCTGCTGTAAAGGGAGGAACAATGGAAACTAACGATGATGACGCATTGGTTGCTGTCAACAAATGGGCCAGTGGCGGTAATGGAATGCCCCGTATGGAGTCGTTTTATCAGGATGTGATGAGCGCCAGCATGGAAAGTTTACTAAAAGGATATAACGACCCGCGCATGGACGAATTCTTTTCTCCGGTCAGTCCGGCCAATATTACCGATGCTTTTCCTGAAGAGTTAAAAGCAAATGCAGATGGATACCATGGGATGGCTAACGGTAGCGAACCAAACCATTTCTCGTATTTCAAAGCCTTTTCGAAATATGGTCCTCGTTTTAGGGATGGTAATCAATTGGTTACTCCTATCAATATTATGAATGCGTCTGAAGCGTATTTCTTAAAAGCTGAAGGGGCTTGGAGGGGATGGAATATGGGGAGTGGGACTGCTCAGTCGTTCTATGAAAAAGGAATTGAAATTTCGATAAAACAATGGAAAGGGGCTACTTACTCATCTTCTGCAATTACTAACTACATTAATGGAACATCGCTTCCGGTTGCTCCCGGAAATTATCCTTACAATGATCCGGCAATGACCAACATTCCAGTCAAATTTTCATCGGATAAGAATACTCAATATGAGCAGATTCTGACCCAAAAATGGTTGGCGTTATTCCCCGTTAGTTTTGAAGCTTTTGCAGAATACAGAAGAACCCGTTTGCCGAAAATTTATATGAAAAAATATTCTGCAAACGCAAATGTCAATCCTGCAATAGGGCAAATTGTAACCAGGCTTCCTTATACAACTGGTGAAAAAACTTCTCAACCTGGTGAAATTGCAAAGGCAACCGAACTACTTGGAGGACCTGATCTTGAAACAACACCACTTTGGTGGGATGTAAATAAAAACGGAAATTAGGCATTTACCGTATTGTAAAACAAACCAGCCAAACCATTGGCTGATTATAATGATTAGAAACCTGACAGGTTGTAAAAGGCCTGTCAGGTTTATTCCCAAATTTAACCTATACCAGCCATGACCATAAAACGTATCATCTGCGGATTTATATTCGCTGTAAGCATTTCCTTTTCAGCCCAATCGCAAAACCTTGAGTTCGTCGTAAAACCTTACCTGCAACAGATGACCGGTGATTCTTTCCGTGTCCTGTGGGAAACTTCCTTGTCCGGAAAAGGGCTTGTGACATTCGGGGAAGCTGAGTTCAATGTACTGAAACCAAAGCTCGACCAACTTTTTCAGGAAGAAACACCGGGCACTTTCCATCGCGTGGTTATAACCGGCTTAAAAGCCGGTGAAAATTATTTTTATCAGGCGATAACCATTGGCGAAAACGGCGATACGCTGGAAGGCCCTGTAACGCCCATTCACATTCCTGATTACAACCGGATGCCGGTTTCGTTCACCGTGGTGGGCGATACCCAGGGAAACCCCAAAGTGTGGGGGCGGATTACCAACCTGATGAAGCGCGAACGCCCATCGTTTATCGTTCATGCCGGCGACATGGTACAATACGGTCCGCACAAAGACGACTGGACCGACGAATTTTTTAAACCCGCCGCCGAATTATTTCGTTTTTACCCCTTGTACACTACCATTGGTAACCACGAAATGAACCACGACTGGTTTTACCAATATCTCGATTTCCCGGATCCTGAATGGTTTTACACCTTAAAAAAAGGAAATGTGTTGTTTGTTTTTGCCAATACCAATAAAGACATTCTTCCGGGGTCGGAACAATATAAAAAATTGGAGAAAGTATTAGCGGCATCCCAAGAAACCTGGAAAATAATGGTACACCACCAACCTGTTTACACCTCGTCTGACAACTCGTATGGAAATTCATGGTTTCAGTTACAGGTACACGGCGACCCCAATGAAATGCACTTGAAAAAACTATATGAAACCTACGGGGTGGACATTGTACTGAACGGGCATATTCACATGTACGAACGCACCTGGCCCCTTGCCAGCGACAAAATAAATTTTGAAAACGGGGTCTGTTATGTTACGGTTGGCGGCGGTGGCGGCGGCCTCGATAATGTAATAGCCAACAAAAACTGGTACGCTGCACGCGCCCGCAGCTGCCATCATTTTGTAACCGTGAATATTACCGGCAACCACTTTTTTGCCGAAGCAATTGATACCTCAGGGATTGCCTTCGATTCGTGGACCATTGAGAAAAAAACCGGCAGCCAACCGCTAAACACTCCGTTCATTACAGAAACAAAACAATATTTCATCGATTCGACGACAATCAGCATACAAAACCCACGGCCACGGGGGAAAATTGTTTATCAGCTTTTAGGAAACGAAGCAGTCACTGCTAATTCTTCGGATGTAAAAATTAAAATAACCGAAAACACAACGGTTTCGGCCTATATTCAGTGGGAAGGGCAAAAAAGCCGCGTGGCCATGAAAACTTTTGAAAAACTGCCGGTATTTCCTGCCCGGAAAAAAGCGCCGAAAGGGGTAACCGCTACGTATTTTGAAGGCGGTTGGATTGCCCTGCCCGATTTCGATAAACTGAAACCCTTGAAAACATTCCAACTCGATTCGGTGAGCCTGCAAAACATACAACCCCGGGCACAGGATCATTTTGCCGTACGTTTTACCGGAAGTTTTTCGATTCCCGAAACCGATGTGTATCGGTTCATGGTGCGGTCATTCGACGGGAGCAAACTCTTTATCGACGGAAAGGAACTCATTAATAATGATGGTATTCACTACGAAATCAACAAGGAGAGTTTTATAGCTTTGGAAAAAGGGCTGCATACCTTTGAAATACAGTATTTCGATTTTGTACGGCGCGAAACCCTGCAAATATGGACCGGGACACAACCCGACCAGATGAGATGGTTCAATGATTTCATCGTAAAAAAATAAATGATGCAAACACTCCGGAAAATACTCTTTTTAGTTTCTGTTTACCTGCTTACCGGATGGAGCGCCCCCTTGCCCAAACTATTTGTAATTGGCGACAGCATTTCCATCCAGTACAGCCCGTTTCTGGAAAAATATCTCCGGGAAATAACCATGTACGAACGGAAACAGGACGACGGGACAGCAATGAATAATCTCGATTACCCGACTGGCGCCAATGGGGGAGATTCCGGAATGGTTCTGAAATATCTTGCGCACAAACTGAACGAACCGGGCTTTAAACCCGATTATTTGCTGCTGAACTGTGGCCTGCACGATATTAAACGAAACCCGTCAACCCGCGAAATTCAGGTGCCGGAAAAAGAATACAGGGAAAACCTCGAAACGATTTTTCAGCTCCTGAAGAAGAAAAGTATCCGGCTGATCTGGATGCGGACCACTCCGGTAGTCGACAGCATCCACAATGCAAAAACACGTTCGTTTCACCGGTTTGCTGCCGATGTGGAAACGTATAACCGGATAGCCGATGAAATTTGCAGGAACCACAAAGTGCCGGTAATCGATTTGTATGGTTTTTCCAAACAACTTGGAGTAGAGCAGTTTAAAGACCACGTTCATTACAAAGAACCTGCTTGTGCCTTGCAAGCCGCGTTTATTACCGGGGCGGTGCAAACAATACTGAATACAAAAGAAAAACACACGCAGTAATAAAAATGAACAAAGGAATTTACCTGTTGCTTTTCGCTTTGTTTTTTACAATGAGTTGTTCAAAAACGAAGCTTTTTCAGGATGAAACCGGATTGATTATTGAATTGCCTGCCGAAAAAAAGGGACAGGCTGTAAAAAAAATACAACTACGGGTTTTATCGCCTGAAATCATAAAAGTAGCTGTTTCGGAGAACGACTCAGCGTTAAGCAGCCCGAGCCTGGTGGCCAAAGAAACAATCGGGGAGCCGGTTCCTTTTTCGGTTGTAAAGCAAGGGGGAAAACTGGAACTTTCAACCGATAGTTTGCTGGTTTCGGTGGAACTTCCTTCGGGTAAAATCAGTTTTCACGACCGGAGAAACCGGCTTTTGTTATCGGCAACCGGTAGCGAAATCCTTCCTTTTGAAGACGAAACGGTGGGAAAGCAAAACCATCTTGTGCAGCATTTTAGCTGGCAGCCGGAAGAGGCGCTTTTCGGACTGGGGCAACATCGGCACGGACAACTCAATCTGCGGGGGCTGAAAATAGAATTGGTGCAGGAGAATATTGAGGTGGCCGTTCCTTTTTTGTTGTCAACCAATGGGTACGGACTGTTGTGGGACAATTATTCCCGGACCGTTTTCAGCGACTCTGCCGACAGTTCCTATTTCTGGTCCGATATCGGCGATAAAATCCAGTATTATTTCATTAAAGGAAAGAACTTCGATGAACTGGTTGCCTGGAACCGCGAGCTGACCGGCGAAGCCCCGATGTACCCGCGCTGGGCGTTGGGGTATATGCAAAGCCGCAACCGTTACCGTTCCGAAGCTGAACTGATGGGCGTGGTGAAGAAACAACGCAAGCTGAAAATCCCGATGGACGTAATTATTCTTGATTATTACCATTGGGGAAATCATGGTTTTGGTTCGTTTGTGTTCGACGAGAAAAATTTTCCGGAGCCGGAAAAAATGATAAAAACCCTGCACGAAAAATACAACTGCAAATTGCTGGTTTCGGCCTGGCCGTCGTTTACCCCCAAAACAAAAAACTGGGAATTGTTGAACGAAAAAGGGTATCTGCTCGATGTAATGGCTTCTTTTTATTCGCAGGTGTACGATGCCTACCATCCGGCAGCCGGGAAGTTGTATTACGATTTGCTGAAAGGAGCCTACCTGGATAAAGGGGTCGATGGCTGGTGGTTCGATGCTACCGAACCCGAAAACAGAAGCGCGTTGTACAAAAGTAAGTGTTACCTTGGAGATGCTGCCAGATACATGAACATCTACTCGTATTTTGGCATGAAAAACGTTTACGAAAATCAGTTGAACGACAGCGATAAGCGGATATTTATACTGACCCGTTCCGGCTTCACCGGACAGCAGAAATTCGGGACTACCGTTTGGTCGGGCGACATTGAAACCAATTTTGCCGAGCTGAAAAAACAAATTCCTGCCGGCCTGAATTTTTGTATGTCAGGTATTCCCTACTGGACGACCGACATTGGCGGTTACAAAGGCGGCAATCCTGCCGACCCTGCCTACCAGGAAGTGTTTACCCGCTGGTTTCAGTATGGCGCTTTCTGTCCGGTTTTTCGTGCCCACGGGCGACGTTATCCCGGCGACCGCACTGGTCCCAACGAAATGTGGTCGTTTGGCGCCGAGAAACAGAAGATACTGACCAACTATATCAATTTGCGCTACCGTCTGCTGCCGTATATTTATTCGCTTTCGGCGCAGGTCACTTCCGACGGGTTTACCATCATGCGCGGGCTACCGTTCGATTTTATGGACGACCCAAAAGTGCATAATATTACCGACCAGTTTATGTTCGGAAAAGATTTTTTGGTATGCCCGGTGACCGAAGCCGGCGCTACCAGTCGCCCGGTTTACCTGCCAAAAGGTTGCCGCTGGTTCGATTTCCGCACGGGAAAAGAATTCGACGGCGGACAGGAGATTACAGCAGATGCTCCGATTGAAACCATGCCGTTGTTTGTAAAAGCCGGTTCCATTATCCCGATGGGCCCGATTGTACAGTACAGCGCCGAAAAACCAGCCGACCCGATTGAATTGCGGGTTTATCCGGGAGCCGATGCCTCTTTTACCCTTTATGAAGATGAAAACGACAATTTCAACTACCGGAACGGGCAGTATCAGAAAATTACTTTCCGGTACAACGATTCAGAAAAGACGCTGACGATTTCTAAGCCCGAAGGCACATTTCCAGGAAGCCTTTCCCAGCGAACGTTTCTTGTTGTAAAAATCGACGAGGAAAGTAGAGCTGCGCCGCAATCGGTTCATTACTCTGGAGAAGAAACGGTGGTTAATTTGTAAAAATCATGTATTAAAGTATGGAACGATTATTCAGAATACACAAATGGTCAATTTTTCAGGTACTGATTTTTTTCGGCTTTTTTGCACAGGGAAATAATAATCAGATTACCCCGCTTTATCCGGTCGGGAACTCAATCTCGCTAAACGGGACATGGAAATTTAAATACATTCCTTCCTCCGCGATTGGCCCCGACTCGCTGTTCTATTCGGAGAACTTTGAGGTTTCAAAATGGGACAATATAAAAATTCCCGGACATTGGGAACTTCAGGGGTTTGCCGAACCCAAATACAAGTCGGTGGACGAGGGGACCGGCCTTTACCGTACCACTTTTACCGTACCTGCTTCATTCCGTGAACGACAGATTTTTATCCGGTTTGAAGGTGTCCAGTATGCTTACGAAGTGCATGTAAACGGCAAAAAAGCCGGCGAGTGGAGCAGTTCGTACAACGCAGCCAGTTTCAATATCACGGATTTGGTGCAGCCCGGAAAAGAAAATACGTTGGCTGTAAGGGTTTCAACCCGTTCCAAAGGATATCAGTTCGATATCAACGATTGTTGGGCCTTGTCGGGTATTTTTCGGGAGGCGACCCTGTTCAGTACACCCAATTTGTACATCGACGATTATACGGTCCAGACTTTTTTGAACAACGGCCGGTCGGCCAATATAAAAATCGCTGTCAAACTTCAGGATGAGAAAAAAGAAATTTCAGGAAGTTATGTGTTGAAGGCGATATTGAATTCTCCGGATGGAAAAGTTGTTCAGGAAAAATCATGGGCGGCCCAAATCGAAAACAGCGCCGAATTGACTGTCAATTTTCCTGAATTGTGGACTGCCGAAACGCCGGCGTTGTATTCTCTTGCGCTTTCATTACTGAAGGAAGGCAACGAAATACAGCGCGTCAATCAAAAAGTGGGCATCCGGGAGATCAAAATCGACGGTACCGTTTTGAAGCTGAACGGGAAAGCTCTCAAGCTGCGCGGTGTCGATCACCACGACCTGATGCCGGAAACCGGTCGGACACTCACCCGGAAGCAAATACTCGACGATATGCTGCTGATAAAAAGGGCAAACATCAATTTTGTCCGCACCTCGCATTACCCATCCGACCGCCGGATGCTGGATGTATGCGATAGTTTGGGACTGTACGTGATGTGCGAAGTCCCTTTCGGTTTTGGAAACAGCTTTCTGGAAGATTCAAGTTATCAGAATATACTTTTAACACGTGCCAAGGCAACCCTGCTACGCGATAAAAACCATCCTTCGGTAATTTTATGGAGCTTAGGAAATGAAAATCCGGTAACACCGATAACCAATATTACTGCTCAATATGTAAAAACAACCGATCCAACACGTCCGGTCTGTTATCCTCAAATGGGTTCGTATTTCAACGAGAATTATCAAAACATCCCCGATTACATGGATATTTACGCCCCACATTACCGTGATGCTGAATGGGTAAAAAGCTTTGCTAAGGAAACCAACCGTCCGGTAATAATGACCGAATATGCCCATGCACTGGGGCTTGCTTTTGGCAACATGGCCGACATCTGGAAGGAAATGTACCGCAACGAATCGTTTGCTGGCGGCGCAGTGTGGCATTTTCACGATCAGGGAATTCTGCGGAAAGCGGAAAAACCGGTCGATACCAGCCAACTGGCTTACGATGTGTGGATTGATTCGCTGAATTATTACAACACCACCCTTGAAGGCGCCGACGGCATTGTGTATGCCGACCGTACTCCTCAAACCGACTATTGGCAGGTGCGAAAAGTGTATTCCCCGGTGCAGGTGGTTGAAAAGGAGATGAATATCATTCAGGGGAAACAGGAGCTGAATGTTACGGTTTATAATCAGTACGATTTTACCGACCTGAATACGCTGGCCGGAACCTGGGAATTGTTTCGCAACCGTGAAATAATTCAGCAGGGCGGGTTAAAAATAAATTGCGCGCCACACGATACCGTCCGTATTTCTATTCCCTGTATAATTACTGAAAATCCTGAAAATGCAGTCTGGCTGCTTCGGTTCCGGTTCTGCAGCTCCGACGGGATCCCGTTAGTTGAACATACCATCCGGTTATCGACAGGGAATCAGATGAACGCCATTCGAAACGCAGTCAGGGAAGGATTACCTGCAAAAAGCGTGAAAATCAGCAGTAAAAATAATGGAACAATTTTCAAAACAAAAGATTTTATTTGCACCATTCACAACGGGACCATGCCGGTGGCGCTCGCTTCCCGGAAACTAAAAGCAGGATTACTGAACAGTGAAATTTATGTCTGCACAGGGCGGATCCCGCAAATGGCCGATGTCACGGTCAGGGACCGTTTTTATCCTGAAACCGGCGATTACTACTGGGAACCGCATTTGCTCAAACCATCGCAGGTTACCCGTTCCGAAACAAAAAACACCAAAGAGGAATACCAAGTATTGGCAAATAAAACCTTCCGGAGGGGAGAACAATATCCGGGACAAAAGATAGAAGCCGGATTTTTGTATACCCTGAAAAACAACGGGATATTGGAACTCAATTATAACTTATCTCCCGAAAACTGTACCGGATTTTTTCTTGAAGCCGGCGTTTCGCTGATCCTGCCCGCGGCAACCGATCAGTTCTTATGGTTGGGCGACGGGCCGTATGTTTCGTATCCCGACAAGAACGAACTGAACGATTTTGGCATCCATCAGATTCATAAAGAAGACCTTAATTTTAACGGAAACCGTACCAATGTAGAAATCGCTGTTTTGACCGATCGAAAAGGAAACGGCATTGCCCTGCTTGGCGACCAGAAAAATATTTCGGTCGAGCTGCGGGACAGCCGGATTGTGGTAAGTCATAATTCAATCGTTTCGGGGACTGGGAATAAAAAGAACAAGCCCACGGTTGTTTCGCCGGCAAACGATATTTCTTCCATCAGCGGGAAACTCGAAATTATTCCCTTAGTGGAAGGCCGGTGGCCGGAAAAACTGAAAGAAATTTTCGGGGCGGAAATAAAACCGGTTATTCCGTTTAAACCATTTTATTACAGTTACGATACTAATCATTAAAACAAAAGAACAAACACAAGCCAATGAAAACACGACTTTACTTTAGGATGATGATCTGTTCCCTATTCTTTGCCTGTGGGATTTTCCCAGTGCAGGCAAAGAATGTAAAAAAGCCCCTGCCACACATCCTGGTCATTGGGATCGACGGGCTGGGCGCCCACGGAGTGGGAATGGCGAATACGCCGCATCTCGATGAGTTGATGAAAAACGGATCATACTCGCTTACTGCCCGTACAATTATGCCCAGTAGCAGCGGACCGGCCTGGAGCTCGATGATTACCGGAACAACTGTTGAACGGCACGGGGTGGGCAACAACGGCTGGACGGTTGGCAACAAAGCCTTAGAACCGGTCTATAAGGGGAAATACGATATGTTCCCCACTATTTTTGGTGAGATACACGATCGTGTACCCGGTGTTGTTATAGGCGCTATTTATCATTGGAAAAGCTTTGGCAATTTTATAGAGCCCGGCGTTTGCGACCTCAGTGTCCCTTGCAAATCGGAAGATGAAGCGACCCAAAAAGCCTGTGATTTTCTGAAAGAAAAACGTCCGCACTTTACATTTGTCCATCTCGATTTGGTTGATCACGGCGGGCATCACGGTGGTTATCGTTCCGAAGAATATGCCCGGTCGATTGAAAAAGCCGACAGTTTGGTTGGAGTGCTCATCGGCCAGCTTCGGGATATTGATATGCTTGGGCAAACCGTTGTTTTTGTGGTTTCCGATCATGGCGGACTGGAGAAAAAACACGGAGGGGCAAGCCCCGATGAGATGATTGTCCCTTTCTTTATTTCAGGGAAAGAGATTAAAAAAGGATACGAAATGGATATGCCCGTTTTTACTTACGATTTGGCGCCTACGGTGTCCTGGTTGTTCGGATTTAAACTGAACGAATGGGTAACGGGGAAACCTCTAAAAAATGCCTTCTCCAAATAACGTTAAAATCATCATGCCATGTTCAGGTTAATCCGAAATAGATTCTTTCATGTTTTATTGCTGACATTCTTTTTTGCTTTCGGGGAGTCAAACGCTACCGGCCTTTTGATAAAGGCCGATGCTTCATGC
Organism: Prolixibacteraceae bacterium; assembly: GCA_034003625.1. Lineage (GTDB taxonomy): Bacteria > Bacteroidota > Bacteroidia > Bacteroidales > Prolixibacteraceae > GWE2-42-39. The sequence goes on along the minus strand of JAVEYG010000010.1, from coordinate 50,604 downwards.
AAACTTTGGTGGGCCGGAAGCACTTGCAAGGTCATGCGCGACGATCCGGTTCCTGCCAAAAAAGGGAAAGTTATTCTTCAGACAGCCAAAAACGAATTTGAAAGTTTCCAGCTTGTTTTGTCGCCCAATACCGATCTGGAGGACATTTCGGTTGTGGTAACTACTTTTTCAAATAAAAACGGGCAAACAATTCCTGCTGAAAATAGTACAGTCCGTAAAGTGGAATATGTACATATTGCCAAACCTTCGGGCATTCGCCACAAAGCCGGTTGGTACCCCGACCCGCTGCCCCTGCCCGAAAAACCGTTCAGTGCAAAAGCCGGAATGAATACGCCTATTTTGGTTTCGGTAAAAGTTCCGAAAGACGCGGCTCCCGGGGTTTATTCCGCACAAATCAGCCTGAAATCGGTTGCCTGGGGAACTGCTGTTCCGGTCGAACTGAAGGTCTGGAATTTTGCACTGCCGGATGTGCCGAACATGCGTTCCGCTTTCGGCTTGTATTCCGACCAAATCAGAACTTACCATAATCTCAGCAACGATGATGAACTGAAACAGGTACAGGATTTATATTATCAGTCGTTCAGGGATTACCGCATCTCGCCGCAGCAATTTTTCGACCAATATCCCATTAAAAAAACGGTGAAAGGTGTTTGGTGGAAGGGCGGCACATTCGATCCGGATACGGTTTTTGCAGGTAAATACTCGTATCAGGTAACCGGCAATAATCCCGGCACGCCTGCCGAACTGATCGAAGTAAACCCTGAAAAACCTTACTGGCTGAAATGGCAGTCCAAAACATTAAGCGAGGGACAGGAATACCTGGTAACCGTCAAAAGTTACACTGCCGATAAAAAAGTAATTCCCTGGCAGCTTCAGGGAATGTTTTATACCGGCAGCGCCCGTTGGCGCAAAGACAGTCTGTTTCTCGACCCGGTAAACCCGCTTGTTTACGAAGATATGGTCTTATCGCGCCCGATGCCCAAAAACACCCGGTATGTAAGTGTTCAGCTTTTTTCTGTAAAACCCGACGATAGTGGCAGGAAAAGTGGTACCGCGTGGTTCGATCATGTGCAGTTCGTGGACGCTGAAACCGGAAAGAACCTTTTGCCCAAAGGCGATTTTGAACAAAACATTGATGATTTGGGGCTGGAAATTGATTTTTCGGAATTTGACCAGGCTGCCCGTAAATACCTGGATGAATTTAGGTTTACCGGCTTTCGGGTGAAAATTCCGGAACTGAGGCCGGGACCGTTTATCAATCGAAAAACGGGGTGGTTTGCAGGATTTGTCAATGGCACTGATGAGTATGAGAAATTAATTACACTTTATCTGAAAGGGTTTCAGGATCATCTGGAAACCAACGGCTGGCTTGGTAAAGAGTACCTTTATTGGGTTGATGAGCCCAAACACGAAGATTACGGTTTTGTGCGCGAAGGAATGCAAACGATTCACAAAGTCGCGCCAAAACTGACCCGTCTGATCACCGAAAACAATCCGGGGCCTGAAATTATGGACGTTACCGAAATAGGCTGCCCGGTGTTAGCCAAGTTCGACCCGGTAAAATCGAAGGAATGGATTGCCAACGGACGTCAGATGTGGTCGTACCTGATGACCTGGCCCAAAGCGCCGCATGTCAATCTGTTTATCGATTCCGATGCCATTAATCTGCGCATGTGGTTGTGGATGTCGTACCGTTATCAACTGACCGGCATTTTAGTGTGGAGTTCGAACGTTTGGAATACCAAAAGTTGCTCGCCTCCGGGAGTTTTGCAAAATATATGGGACGACCCGATGACTTATATGAGCGGAAGCCTGACAACTCCGGGAGCTGCTGCTGAATACGGCAACGGCGACGGTATGTTTTTCTATCCGCCCAATCGCGACCCGAATAACGATAAAACAAAATATATGACTGGTCCTGTCCCATCGCTTCGGCTGGAAATTATGCGCGAAGGAATTGATGATTACGATTACATGATGTTACTGGAAGATTGCATCAGAAAAGCCCGGCCCGATCAGCAAAACCTGGTTAAAAAAGCAAAGCAGGTGTTGAACTTTGGCACCGAAGTATTTGTGACAGAAAAAGAGTACACAAAAAATCCGGAGATATTAGCAAAATACCGGCAACAAATGGGCAATCTGCTCAGCGAGTTCAATAAAAAATAGAATTTAACCATAAACTACAAAACCATGAACAAACTAAAACAACCTCTTATTATTGTAACTCTGGCGCTGCTATTGAGCTCCTGTAGTACGCAACCGAAGCGGGCGGTCGATTATGTCGATCCGTTTATCTGTACACAGGGCGACCACGGACATTGGCTTCCTGCTGCCCTTGTCCCATTCGGTCTGGTCGAGTTATGTCCCGATACCTATCCGGGAAGCCTCACTGCCGATGGCGATTTAGCCCACTCGGGCTACGATTATTCCGACAGGCATATCCGCGGGTTCAGCCATATGCACAAGGGTAGTTCCGGCGGGGGCAGCATCCACGACCGGGCCGGATTGATTTCATTAGTCCCGTTTGCCCATGCGCCTGCCGATACATTTTTTATTAACCCGGTACTCGACATCGATAAAAAAACGGAAACCGCGACGGCTGGCTATTATCGCGTTCATCTCACGCAGGACGATATTCTGGCCGAACTGACCGCCACAGGAAGAGTGGGGATGCACCGTTATACTTTTCAGAAACAGGAGTCGGCTAAATTATTTCTGAACAGCGGCAAAAGAGGGCAGGCCATTTCGTGTACGCTGGTATCGCCGTCGCGCATTGAAGGATCGGTTGGTAACCGGTATTTTGTGGCCGAGTTCGACTCGCCTGTGCTGAAAACATCGGTATGGACTGGCTCGCAGCTCGAAGACGGGACAAGCATCGAAAAGCAGGCCAGGGGCGGATTAGTATGCGAATTTGACGAAATGAAAGAACAAGTCCTTCAGGTAAAAGTAGGGCTTTCGCTTACCAGTATCGAAGCTGCTGCTAAAAATCTGGAAGCCGAATGCCCCGGCTGGGATTTTGAAGAAACACGGCAAAACGCCGCAACGGCCTGGAACAATATTCTTTCCGGCATTGAGGTTTCAGGAAAAAACGACGAGGACAAAACTATTTTTTATACCGCGCTGTACCATACTTGTTTTTTGCCCCAGATCATCAATGATGTCGACGGGAAATATCCCGGTCTTGACAAAAACATACACCAAGCCGAGGGGTACAATTTTTACAACAATTACGCTTTCTGGGATTCGTTCCGCACGAAATATCCGCTGTACAGCTTGTGGATTCCCGGTGTTTACCGCGACATCACCAAATCGCTGCGCGACATTTACGGGCAGGCGGGGAGCTGGGACCCGTTTCCCGATAACGATCATCCGCCACACGGGTTTTGCTATGTGGTGCGCGGCAAAGACGGCTATCAGCCTTTTTCGACCTGTCGCCACGAACACATGCTGATGGTAGTGGCCGATGCTTACGTGAAAAGATTGTTCGACTTCCCGCTGGAATCGGTATACCCGTACATGAAACATGAGGCCATGATCCAGATGCCGGAACGGTACGATTCAATTGGGTTTATCCCCGCACGCCCCGACCAAACCGGCGAATATTCGTGGGACAACCGGGTGATGGCGCAATTAGCCAAAGAACTTGGTTACGACGACGATCATGCGTATTTTATGAAGCGATCGGAATACTGGCGAAACACCTGGGACCCGTCGATAAAGTATTTCCGGGCGCGGGCAGCCGATGGCAGTTGGCTTGATTTTCCGGACGACCCGACCGAAAACCGTGAAAAATACACCTACGAAGGGAGCAAATGGCACTGGCGCTGGAATATCATCCACGACATTCCTTCGCTGATGGGTTATTTTGACGGGAAAGAAGCTTTTCTGAAGGAACTGGAATATTTCTTCGATAACGATTTGTACACGGCAGGCAACCAGATCGACTTGCACGCTCCCTATCTTTTCAATATGGCGGGCGCACCCTGGCTAACCCAAAAATGGGTACGGAGAATACTGACCGAACCTATTGTGCAGAAATATGGTACACACAATTTCTTCCCGGAACCGATTTTCGACCGGGTGTATAAGTCAACTCCCGATGGTTACCTGCTGGAAATGGACTGCGATTATGGTTGCATGGCGGCCTGGTATAATATGAGCGCGATGGGGCTTTATCAGGTTTGTCCGGGCGATCCGGTGTACCAGCTTACTGCGCCCATTTTTGATGAGGTGAAAATTCGCCTCGACGAAAAAATCTATCCCGGAAAATCATTTGTCATCAAAGCGCAAAACCTGAGCAAAGAAAATAGCTACATCCAGTCGGCAACACTAAATGGAAAACCGTTCAACAAATCATGGATTTTGCACGAAGAGCTTGTAAAAGGCGGCAAGCTGGTCTTTGAAATGGGAAGCCAGCCGAATAGAGAGTGGGGTATTGAATAATTCCGTAAATTGAACCATTAACTGTTAAATATTTTCAAAAATGACACATTCCTTTCATCAAAAATTAATCGGATTATTTGCAGGCATACTGATCGCCGGGACAGTTTTTTCTCAGGATACTTTGTCGTTCCTGCACGTCACCGACCTGCACCTTATTTTTAACCCGGAAAGGTATCAGGAAAACCTGGCCCAAAGCCGGAAGCATTATGCCGCAGGGGTTGAGCCATTCGCGCAGTTCCTGAAAACCATGCCTGAAAAAACAAACAGTAACATGGTGATTGCAACCGGCGACCTGTTTGATTCGTACGAAACGGAAGCAAAGAGTGGGGAAATGCTGCGTTTTCAGGCCAGCCAGTTCCTCGGGGTTTTGAAGAAAAGTAAAGTGCCGGTATTTCTGACTTTGGGAAATCACGACTTAACCAGTTATTCGTGGAAAAACAATGTGCGTGTTTCCAAACAGGACAATGCAGGGGCTGCCCGCGCCCGGTGGATCAGGGACGTCCCCCACTTCAACGATGGCACGTATTACAGTCACACGGTAAAAGTGGGCGCTACAAATTACCGGCTGATTTTCCTCGATAACAGCTTTTATCGTTTCCATCCCGAAGAAAAAGTTGAAATCCCCTATCTCGACAAAGTACAGTTGCACTGGTTGAAGGCGCAGTTGCAGGAGTCGCCCGACGATGTGGAAATTATTATGATGCACATCCCGATGAAAGCTGCGACGGGGGAATTGGCGCCTTCGTGCGGGCTTTATCCGGTGTTGGCAAAAAATCCGTCGGCAAAACTAATTCTTGCCGGCCACCACCATAAAAATACCATACAGGATTTTCCTTCCGGAGAAAATAAAAAAATGCTACAGGTGCAAACCGGCGCTTTTGCCCAGGACACGAAGAACTGGAGGCTGATCCGCCTGACCGAAAACAGCATCCTGGTTTCTGTGCCGGGCGATGTAAAAACAGAAGTGAATATCCCTGTTAATTAATTTTGAAGATGAATAAAAACGTTACCCGCAGGTCATTTGTAACGACCACCCTTTCAGGAATGGGGGCGCTTGCGGTGAGCAATCCGCTTTTTCAGTGTACAAGAATAGAAAGTACACTTTCCGGAAGCACGGGTAAAAAGCAGTTGTTTGCAACGACCGATTATTTTGACAATGTTCTCATCAATCACAGGGGAAGCCGTTATGGAGAACCCGTTCCGAGGGACGATGACTATTACAACCAAAACCGGTGTTTCATGGACCGGCAGCAATTGGACGAGCTGCACCAGTTTCTGGCATCAGTGGGGGTAACGCGCCATCAATGGATGTTCGACATCACCTGGACTTTTTATGAAGATTATCCACACGGGTTTGATTTGCTAAAGGAAGTGGCGGCTTCGGCCCACCGGTACGGCATCGAATTGTATGCCGTGATCAAACCTTTTGAAGGCGGCGGTTTTGGGATCATTTTACCCCACAGCATGCCTTGTCCTGCTGAAGCAGGTGCAATGAGCGATTTACGTGGCATTTTCCCTTCCGTGCGCCGTTTTGTTGCAGCAAACCCGGCACTAAGCCTGAAACGAAGAGAAATAAATTATAAAAGCAAAGAACCCGTTTCGACGATCCGTCTGGTAAAAAGTGACAATCGCCCCACCCGTATCAACGCAGAACATCTATCCATTTGGACAAGCGCCACAAATAACCGGTTCGTAAGATACGATGGCCCTGTATCGTTTCGCGAAACCATTGAAAAGCGTTACCGGTTCCCTTATTGGCGGCAAAGCCGTGTTCTTCACCTTGAAAATCTGGCAGTACCGGCAGGGCACAGGTATTTTCTGATAAAATGCTCCTTGCCCGACGGGTATGGGGATTTCAGTAATGAAAAAGGCAATATTATTGAATTGGCGGATGCTGAAGGAAACATGCTGCCCCATACATTAAGCAGCGGCCCTGTCAGCCTCGGACAACACAATGAAAGTTTCTACCAGTCAAAATTACTGAAGCAGGTTATCCGTTATTTACAACATCCACAGGTACAGGCTGAGATCAGCGACCGGCAGAAAATGGAAGAACATTACCGCGATTTTTATGTTTTCAGTGAGTATAATTTAGCAGATATAATCTCTTTTAACAAACAAGGTTATGTGGCGGTAGTTTGCGGAAAACCCGAATACCTGACAGGCCAACTGAATCCTGTACATCCGGAGGTTCGGGAACATTGGCTGGATATGGTCCGTTTTTGCCTCGACCGGGGCGTAGATGGAATCAACATCCGGGCATCGAACCATACGTTGGTCCCCGATGGCTGGGAATACGGTTTCAACGAACCGGTATTGAAAGCCTCGAATGGGAAAACCGATTTTGCAACCATCAGCCGGATCAATGGCAATGCCTATACTCTTTTTCTGCGTGAAGCAAAAAAGCTGGTCAAAAGCAGGGGAAAATCGCTGGCAGTCCATTTGGAAACAGAATTGCTGATGCCCGATGACCGTCCCGGAAAGTTAAGTTCTTACCCATATAACTTTGAATGGCAGTGGGAAAGCTGGGTAAAAGAAATTGGCGACGAATTCGAAATCCGTGGAATTTTTCAGCTTCGCCCGTGGAATTTTAAAAAAGCCGTTGATATTTTTTCTGCGGCAACACAGGCAGCCGGCAAACCGTTGTATTTGCAGGGCGATTTCCATGGGATGGCGTTCGACGGCCCTTTTGCCAGCATGGAAGCGGAAACAGAAATGGTAAAAAATTATCCCGGACTGGATGGCTATGTTTTTTACGAGACAGCCAACATCACGTGGATCAATGAGAACGGCGAAGTGGAAGGAAGCGCGGAGGCCGCAGGCATACTAACCCAATTTTCCCGAATAAAGAACAATAAAACCCAGTCGGAATGAAAGCAAAAACACTATTTACATTTCTGTTTATTCTTTTCATCTTCTTCGGATGCCAGACAACTGAAAAACCAGGAATTGAACTTCCTGAACGCGGTTTGTGCGCCCACCGCGGGGCAATGGGGACCCATCCTGAAAATACCATTCCGGCATTCCGCGCCGCGGTAGAAGCCGGCGCCCACATGATTGAATTTGATGTGCACCTGACGAAAAATAAACAAATGGTGGTGATCCACGATTCAAGTGTCGACCGAACGACCAACGGTAAAGGGAAAGTGTCGGATCTTACTTTTGATGAAATCAGGGAACTGGATGCCGGAAGCTGGAAAAGCCCGGAATTTAAGGGTTTGCAAATACCAACTCCAGAAGAAGTGTTGAACGAGATGCCGCACAATGTGTGGATCAATATCCACATCAAAGGAGAAAGTGAATTGCCGGCGATGCTCGCCCGGTTAGTTGAGGCGCAGGGCCGGCTGCACCAGGCTTTTCTGGCTTGTAATGCAGAAGCTGCCCGCACAGCAAAAGAAGCCGTTCCCGGAATAAAAATCTGCAATATGGAGCGGCGGGGATCGGTACAGGAATATGTCGATGAAACCACCGGCTAAAAACAGATTTTATCCAGCTTCTCAAAAAATCGGATTATACCGATTTTGCCGGAAGTGTCAAACAGCTGAAAGAAAAGGGAATCAAGGTGAATTATTATGGCACCGACTCGCCCGAAGAATTGAAAATGCTGTTTGAGTCAGGTGTCGATTTTCCATTGGTGAACAACATTGTACAAACGATTGATTCGGTTCGCGGGCTGGATATTGAGCCGTTAAAGCCGATTTTTCAAACAAAATAATATTCATAAAAACAAATCATACCATGAGAAGAACAATGACAATTCGAGCGCTGTTTCTGTTTCTGCTTTGCGGGGTTTCCCTTTTCGGCCAGGGACAGGTAACTATTGGCGATCAGCTTCCGCTTTGGAAGGAGGGTTTTCTTGACATCCATCACATCAATACAGGGAAAGGCGAGTGTGCATTTTTTATGCTCCCCGATGGCACAACCATGTTGGTCGATGCCGGGGCAACCGCCCGCCCCAAACCCCGCGTTACCGACCCGAAACCCGATGGCAGCCGTACACCGGGTGAATGGATTTCGAGGTACATCCTGCATTTTCTGCAAAACCGGACGGAACAGAAGCTGAATTACGTCCTGTTGACGCACTTTCACGACGACCACATCGGCGAAATTTATCCGGGACTGAAAACATCGAAAGACGGCAACTTCATTTTAACAGGGGTTACCGAAGTCGGGGCCACCATTCCGTTCGATAAAATTGTGGACCGCAACTGGCCCGGCTACAATTACCCAAAACCTTTAAAAGCTGAGTATATCAATAATTACATCCGCTTTGTAAAGTGGAATATCGAACACAAAGGAGCGCAGGCCGAACAATTTCAGGTGGGGGCAAACGATCAGTTTCCGCTGGTTCATCAACCCGAAAAGTACACTAATTTCGAGATCAGGAACCTGGCTTCCAACGGGCAGGTCTGGACCGGAGTGGGAAACAATGTGCGGAACCATTTCCCCCCGCTGGAATCGCTTTCCGAAAACCAATACCCCGGAGAAAATCAGTGCAGCAGCGCTTTTCGCCTGTCTTATGGAAATTTCGATTATTTCAATGGTGGCGACCTGACCACCGGAACCCCAGGTTCGTGGCAGGATATTGAAACACCGGTGGGGCTGGTTGCCGGCCCGGTTGACGTTTGCATTGCCAACCACCATGCCTATTTCGATGCGATGGGCGCCCAGTTTTTGCAGGCTGTCCGTCCGCGTGTACATATTATCCAGGTATGGGCGCCCAGCCACCCGTCGTCTTCCGTATTGGCGCGAATGATGTCAAACTGGACGTATCCCGGCCCGCGCGATATTTTTGCCACCAACACGATGGAAGAGACCCGAGTGGTTTCGGGCCGGATGGATGACCTGAAAAGCCAGCAGGGACATATCGTGGTACGGGTCAGTCCGGGTGGAGAAAAGTATATGATTTACATTCTGGATGACTCAGCAGAAAATTTCAAGGTAACGGCCATTCATGGACCGTACAACTGCGAGTAAGAGACTTATAATTAGTGTTAATCGAAGTGTCATGCCGAACTTGTTTCGGCATCTCATGATAGATGAGCCCCTGAAACAAGTTCAGGGTGACACGCTCAGGATAGTATAATGTTAAGGTGAAGCAAAATAAACCAATTATGAAAAGAAAAATATTGCAAATAAGCTTCCTGGCTCTCCTGGCCGGGGTCGTTTCGTGTTCAAAAAGTACACAAACCGAGAAATTTGACCCGCTGAAGTACGTTGATCCGTTCATTTGTACCGAGGGCGACAACGGACAGTTATATCCCGGCGCGAGTTATCCGTTCGGGCTGGTGCAGCTTTCGCCCGAAACCGAAGGCGATTCGCATGTGGGATACTATTATGAGGACGAATACATCGAAGGGTTTTCTCACCTGCGCATTCCCGGAGGCGGCTCACAGGGCAAAGGCGGCGGCCTGCTCATAAAACCGGGGATTGGGAAGTTCACGCCTAAAATCGGTGAGTTTCGCGAAAAATATATCAAATCGGAAGAAGAGGCTTCAGCAGGATATTACAAGTTAGTGCTGGAGTCGGGCGTAAAAGCCGAACTGACGGTTTCCGAACGGGTAGGTTTCCATCGTTACACGTTTCCCGACGAGAAGAAAAACGACCGCTACATGGCGGTAGAATTGTCGCACAGCTACGTGGGGATGCTCGATGCCAGCCTGAACATGAAAAGCGACCGCGAAATAACCGGCATGATCAAGTCGCTCCACAACCGGGGCGGCGGTTACCACCAACTGTATTTTGCTATTGTGGCAGATGTGCCGTTTGAATCGTTTACCAGTTGGAAGGGGGACGAAAACGGCAATCAGCCGGTTCGCGAAGGAAACGATATTGGCGTTTGGCTGAATTTTTCAGGAAACGAAAAAAACACGGTGCAACTGAAAGTGGGTTTGTCGCCTGTAAGCGAAGAACTGGCCATGTTGCATGCCACTACCGAGATTGAACACTGGGATTTCGACAAAACCAGGGAACACACGGCTTCGGTATGGCGCGAAAAACTGTCGAAAATCGAAGTAAAAGGAGGTTCCGAAGAATTTAAAACTATTTTTTACACCCATTTATACCATTCGTATTTGGTTCCTAATAATGCCACCTCCATAACCGGACTTTACCGTGCGGCCAATCAGCCTGCTTCGTTATACGACACGAAACAAACGGCCCCCGATTTTACCTACTATTGTACCTGGAGCCTGTGGGACGACTTCCGCAAATATTCGTTAGTGTCGCTTATGGAACCGCAGATTGCGAAAAATATTGCCCGGTCGTTAGTCGACCATTACAAACACCGGGCAGGCGGCGACCGCCATTACTGGCCAACACCCAATATCCGCATGGAGTTTACCGGTTCGGTCATCATGGATGCCTGGAACAAAGGCCTGGGCGATTTCGATGCAGAAACAGCCTTTCGCGGGATGAAAGAGGATTTTGAGAAAAGCCTGACCAATAATTTGAGCGACCAATTAGAAAGTGATTACCATGCCTATTTTGCCTTCGAAATGGCCAAAGCCCTGGGTAAAGACGACGAGGCAAAAAGCCTGAAAGAAGCCGCCCTTCAATACAAGAATTCATGGTGTGCCGAACAAGAAGACAACCAGGGCCATGTGCGTGGATTTTTCACTCCTGAAGGAAAGCCGGTTGACGATGTGGAAGTGATAGACAAATACACTTACGAAGCCAACCTCTGGCACTATCGCTGGTTTGTGCTACACGACGTAGACGGTTTTATTGAACTGGCCGGGGGAAAGGAAAAAGTGGCTACCGACCTGGAATATTTCTTTGAAAACGATTTTTACATGGCACTGAACGAACCCGATTATCATGCCCCATTCCTGTTTAATTTTCTGGGGAAACCCTACCTGACACAAAAATGGGTGCGGACATTCACCACCAAAGAGGTTGTCCAGTTGTATCACAACCACGGACCATTCGACACACCGGTGATCGACCGCATCTACCGTGCCGACCCAAGAGGTTACATTGAAACGATGGACGATGATGCAGGAGCCATGTCATCGTGGTTTGTGATGAGCGCCATGGGGCTGTTCCCTTACGACCCGGCACAACCTGTTTATTTAATCGGTTCACCTATTTTTCCTGAACTGACCCTCCATCTCGACAATGGGAAAAGATTCACCATTATTGCCAATGACGTGAGCGAAGAGAATTTTTACATCCAGTCGGCCAAACTGAACGGGAAACCCTATGATGAGCCGTGGATTGACTATCAGACGCTGATAGCAGGCGGAACGCTGGAATTTGAAATGGGGAACCAGCCCAATAAAGAATGGGGGAGCAACCCGGCCAACCGGCCTCCTTCGGTAAGCCGTAACTAATAAATGGGTACATTATCATAGCCCGTAGAAAATATCGGAAATATTTATAACTTGCCTGAACCAATAAATAAACCAACGATGAGAATATTAACCGGGAGTATAGGGTCCATTCACCATTGTGAATGCAACTATGTCCCGGGGATCCTTCAAGTGGGCGAGATAGCTGATGTAGCAGGATTGATCGCGCTCCGTCCTTTCTGTGCTGTTCAGGGCAAATTAGATAAAATTTTTCCGATTGAAGAATCACGAAAGCACTCAGTCACCTGGGGAAAATATATACGGTTGCCGGGGTACCTGAAAATTGTGAACTATGCGAAGGGCCGGAAGGTCACCGTTATTATAAAGACGGAGTCTGCCCGTTTGTACGAAAACATCTGCCTGAAAATCCGGATTAATTTGGTTGCCTGAAAAACGAAAACGATGAACAAACTATCTTTCATTATGGGGACATGTTCCGCTTTTTACCTTTTGATTGTTTCATGCAACCAGACACCCGGATATTATATGGCATCCAACTTTTCCCAGGTAAAAAAAACTGACGCTCATTTTCATTACGACACGCCGGATGAATGTTACCTGAAATTTGCAGATTCTCTGAATTTCAGGATACTTTCGCCTAATGTCGATACTGGGGAACCGCTTGAAGAACAACTCGAAATAACGTCAGCGCTAAAAAAACGCCATTCGGGGAAACTGGCTTTTTTCGGCACGTTCCCGGTTGATCATTTCGGCCGTCCCGGTTTTGCGGAGCAAACGATCGCCCAAATCAAACGCTGTATGAAAGCCGGGGCGTCGGGAATAAAAATCTGGAAAAATATCGGGATGGAACTGAAAGACAGCTCCGGTCGTTACGTCATGGCTAACGACCCGGCATTTGACCCGGTTTTCAGGTACATGGAAATCAACCATATTCCCGTGATGGCCCATCTGGGCGAACCCAAAAACTGCTGGCTTCCGATGGAAGAAATGACCCTTGAAAACGATCGTCGGTACTACAAAAACCATCCGGAATACCACCTGTTTTTACATCCTGAAGCGCCTTCGTATGAAGACCAGCTGGCAGCACGCGACCATCTGCTGAAAAAATACCCGGCGTTAAAAATGATCGGCGCACATCTGGGGAGCATGGAGTGGAGTGTGGACGAACTGGCTGCCCGGCTGGACCGTTTTCCGAATTTCGATGTCGATATGTCGGCACGGATCGGGCATTTGCAATACCAGTCGATCGCCAATTACGGGAAAGTCCGCAATTTTATGATCAAATACCAGAACCGGATTCTTTACGGAACTGATGGGAGCGTTCACGGAAAAGGTGCTAATTTCGGTATTGTATCAAAAGGGCTACACAATCGTTGGTACGAACAGTGGCTTTTCCTGGCAACCGACAGTGTTACCCCGGTCAACGACCTCGGCAGACAAAAAGTAAAAGGGCTGCGATTGCCGAAAGAGGTGATTGATAAATTGTATTACAAAAACGCGAAAAAATATTTTACGAACTAAATTAACCTAAACTAAGCCTGTATGGAACTCAAAAAAACCGAACGTCTGGGGTCGCTTGATGTATTGCGCGGCTTCGACTTGTTTTGCCTTGTATTTTTTCAACCAGTATTCCGTTCGCTGGGGCGGGCTGTCGACACCCCCTGGATGGATGCAATGATGAAGCCTTTTGAACATGTTGCCTGGGAAGGTTTTGTGTTCTGGGACATCATTATGCCCTTGTTTATGTTTATGGCCGGGGCGTCGATGCCGTTTGCCTTTGCCAAATACCTGAGAAACGGGAGCAAAACGCAATTGTACAAGCGGATTTTAAAACGGGTATTGCTGTTGTGGATATTCGGCATGATGTGCCAGGGGAACCTGCTGGCTTTCGATCCCGGACGGATTTTCTTTTTCTCGAATACCCTTCAGGCGATTGCCATTGGGTATCTCATTTCAGCCATTCTGCTTATGCACCTCAACCGGAAAGGACAGATTGCTGTCACCGCTGGTTTGTTGCTTGCCTACTGGGCATTGCTGTCGTTTGTAAAAATAGGGGAATGGGGCGGCAGTAGCTGGGACCCCGACCACAATCTGGCCGAGTACATCGACCGTGTTGTCTTGGGCCGTTTCCGCGACGGTTCAACGCTGACCGAAACAGGAATCGACTTCGGGAAATACCGCTACACCTGGTTGCTTAGCAGCCTGAACTTCGGGGTAACGGTTATGACCGGTGTATTTGCGGGGCAAATCATGAAAAGTGACCTGACTAAAGTGAAAAAAATACAGTGGCTGGCCATCGGCGGGGTTTTAATGGTGGTGGCCGGTCAGTTGTGGGGCTTGCAAATGCCGGTCATCAAAAAAATATGGACCAGTTCAATGACCCTGTACAGCAGTGGCATCTGCTTTTTGCTGATGGCGCTTTTTTATTATTTAATCGATTATAAAAATTACGGCAAATACCTGAATTGGTTGAAAATATATGGAATGAACTCCATTTTGGCCTACATGCTGTACGAAATAATAAATTTTAGCAGCATCAGTAACTCATTGTTTCACGGAACCGAACAGTTTTTGGGTAACTACTATGGAACATTAATCAAACTGGCCAATGTGTCGATCATTTTTTTCATTCTTTGGCTGATGTACCGAAAAGGTAAATTTCTGAAAGTATAATACCACACACAGAGGCAATGATACAAAAAACGATCATTTTTATCCTGTTGCTGGCAGACTTATCCTTTGTCTGTTACGCGAAAGAAACAATATATTTTTATCTTCCTTAAAAAACGTAAAAAATGGAATATTCTTCAATCTTAAAAATTTTGCTTGTCATTTTTTTGTTCTCCGGCTTTGCTTGTACCCGGCAGGAACCCGTGGTCGATCGTCATACAGAGATGCCCGGCCACCCGAGAATACTTTTATTTGAAGGTGAAGAAACAGTTGTTCGCCAAACGATTGCATCCAGTGAATTTAGGGAGAAAGCAAATCAGACGATATTTTCGTGGAGCGATACATTATTGGGAAAGCCTCCTGTTGAACGGCTCAAAACAGGAAAAAGGTTGTTGGGGCCAGCCCGGGAATGCCTGTTACGGGTATGCTATCTTTCGTACTCGTTCCGAATGACAAACGATAAAAAATATTTTCACCGGGCCGAACAGGAAATGCTTGCCGCTGCTGCCTTTACCGACTGGAACCCGTCGCATTTCCTTGATGTTGCCGAATTCACAATGGCGCTGGCTATTGGCTATGACTGGCTTTACAATGACTTGTCGGAGAAATCACGTGAAACCATTCGCAATGCAATTATACAGAAAGGACTGGAGCCTTCGTTCAACAAGGAATATACCAGTTGGCTCTCGCGACCTGACAACTGGAACCAGGTTTGCAATACCGGCATGAGTTATGGTGCACTGGCCATTTATGAAGATGAACCGGAGATAGCATCCCGTATCATCAACCGGGCAATTGAAACACTTTCGCTCCCGATGAACGCCTATAATCCTGATGGTGCATATAGCGAAGGATATGGATACTGGGGATATGGAACAACATTCAATGTCATGTTTCTTAGCGCCGTCGAAAAAATATTTAAAACCGATTTTGGCCTGACTGAAAATAAGGGGTTTATGAAGACTGCTGCTTTTCTGAATAACATGTCGGGCCCGTCCGGCGAAGCATTTAATTATTCAGACAATAGTCCCATTGTTGACTTACAGCCTGCTATGTTTTGGCTTGCCCGCCAATTAAAGGATAATTCCCTGCTCTGGAGTACAAAACACTTGCTGGCTTCTGATAATATTGCCCGGAATAGGTTTCTTCCTGTATTGTTAATTTGGGGGGCAGGTATCGACTTGGAAAATATTCCCGAACCCGACAGTAAAATGTGGACAGGCAGGGGCGAAAACCCGATTGCCCTGATGCGTACTTCATGGACCGATCCCAATGCACTATTTATTGGAATGAAAGGAGGCACCGGATTGGCAGGTCATTCGCACCTCGATATTGGTTCGTTTATAATGGAATCAGACGGGGTCCGGTGGGCAATAGATTTTGGCCCTCAAGATTACAATTCCATCGAATCGAGGGGAATTGACCTTTGGGACCGGAAACAGGAATCACAACGATGGCAACTATTCCGGTACAATAATTTTGCCCACAACACCCTCACTGTAAATGGTGAACTTCAGCGTGTAGAGGGACATGCGCCATTAATTGGGCATAGTTCATCTGAAAACTTTATGAATGCGGTTCTCGACCTTTCGGAAATATACAATGGTCAGCTATTGCAGGCAAAAAGAGGGATTGCCATAGTAGATCAAAGCTACGTGATGGTACGGGACGAACTGGTAAATCTGGAACAAAAAAGCACTGTGCGGTGGACCATGCTCACTTCTGCAGAGGTGAATATTACAGGCATCAATACGATCGAACTAACAAAAGATGGGAAAAAACTCATGCTGAAAGTTCAGGAACCTGCCGTAACCGGAATGAAAACATGGACTACCACATCGCCGAACGATTACGACGCCCCCAATTCGGGTACAATACTGATCGGTTTTGAAGTTGATTTACTGCCCGGTGAAAAAGAGGCATTAACTGTTTTTCTCATTCCTGAAAAATCAGATAAAGAAATTATTACGACAACAAAATCGCTGGGAGAATGGAATTGAGAAGAGCTTTCCCTAAAATAAAAATTGCCATTTTCGGACTTGTCGGTTATGCTTTTTTTCTCGGTTGTACTTCAGGCAACCCTTCTGAAAATTGGGCTGTTTCCGGCGATGAAAACAAAATCATGGTACAGGCCGGAATGCTTGAACGCAGTTTTCGGCTTACCAACTCGTCGGTTTTTACCGAAATGCTCACGGTGAACGGCCATCCGGTTATTGCTGAAAACCCGAACGAATTCTCGGTTACTTTCTGGAAAGCTTCGTCCGATGCCGAACCACAAGGGATTGGCTATTCTGACAAGGCCGGGGTTGAACAGGAAGATGCCGTGAAAAACCAGACGGATGCCCTGAATGTAGCCAAGACAGACAATGTAAACGGCCAAACAGTGGAATGGATTGATCCGGTTTTGGTTACAGGAAAACAAGCCGGGGCCATTTTCGACTCGGTTAGTTATTCTATTCTTTTTTCTGAAAAAGAAATGAAAAGGCTGGTTGTTTCTCTTGCTTCAACAGGAAAAACCGGATGGAAAGGGATTTCCGCAGAAATTAATTATGAAATTTATGAAGGGTTCCCGGTGATCCGGAAATGGATAAAATTTTCCAATCAGGGGCAACACTGGATAAAAATCGACCGGTTAACCATCGAGGATGTGGAAATCAATGAAGTTCATTCTTCCCAGGTTCCTCTTAGCCCGGGTTCCGCAAAGTTTGCCCCGGCAATTGTTGCTTTCAGCGACTCTGCTGCTACTACCGGTATTATTCTGGCCAGCGAGGCGCCTTCCAAACTGAGGGCTCTTTCCGTGAAAGGGGCGTCGGGGTATCATCCCGATTTTTTCGAGTGGGCGCTTGGCCCCGGCGAATCGTTTGTGTCGGAACCGGTATTGGTGTATGCTTTCTCGGGAGAGAACTATCCTACTGCCTCGTCCGTTTCTACTGCGCTTGATCGCTGTGTGGAAAGCGAATTTCAGTTATTTCTGAACAAGCACATTCTTCGTCCGGTGGGTGATAACAAAAGTATTGCACCTGTTTTCTGTACATGGACCAACTACGCCGCAGAGATCAACGACAGCAATATGCGTGTTGCCACTGACATTGCGGCACAAATCGGCTTCAAATGCTTTCAGTTGGATGCAGGTTGGTCCGATGCAGGCCCCGGTGGCGGATGGGCTGTTTCGACAACCAATCCTGTTCCTGAAAAATTTCCTGATCTGAAGGGCCTGAGCAGTTACATTCAATCGAAAAATATGAAAACCGGTTTGTGGTATTCGGTTTTCATCAACGAACAGCAAGCCGATAAAAGCGGGAACGAACCGCCTTTGTTCAGCTTGCCGCTGATCCGGCGGGCTGGCGGGCTGGGCCTTAGCTTGTGTTATGAGAAATCCCGTAAAAAATATGCCGGTGAAATTGTATCTCTGCATAAAATGTACCAGGCCGAATATTTCAAACAGGATTTGAGCAATGTGTGCTACGGCGATATTGCCCACGGGCACGAAAGCCGTACCCTGAAAGAATCGTACCTGCGGGGCTTGCGGGGTTTACTGGCCACACAGGATGAAATTCACCGACAGGCGCCGGATGTTTGGCTCCAGTTGTCGCACGAAATATACTGGGAAACACCCGGCCCGGAAGCTGATATTGCTGTGTTGAAACATGCCGATTCGTATCACTCAGCGCCCAACGAATACTGGGGGGCAGGCAACCGGAAACAGTTGGTCGGTGAAACATGGAAATACAATGTCGACAGCCTGCAGCAAAAATTGAAGCAGGGAGCTTTTCGCGCCCGCGATTTGATGTACCGTCACAGAGGTTTGCCGCTCGACCGTATTGAAGTTTTCGGCGCTGTTACTACGAATTTCAACGGGAGCCTGACCCCTGAAATACAAGACCGGCAGATTTGCAGTTGGCTGATGGGCGCCCCTCTCTCATTCTCCGGCGATTTGACTTCACTCACCAACGAAAATATTGAGCATTACCGGGGCCGGTTTGCCCTGCTCGAAAACCTTCAGCAGAAATACTCGGTGTATTCCCGTTTTCAGTTTAGCGGTGTTCCTGCCCCAACCGACGAAGGTTGGCACTGGTGGGGAAAATTGAATGAAAACGGTTGTGGGGCAGTGGTGGTGTTGCGCGGGAGCGCAGGGGCGGATTCTCAAAAAGTTAATATTCCGTGGGTAAAAGCAGGGCGAAAATACAAGCTGACGGCATTGCTTTCGGGAAAACAATTAGGCAATTTTACGGGAGAAAAATTACAAAACGGGGAACTGGAGTTCAGTTTGCCTCGCTGGGGACAGGAAATCATTGAAATAGCAATTAAATAAGTCCATTATGATCAGGAATCTACTTCTCATTTTTCTTTTTTCAGGGATGGTAATTTCTGCAAAAGCCTATACGCAACGCGATATTTTGCAGAAGAAGAGCCAGTCCTTCGATTTTTCCCGGTCAATTCTTTCCGACAATAGCTGGAACGATTTTCCGGCCTATCCCGACCGCAGTTTCTGGTCGTCGGTTCCTGACGAACTGGCAAAACCGTACATCGTCAATGCTGAAAAATATCTCGAATACGATTGGCCATCCGTGAAAGCGACCGATTATTTGGAGTTTATCCGGTCGGGCGACCGTCGGCAGGAAGTTTTTGGCGCTCCCAAGACGGCTTTACTTTCGTTGATGATGGGTGAGCTGATTGAAGGCAAAGGCCGTTTTATCGACCAGATCGTCAACGGTGTGTGGTTCTATTGTGAACAAAGCTGGTGGGGATGGTCGGCGCATCTGTATCTTCAGAAAGCGCCCGGCGGGCTGCCCGATGCCAACGATCGCACCATCGATCTGGGCGTGGGCGACATGGCCAATATCCTGTCGTGGGCCTGGCACTATTTTCACGAAGAATTTAATAAAATTCATCCGTTGATTTCGCCCCGCCTGAAAAGCGAGATACAAAAGAAGGCCATTCAGCCGTACCTCGAACGCACCGATTTTTGGTGGATGGGCATTGAAGACCAGTCGCACATCAATAACTGGAACCCGTGGGTCAATTACAATATGCTGAATTGCATTTTGTTGATAGAAGATAATCCGGAGAAAAAAATTGCCGGGCTACAAAAAATTGTCCGCTCGCTTGATGTGTTCCTAAACAGCTATCCCGACGACGGTGGGTGCAACGAAGGGCCTTCCTACTGGGGAGCTGCCGGGGCTCAATTATTCAAAAGCCTTGAAATACTGCAAAAGTTGACTGCCGGTCGGCTTGATGTCTTCGATCATCCGTTGGTACAAAACATGGGAACATACATTTACAAAGTATATATCCATCAACCCTATTTTATCAATTTTGCCGATGCCGATGCGCAAACCAACAGTTCTCCCTTCTTGATTTATCGTTATGGTAAAGCGATTGCTGATCCGGTGATGCAACAATTTGGCGCTTTTCTGGCTCAAAACTCCGACTGGGGGAAACAGCCTTTTGGCGGGACTCCCGACGAACAGATCACGAACCTGATGTTGCGCGGAGAACTACTGAATGCAGAGGCAGCCGAAGCATTGGTAGGCAGTTTTTGGTTACCCGATACGGAAGTGGGCGGCGCCCGCGATAAGGAAGATTCTTCCCGCGGATTTTTCTTCGCTGCCAAAGGTGGTTTTAATGCCGAAAGCCACAACCATAATGATGCCGGTTCGTGCGTGCTTTATTACGATGGAAAGCCCGTGCTGATTGATGTGGGGCGCGAAACCTATACAGCAAAAACCTTTGGCCGCAACCGGTACGACATCTGGACCATGCAGTCGCAATATCACAATCTGCCGAAAATAAACGGCGCCGACCAGTCTCCCGGAAAAGAATTTAAAGCCGTAAATACCTCATTTGCCAACACGGCCTCGAAAACGGTGTTTACTACCAATATCGCCCCGGCTTACCCCGAAGAAGCAAAAGTGGATAAATGGGAACGAACGTACACTCTGCAAAAAGGGAAATCGTTTGAAATAATCGACAATTACCAGCTTCGTGAACAAACCGGCCTGGGTACTTCGTTGAACCTGATGACCTGTTGCTCTGTGGCTTCTGAAAAACCAGGCCTGCTTATCCTGAAAAATGAGGGAGGCTCCTTCAAATTAGAATACAATCCGGTGCAACTTGAACCTTTGGTTGAGCATATTCCTGTCGCAGACAATAAACTGAAACGCTATTGGCCGGACGGCCTGGCACGGATTGTTTTTCAGGTAAAGGGTTCCGGAGCCAAAGGGAAAATTGTAACAAGAATATCAAAAATCTAACCGTAACCCATTTAAAGATGAATGCAGTAACTTCAAAACAGACCTGGTTGTATGCACTTTTGTTGATCCCTGCCGTTTCAGCTATTTTGGCCCTAAACCACTTCGGCTTTTTCTTTAAATCGGGAAGCGCCGGAAGCGGAATTTTAATTCTTTTACTTCTCTATTTCAGGAAATTAAAACAAGCGAAAGACATTTGGATGATCATGGTTGCTTTTCTTTTCTCTATTGGCGGCGACTGGTTTTTGTCGCACCGGAACGGCGAAACAGAAAGGTTTATTGCGGGTATTGTCCTCTTCTTTATCGCCCATGTCGGTTACCTGTCGTATGCCCTGATGAATGGTCGCATCCGGTGGCCGTTTACCATTATTTTACTACTGGGGTTCCTTATTTTCTTCATCCTGAAATTATATCCCGGCATCAACGACAAAGTATTAATGGTTGCTGTGCTGATGTATTTACTGATTTCCTGTTTTTCACTGGGGGCTGCAGTTGGCTTAAAAACCGGGACGCTGGAAAAATGGGCCTACATATTTGGCATCTTTTTGATCCTTTTTTCCGATACCATTATTGCTTTTCGGGAGTTTGTCGGGTATAAAGAGCTTAGTTTCCTGATCCTGCCAACCTATTATCTGGCACACATTACTGTTACATTCTCACTGATAAGGAAGCAATTAAACGATTAAAACAAAAAAAGCCCCCCAAATACTGAGAAGCTTCTGCGGTGCGGACGGGACTCGAACCCGCGACCCCCGGCGTGACAGGCCGATATTCTAACCGACTGAACTACCGCACCAGATTGTGCTTTTTGTATCTTTTTTGCGGTGCGGACGGGACTCGAACCCGCGACCCCCGGCGTGACAGGCCGATATTCTAACCGACTGAACTACCGCACCATAGATAATCATTCTGGCGACACAAAAAACACTTATTTTTAAAGAACAAACCTCTCAAAATCCGTTTTTCAAAAGGCTCTGCAAATATATACTTTCTTTTTTTCCCCGCAATACGATTCAAAAAATTTTTAAACGATTTTGCCCGGCATCCATATCCTTATCACACAATATACCAATCATTATCAGGACATTTTTAAACTTTTACGATGCATCTTTCATCTAATATCTTTTCTCCCGACCACCGGTAAGCCATCAATTTACGGCTCCGGCTGACGCACGAATCCACACAACAAAGGTTATTGGCCAGTATCCCGCTTTTGCTGTTCAGGCAATAATGGCCAAAAAATACAATAGGCGCATCTTCGGGATAAGGTTCAACACGAGCCACAATTTCTTTGGGAATGGTGTATCTGGGGAGTTTAAAGCGGCTTTCGAGCGAAATCCTCCGGAATGTCAATCCTTCCGGGTTGATCCACCACTTACTGCGAAAAGTCCGGTGTGGCCGGCCAGACGAATCGAAAACCAACAAATCTTTGGGTAGTATAAAATCGACTCCTTTACAAGTTTCCCACACGCTTTTTGCAACCATACTGTTGTCCTCAAAAATCTCCCGGAGTTTGCTTTTGGTTAGTCTACCTTCCGAAAAATGATTTTTCAGTATTTCAATATTCTCATCTTTCCAGCAGGCATGTACTACCCGAATATCGCCCAGATCGAGAAACAGGGGCAACGACCGCATCCATTTCAGGTGCCCTTTTAATTCTTCTTTCCGGTCAACAAATTCTTTCAAGGTCTGATCAAGCGAAAGACGATATTTTTTCCTTCGGGCATAATGCCGGCCCACCTCATCTTTCAGATAATAAAATATGGCGTTTAACTCGTGGTTCCCCAGAATTGCAAGTGCGTTCCCATTCTCCGTCATCGACCTGATAATTCCGATGGTTTCTCCGATTTTCGGCCCCCGATTGATGAAGTCGCCCACAAAAACAGCCTTTCTTTCCGGATGAAAAAAAACTCCTTCTTTTTTCTCATAACCAAGTCCTTTCAGCAAAAGTACCAGTTTATCAGTTTCTCCGTGAACGTCGCCAATAATATCGTACATAAAAAAAGCCCGTTTTTAATGGGCAATTTATTATTTTTTTATGAGAATTAAGCAACGTAAAAATGGATACTAACATCATGTCAACAATCATATGACGGATAAAGCCTCTTTAATTTTATTCTGGCATCTTCAGTAGTGAATTGCCAAAGGCATTTCCCGTTGTGGCGTCCCTGGTGCAGATACAGCGGATTAGTCGGATAAAAATGAAAATCTTTATTTGTCCAGAATTTCAGTAAATAATTTTCGGGCCAGTTTCCAGTTTTTCCGGTTCAGACAGTATTTCACTTTCGGGGCCTGAATTTCGCCCTGGATCAGGCCGGCATCTTTCAGTTCCTTCAGGTGCTGTGAAAGGGTGGATTTGGCGATCGGCAAAATATCAGTCAGGTCGCCGCTATAACAACACGATTGTTGCGAAAGCAGTTGCAAAATATAAATACGTACCGGGTGCCCCATAGCCTTGGCAAAGCGGGCCGCCTGGACCTGTTCGTCCGTAAAAACGGTATATTTCCCCATCTGAATCAATTTTCAGGTAAAAATAGGGAATCTTTCGGGAAAAGATCCCCATTGCACATTACCTTCTTTTATCAAACGCCTCCCTGGTACTGTTTGCAATTTTCACCAAAGTAAGCATAACGGGAACCTCAACAAGTACGCCGACCACTGTGGCAAGTGTGGCCCCGGAATCTAAGCCGAACAAAACAATCGCGACAGCTACCGAAAGTTCGAAAAAATTGCTGGCGCCGATCATGGCTGCCGGCGCTGCAACAGGGTGTGGCAATTTCCATTGGTAAGCCCATCCGTAGGCGATGAAGAATATCAGAAAAGTTTGAATGATCAGGGGAACAGCGATCAATAAAATGTTGAACGGGCTTTTCAGAATTTGATCCCCCTGAAACGAAAAGATAATGACCAATGTCAGTAACAGCCCGGTAATGGTGGTACCGGCGAATTTTTTCAGAAACACCTTTTCAAAATATTCCGGGCCTTTTCGTTTAACCATCATCCTCCGGGTCCATATTGCCGGCACCAGAGGGATAACGACAAAAAGCGCCACCGAAAAGAGGAGCGTATTCCATGGAATGACAATACCGCCAATCCCCAGAAGTAGGGTTACGATGGGTATAAATGCAACTAAAATGATCAGGTCGTTGATGGCGACCTGTACCAAAGTATAAGCCGGATTCCCTTTGGTGAGATGGCTCCAGACAAATACCATGGCTGTACAGGGCGCAGCACCCAGAAGGACAGCCCCTGCAAGGTATTCTTTAGCGAGATCATCGGGGATAAACGCGTTAAAAACCACGTAGAAAAACAGCCAGGCAATACCAAACATGGTAAACGGTTTAATGAACCAGTTGACAATGAGAGTAACGGTAATGCCTTTGGGCATTTTTACCGCATCTACAATGCTCGCGAAATCGATCTTCAGCATCATCGGAAAAATCATGATCCAGATCAGGACAGCAATTGGAATGGATACATTGGCATATTCGTACCTGCCTAATGTTTCAGGCACAACCGGCAACAATTTGCCAATGGCAATACCAACGATGATGCAGATGCCCACCCACACGCTCAGGTAGCGGTCGAAAAACGACATTTCTTGTTTTTTACGCATAACGGTCGATTGGAAGATGTGAAAATGTGAAAATTAGAAGATGTGAAAATTGGAAAATTCAATTAAACAGGTTCATTGCCGAATCATATTTGTTTAAACCCTGAAACAGTGATGCTGTAAATGCCCCTTTCCTCATCCTGAAAATGTTCTTTTTCTTCCGGTGAGAAATATCTTGAAAGAATATTTTCAGGAATTTCAATCCGTTTTTGTTTGTGGACAATCGTATTTTTGAAACCCTGTGTTTCAATAATCCGGATATATTCGTCCATTGCCATAGCACCGGCAACGCAGCCCACGTACATTTCCGTATCTTCCCGGAGGCTGCCTGGCAGTTCGCCTTTTATCACCACATCCGACACACAAAAGTGGCCGCCGGGCTTCAGTATCCGCATGATTTGGGTAAAAGCCTTGTTCTTGTCGGGGACCAGGTTGAGTACACAGTTGGAAACCACCACATCGAAACAGTTATCGGCCAATGGCATTTCTTCGATGTCGCCCTGAACAAATTCCACATTGCGGTATCCTAATTTTTCATTGTTGATCCGCGCTTTTTCAATCATGGCTTCGGTAAAGTCCAATCCGGTAACTTTTCCTGTTTCGCCAACAATAGCCCGGGCAACAAAACAGTCGTTCCCAGCGCCACTGCCTAAATCAAGCACATGGTCACCGGGTTTTATGCCCGCAAACAGGGTGGGTATTCCACAGCCCAAGCCCAGATCAGCTTCCGGGTTGTGCCCTTCCACATTTTGGTATTCATCGCCGATCATGCTGAATTCTAATTCGCCGCAACAACCCGAAGCTCCGCAACACGACGCTTGGTTTAGCAAAAAGCTCTGATTGGCAATGGCCCCGTATTTTGCCTGTACTACCAGTTTTAAATCTTCTGTGTTCATGGTGTGCATTTGAAAATTAGTTAATGTGATAATTAAACAATTTGATGATGGGTTAGTGAAATTTGGATGAGCTTATAATTTAAAAAATGAATTTGATGATCGACCTGATTTTCCCGTGCAACGATTTATTGAAAGAGTTACCGGGCAACCACATATTTCTTGTACCCTTCAAGCAATCCGGTATATCCAATGATTTCCAATGCAAATTCACTATTGAAATTCACTATCAGGTTTTCTTTTTTCGTTCTTCATAATCATTTTATTTTCAAATCAATCCATCTTCAAATTCTCTAAATAGAATTTCCAGAATGTTTCTTTTATCTCATCGCGTACCCGGATGAATTCACTCCATATAAATTCATCGGTCCCAACGGCATGAGAAGGATCATCGAACCCAATATGTAGGCGGTGTTTTACTTTGCCGGGGAAGGCCGGACAGTTTTCGTTGGCCCCGCTGCAAACGGTAATCACATAATCCCATTCCTGATCGAGGTATCGATCGACCGGATCGGAAGTGTGGTGGCTGATGTCGATGCCGGTTTCTTTCATCACTTCAACCGCTTTCGGGTTCAGTTTCCCGGAAGCCTCTGTTCCTGCCGAGCAAACCGTGATGTTCGGGTCGAACGATTGCAGAAAGCCGTGGGCCATCTGGCTTCGGCAACTATTGCCGGTACACAGGATAAGTATTTTCATTTTCCCGGATTTAGTATTCAACGTTTTTTCACTTTATGCATCTGCCGTTACTTACAGGAGAAATTTTCAGGAACATGGAACCCGTCCAGAAAGTCTCCCACTACTTTCTTCATTTCTTCAATCCTTCCGTAATTGAGGCAGTAATTTGTTTTCACCCCTTCCACATGCCCCTGGATAAGGCCGGATGCTTTTAATTCGTTCAGGTGCTGATTTACAGTGGTACGGCCAAGCGGAAGTTCTTCCGATATATCGCCGGAAATGCAGGTTTTAGTTTCGGCCAGAAAGTACAGGATTTGTAGCCTTGCCGGATGTGCCAATGCTTTGAACAGGTTAGCCTGCTGCTGAAACGTTTCGTTAAACAATTCTGTTTTTGATGTAACCATGTGCTTTAGTTTATTTCGGCGTAAATATACGTCAAAGAAAAATACAACGTATAAATACGTCGATTTTTTATGAATTACCAATAAAATTTCCAAAGAGAACAATGGTTGTATCCTCAATCTTATGCTTGATGGCAATTATTCGGAAGATTTCAGAATAAAAAAATAGTTTTGAGTATATACCCAAAACTATTTATACCTTTGTTGGGTAATTAATATTCACCAAAAATCAAAGATTATGGAACAAGAAATTATCCCGATGCCTCGCATAGGCGAAAAAGCGCCTTCATTTGAGGCTGTTACAACCCAGGGCAAGATTAAATTTCCGGAAGATTACAAGGGAAAATGGGTGATCCTGTTCAGCCACCCCGCCGATTTTACACCGGTTTGCACCTCCGAATTTATGACTTTTGCCTCAATGGAAAGCGAGTTCAATGCACTGAACTGCCAGTTGGTAGGCCTGTCGGTCGACGGTTTGTACAGCCACATTGCCTGGTTGCGCACCATCAAAGAAAAAATTGAGTACAAGGGAATGAAAGATGTGGAAGTAAAATTTCCGTTGATTGAAGACATCACGATGGAAGTGGCCAAAAAATACGGCATGATGATGCCCGGAGAAAGCAACACCAAAGCGGTCCGTGCCGTATTTTTCATCGACCCGGCAGGGATTATCCGCACCATTATTTATTACCCTCTCTCGCTGGGCCGAAATTTTGAAGAGCTGAAACGGGTGGTCATTGCGCTTCAGACAGCCGACCAGTTCAGTATTGCAACCCCTGCCGACTGGCAACCGGGCGACGATGTAATTGTACCCACTGCCGGATCGTGCGGTGTGGCTAAAGACCGTGTGGAAGGCAAAGAAGCCGGAGTGAAATGTTACGACTGGTTCTTCTGCACAAAACCCATTAGTAAAGAAGAAGTTTTTAAAGCAATAAAGAAGTAATATGCCTCGTCCACGACGGAAAAGGACAATCGGGACCCCTCCTGTAATGGAGGGGTTCAAACCTTTTGGCGTCCCGATGAACGATCTGGAACCGGTTGTCCTTCTATTTGAAGAATATGAATCCATCCGGTTGGCCGACTACAATGGTTTGAACCACGAACAGGCTGCAGCGCGAATGAACGTGTCGCGGGCCACGTTTACCCGTATTTACGAGCAAGCCCGGCGCAACATCTCCAAAGCTTTCGTCGAAGGCAAAGCCATATTTATTGAAGGCGGCGACTACCATACCAACGATTTCTGGTATCGCTGCAACCATTGCATGAAAGTAAGCGTCAGTTCATTGTTGCTAAAAAACTGCAATTATTGTCATTCTGAAAACATCCGGTTGCTGAACAGACAGGAAGAACGCAGTCGGGGCCCGATGGGACAAGGGGAAAATTGCATCTGCATACATTGCGGCATGCAAGTACCCCACATTCAGGGGCAGCCCTGCAAGGAACGAGATTGCCCGCAATGCGGAAAAAAAATGATACGGGAAGGAAGTTATCACCATCAATTATACTTACAAAAGAAAGGAGAACAAAATAATGAAAGTAGCAATCACAGCCACAGGGAATAGCCCCGAAGCAAAATTGGACAGCCGCTTTGGTCGCTGTTCGTATTTTGCACTATACGATACAGCAAAAACGCAAATAGAAGATTTTCATCTGAACCCGAACAAAGACAGTGAAGGTGGCGCCGGGCCTGCATCGGCCCAGTTTGTTGCTTCCCTGGGCGCTAACAAGATAGTTTCAGGAGAATTTGGAGGAAAAGTGAAATCTATTTTCGAAAGCCTGGATATTGAGACAGTTGTTTTTCATGATACAGATAAGACAATTGCTGAAGTAATCATTTTTTTAAACTTCTGAAAACTAAACTAAATGCCACAATTGGACGGAACCGGGCCTGAAAAAAAAGGAAAACTAACCGGACGGGGCCTTGGAAAATGTAAAAAAACACCCGACGACGAAGCCTTGCAAAAATTAGGAAAAGGCATGGGGCTGCGCCGGAAATCGGGAGGCGGCGAAGGACAGGGAAACCGACTGAGAAGCGGGGAAAGGCGATAAACGATTTACGATTTACGATTGATGGGGCAAAATAACGATATAAGTATTGAACATCAATGCATCAGCTATCAAGTATCGAGCATCAATTCATTAAAAACAAGGAGGTTATTATGCCAGGATTAAACAGAAAAGGCCCCAACGGAGAAGGGGCTATGACCGGCAGGAAAATGGGCCGGTGCAATCCCGATAACAAGGGGAAAACCGATGACGAAATCATCCAGAACAGGATGTCTGCTCCGCCTGCAAACCAGGAAATGGGATACGGAATGGGCCGCGGGCGCGGGTTCGGCCCGGGAAGAGGATTCGCTTCCGGCCTCGGAAGAGGAATGGCCATGCGCTTCAGAAGAGGGAAATAAAGAGAAAGCAGATCAAAATAATTTACAATAAACTGATAACAATTTATGAAACAACTGTTTGCTATTCCGTTGGAGAACGGAAGATTGTGTTCACATTTTGGCCATTGCCAACAATTCTCAATTATTGAAGTAGAAAACAATGCAATAGTCGGCGAAACGCTGGTGACCCCGCCGCCGCACGAACCGGGCTTGTTGCCCGGCTGGCTGGCCGAACGGGGCGTTACCGGTGTAATTGCGGGAGGAATGGGCCAACGCGCCCTCAATTTGTTTGCTGCACAAAATATTAAGGTAGAGGTGGGCGCCCAACACAAAGACCCCAAAGAGCTGGTAACCGACTGGCTGCAAAATTCGTTGGTAACCGGGAGCAATGCCTGCGACCATTAATGAAAGGGAACAAGGTGGCTACTGATTACCGTTGTTATTTCTGCTTTGCCCGTGCCTTTGAGCGGATTATTGAAAAGGAAAATCTTTCTTCTGAAGAAAAACAAAAATTTGCCAGCGACTTGTTTGGCATGTTCAACACCGAAAAGCGGGAATTTTCAGTTCCCGCTTTTTCAAGAGATTTGCATCATTTTCTGAGGCAATACATTAAAAATCCCGATCCGTACAAAGAAGCCAAGCGTCAAAGCAACGACCTGGCTTTGAGCATGTACCCTGATTTTAAAAAAATGGTCCTTGAATCCGAAAATCCGTTTGAAACGGCCCTACGCCTTGCTATTGCCGGAAACATTATCGATTACGGAGTTTCCGATCATTTCGATTTGGAAGCAGCCCTGACCAAAGTGCTGAATTCCGATTTTACCATTGACCATTCTTCGGAACTGAAAAATGCAGTAACAAAAGCGAAAACAGTGCTGTACCTGGGCGACAACACCGGCGAAATTGTTTTCGATAAGTTGTTTATTGAAACGATGATGCACCCTAACCTTTGGTTTGCCGTGCGTGGCGCGCCGGTTATCAATGATGCGACCCTGGAGGATGCCCACTATGTCGGGATAGACGAAGTTTCCGATGTTATTTCCAATGGCTACGATGCCCCTTCTACTTTGCCGGAACATTGTTCTGCCGAATTTCAGGAACTGTTCAACCGGGCCGATGTCATCGTATCGAAAGGACAAGGCAATCTGGAAGGATTGATTGACAACCCCTCCAACAAAGAAATTTATTTCCTTTTGATGGTGAAATGCGATGTGATTGCCGATGTATTAGGTGTCGCCAAAGGCAGCTTTGTAGTCTGTAACCGGCGGCTTTTGAAAGAGGAAATGAATAAGAATAAAGCAATCCTTGAAATTTGACCGCAAGTTTTTTGGTTTTATAGTGTCTAAAAGAAAATTTCTCCTTACAAATGGAGAAACCGTTATTAATAGCGTAAAATGAAGATAGCCATTGCCAGCGGGAAAGGGGGGACAGGAAAAACGTTTGTTTCGACCAACCTTTTTTATGCTGCACAGAAAACAGGCGAGCCTGTTACTTTAATCGATTGCGACGCGGAAGAACCCAATGTCACCGAATTTATTTCCGGCGATGTATATGCCAGCCAAAAAGTTTTTCAGCACATCCCGGTCATCGATACCGAAAAATGTACCTTTTGCGGCAAGTGCCACGAATGGTGCAACTACAAAGCCATTGTTATTATTCCTGAAAAGAAATACATCCGGGTGCTGGAAGAATTGTGCCACGATTGTGGCGCCTGCCTGGCCGCCTGCCAGTTTGGGGCAATTACCGAAAAAGAAAAACGGGTAGGGGTTGTTCGTTCGATGTATTCCGGGCCTCATGCCGAAATTATTGAAGCCCGTTCCGAAGTGGGCGTTTATTCGCCGGTGCCGGTCATTAAAGAAGCAATTGCCGAAGCAAACGGCCACTTTCTTTCTTTGCTTGATTCGCCTCCCGGCATTTCCTGCCCTTTTATTGCCACGGTGGTCCCCGCCGATTTTGTAGTGCTGGTAACCGAACCAACCCCTTTTGGGCTGAACGACCTGAAACTTTCGGTGGAAACTCTTCAGGAAATTGGCAAACCCTTTGGCGTGGTTATTAACCGCGCCGGATTGGGAAATACCGAAGTACATGATTGGCTGAACGAAAACCAAATCCCTATCCTGATGGAAATCCCGTTCGACCGGGAGATTGCGCGTATTTATTCGGTTGGCCGCGTATTGTCGGAAGAAAATCCGGAATACGAAAAGCGTTTTGCCGAATTACTAAAAAACATTAAAAAGCAGGTTGAATGAACGAAATATGTGTATTGAGCGGAAAAGGCGGGACGGGAAAAACCAGTATCAGCGCGGCATTTGCAACACTGGGCGGGCCGGTGGCCGTGGCCGATTGCGATGTGGATGCAGCCAACCTGTACCTGGTTTTGCAGCCGGAGAACAAGATCGAAGAAAAATTTATAGCCGGGCACAAAGCCGTTATCGACTACGATTTGTGTACCGCCTGTGGCTTGTGTATCGATTATTGCCGGTTTGGGGCTATTTCTTTTCGCGACGGGGAAGTGGCTATCCTGGAAACCTCCTGCGATGGCTGTAAATTGTGTTCCCGCATTTGTCCTGTCGGGGCCATCGAAATGATCCCTGAAGACAAAAGCCGATGGTACTCGGGAAACTTTCGAAACGGAGTGATGGTTCATGCCCGGCTGGCCCCCGGAGAGGAAAATTCAGGAAAACTGGTCAATGTGGTACGCGAACAGGTGCGAAAAGTGGCTGAAGAAAAAGGTATGGAACCCATCATCATTGATGGCCCTCCAGGAACAGGCTGCCCGGTTATTTCTTCGGTTACCGGAGCCGATAAAGTGGTAGTGGTTACCGAACCCACCCGCTCGGGCTTTCACGATATGAAGCGGATTCTTGAACTTGTTGCAAATTTCAGGATACAAGCCTGTGTGGTCATCAATAAATACGACCTGAACGAAGAAATAAGCGTGCAGGTTGCCGACTGGTGTGCTGAAATGAATATTCCGGTTGTTGGAAAGGTGCCTTTCGACAAGCAAGTGGTGGAGGCTATGCTGCATTGTAAAAGTATTGTGGAATGGGCGCCCGAATCGGAAGCAAGCAAAGAAATTAAACAAATTTGGAAACAGCTTAATTCGTTAAGCCATGATTAGTTTTGGACCAGTCCCATCGAGAAGGCTGGGGAACAGCCTCGGGATAAACAATATCCTGTCGCAGAAAGTATGCTCTTATTCCTGCATCTATTGTCAGGTTGGTTTAACCAGAAAATACAGTGTGAGCAGGGAAGACTTTTACGAACCTGATAAAATATTTGAAGAAGTTCAGAAACATCTGAAAAAGCTGGCCGAAAAGCCGGATTACCTGACTTTTGTGGCCAACGGGGAACCTACGCTGGACAAAAACCTGGGCCGGTCGATCCAAAAGCTGAAAGAATTGGACATCCCGGTTGCCGTTATTACCAATGCCTCTTTACTGGGCGACCCGCAGGTGCAGGACGACTTGTGCCTTGCCGACTGGGTTTCGGTAAAAGTGGATGCAAACGACGAAACGGTGTGGCACAAAATAAACCGGCCTTTTCATTCTTTGGGATTCAAATATCACAAGGATGGAATATTGCAGTTTGCTTCAAAATACAATGGGAAATTGGTTACCGAAACCATGCTGGTGAAAGGAATAAACGACCATCCGGAGATTTTGCGAAAAAATGCTTCGCTCATCCGGGAAATAAACCCTTCGGTTGCTTATATTTCTGTCCCGACGCGCCCGCCGGCCTTGTCTTCGGTCGAAAAACCGGATGAAGAGGCAATCACCGAGGCCTATCAGATTTATACTGAAGCTGGCTTAACGGTTGAACTGCTCCTTGGTTTTGAAGGGGTAAACACCGGTTATACCGGAAACGCAATCGAAGACATTGTCAATATTTGTACGGTGCACCCGATCAGGGAAGACACCATGCAGGAACTCCTGAAAAAAGACCATGCCGATCCGGTAACCCTGGATATACTCTTGAACGGAAACTATATCAAAAAAGTCCGTTACAACGAGAACAGTTTTTATGTGCGCCAATTTAATTTATAAAAAATGATTGTTCCAATTATAAAATATGGTTCATCATTGCTGCGAAAACATGCTTCGGCGATTACAAAAGAGGATGATCCGGAAAAAATCGCAAACAATTTGTATGACACCTTGAAAAAGGAAGCGGGACTTGGTTTGGCCGGGCCACAAATCGGGCTATTAAAACGCATTTTTGTCATAGACACTTCTCCTCTGACAGACGACCCTTCTGTTGAAAAAACAGAAGAAGCGGTCATCAATCCTGAAATCATTGAAAAAAGTAGTGATACAGCAATTTACAACGAAGGCTGCCTGAGTATTCCGGGTATTTACAAAGACGTTAAACGACCGGAAAAAATCAGGGTCCGCTATCAGGATGTAGCTTTCAATATCATCGAAAAAGAACTTGATGGCATACAGGCACGAATTTTTCAGCACGAGTATGACCATCTGGACGGAATTCTTTTTATCGACCGGCTAAACTCCATAGAGCGAAAGTTGTTGGCAGGAAAAATCAGTAAAATCAGAAAACAAAAATAAATATGGAAGAACATGCAGGAACATAAAACAATTGAAAAAATAAAAATGCCCGGCATCAGGGAAATCATTATTGTTGCATCGGGCAAGGGCGGGGTTGGAAAATCAACCGTTGCCGCCGGGCTGGCTATGTCGCTGGGAATGGAAGGTTACTCCGTGGGATTGCTGGATGCCGATATTTACGGCCCGTCGGTCCCTACTCTTTTTAATCTGGGCAATGAACACCCGAAAGCTACCCAGCAGGACGGCAAAACACGAATAGAACCCTTCGTTCGCTTTGGAATAAAAATCATGTCGATCGGTTTTTTCATTCAACCGGAACAAGCCGTGCTTTGGCGGGGGCCGCTGGTTTCCAACACCCTTAAGCAATTGCTGGACGACACGAATTGGGGCGATCTCGATTACCTGATTATCGACACGCCTCCGGGAACCGGCGATACCCACCTGACCCTTTTACAGCAGTATGAAATCAGCGGGGCGATTATTGTCACCACGCCGCAAAAGATAGCCCTTTCCGATGTTCAGAAAGCAATAAACATGTTTCAGAACGAACATGTTGGCGCGCCGGTTTTGGGCATTGTTGAAAATATGGCCTGGTTCTCCCCTTCCGGCCACCCCGATGAAAAATATTATCTGTTTGGACAGGGAGGAGGAGAAACCTTGTCCCATACATTTCATATTCCACTGATTGCCCGTATTCCGGTGAACGAAACAATTTGTCGGAGTTGCGACGAAGGAAAACTAAACGAATTGTTCAACAACCAGGAAGTAAAAAACGGATTTGAAAATCTCCTGACCGGTATCCTGAACAAAGGGGAAATAGCTGTTCATTAGCAATGAAGCACTGCAATTTATACAAAAAATAAAATCAATGATTGAACACGAATACTTTTTCCGGGTGATGTACCCCGACACCGACCAGATGGGCACGGTCCACCATTCAAACTATGTGAAATACTACGAAACAGCCCGTTGGGAACTGTTCCGCAGCATCGGCATTTCGTACCGGTCGGTGGAAGATGCAGGTTATATGCTCCCGGTGACGCGCATGAATTTCCGTTTCATGAAAACCACCCGGTACGATACGCTGCTCACCGTAAAAACCACGCTGAAAGCCATCAAAGGGGTGCGGATATGGTTTGTGTACAAATTGTACAACGAGCAAAACGAACTGATCAACGAAGCGGAAACCGAGCTGGCTTTTGTTTCCCGAAACAATTGGAAACCTTGTGCCGCTCCCGGTTTTGTGATGGATGCTATCAAACGGCATCATCAAGAATAAGGTGTTGTTAAGCGAAAAAAGAAATACTTAAAAAAGAAAATGTATGAAATTTTCACCTGAAAAATATGCCATTGAAGACAACCCAATGGTTCCGTTTATTGATCCGGAAGAAATATGGGATTTCATTAACCGTACAAAATCCTCAAAAAGCAGTGTCCGGGAAGTGATTGCAAAATCGTTGGAAAAACAACGGCTGTCTTTGAAAGAAACTGCGGTTCTTATCAATGCCAACGACCCTGAATTAATTGAAGAAATAAAAGAAGGCGCCCTTGCATTAAAAGAAAAAGTATATGGAAAACGGATTGTTTTGTTTGCCCCCCTATACGTCGGAAATAAATGTATAAACAATTGCATGTATTGCGGGTTCCGTACCGAAAATAAGGCTGCAATACGAAAAACTTTGTCAAAGGAAGAATTAATTAAAGAAGTAGAAGCCCTGGAAGATGCAGGGCAAAAACGTCTGATCCTGGTGTATGGAGAACATCCTGAATATTCGGCTGATTTTATTGCACAAACGGTGGAAACTGTATATGCAACGAAAAAAGCAAAAGGTGAAATAAGAAGGGTAAACATTAATGCTGCCCCATTGGACATCGAAGGATTTAAGAGAGTAAAACAGGCAGGAATCGGGACCTATCAGATTTTTCAGGAAACATATCACCCGGAGGCCTATAAACAATATCATCTGTCAGGTAAAAAACGGGACTTCAATTACCGGTTAATTGCTTTGGACAGGGCACAGGAAGCCGGTATTGACGATGTAGGTATTGGCGCTCTTTTGGGATTGTACGATTGGCGGTTTGAGGTATTGGGATTAGTCCGTCATACCAATCACCTTGAAGCATGTTATAATGTGGGGCCTCACACAATTTCGTTCCCTCGTGTAAAAAGCGCATCGTTATTGGATTTCCCGGACAAGTATATGGTCAATGATGAAGATTTTGGCCGCTTGGTTTCTATCTTAAGGCTTTCTGTTCCTTATACCGGCATGATATTAACTGCCAGGGAGCCGTGTAATGTAAGAAAGGAAGTATTTCAATACGGCGTATCCCAAATCGATGGGGGCACTAAAATTGAAATAGGCGGTTACTCGCAACGACCGGATGAAAGACAAAACCTTGACAGGGAACAGTTTTTTATTAACGATTCCCGGTCTTTGGACGAAGTGATTGACGAACTGCTGGATGATGGATTTATTCCATCTTTTTGTACGGCTTGTTATCGGTTGGGACGAACAGGCGAACACTTTATGGAAATATCAGTACCCGGGTTTATCCATAATTATTGTACCCCGAATGCCATTTTGACGTTGACCGAATTTTTGGTTGATTATGCTTCTGAAAAAGTGAAAAATAAGGGGTGGAATGTAATTAACAGGAAACTGGAAGAGATGGATGGAAGCCCGCGGTCCTTTCAGATTAAAGACAGAATCCAAAGGATTATTCAGGGAGAGAGAGATTTATATTTTTAAATAAACCTAAAAAGTATGGCTGAAAAAAAACGGATTATTGTAATCGGCGGGTCGGCAGCCGGCCCGAAGGCAGCGTCAAAAGCGCGCCGCATGGACGAAAATGCTGAGATAACTATCTATCAGAAAGCATCCGACTTGTCGATGGCTTCCTGTGGCTACCCGTATTATATTGGCGGGTTTTTCGACGACCGGGACCAGTTGCTGTGTTCTCCTGCCGGGGTGGTCCGCGATTCACGCTTTTTCTGGAATGCAAAAAAAATTACGACTAAGGTAAACACCGAGGTTACGACTATCGACCGGAAAAATAAACGGATTGAATTTAAAAACCTGTTAAGCGGGGAAACAGGAACTACCGAATACGACAAGTTGATTATCGCCACCGGGGCCACTCCCCGAAAACCGCCCATCCCGGGCGTTGATCTGGAAGGCATCACTTCCTTGCAATCGTTGGCCGATGCCGATTACCTGAGAAAAATAAAAGATGAAGGGATTATTAAAAAAGCAGTCGTTATTGGCGGCGGCCTGATTGGTATCGAGACCTGCGAAGCCCTCCACTTAGCCGGGGTTGAAATCACGATTGTTGAACTGTTGCCCCAGTTGCTGACTTTCCTCGACAAACAAATGGCGCGCTTGGTTGAAGGATACGTGCAAAGCAAAGCCAATGTAATCCTGGAAAATGGCGTAGCTGCCTTTATTGGCGAAAACGGGAAGCTAACAGCCGTGAAACTTCAGAATGGAACAGAAATACCCTGCGAACTGGCCGTAGTGGCCATCGGGGTCATCCCCAATACAAAACTGGCCCGGGAAATAGGCCTGAATACCGGTAAAACCGGTGGGATCGTGGTAAACAAACACATGCAAACCGACGATCCGGATATTTATGCCGTGGGCGACTGCATCGAAATTCCTAACCTGATAACCGGAACCCCGGTTCATGCGCCTTATGGCGACTTAGCCAATCTGCAGGGGCGGGTGGCCGGCGAAAATGCCGTCTCCGGAAATGTAGCTACTTTCCCGGGAACCATTCAAACCGGTATTTGCAAGGTGTTTGACTATGGCGTGGGGGCAACCGGCCTGTCGGAGCAAAATGCCCGCCGGATGGGGATCAACAATATTGAAACAGTGTTCAATGCCAGTCTCGACAAACCCGGTTTTATGCAAGGTAAATTACTGATTACAAAATTGGTGGTCGATAAGAAAGAACGCACTATTTTAGGCGCCCAGGTGATTGGCCCCGGCGATGTCAGCAAACAGGTGGCTATTTGGGCCATGGCCATTAAAGGGAAATTTACGGTGGAAGATATGGTAAATGCCGACCTTCCGTACGCCCCGCCTTATTCGCTGGCCATTGACCACAGTATTACTACGGCGCACATCATGCAAAACAAGCTGGACGGGCATTTTAACGGGATATCCTCGGAGCAGCTTAAAGCCAGGCTGAAAGAAAAAGAACCTGTCGTTTTATTGGATGTCCGCAACCCCGACGAGTACGAACAAATGCGCCTGGGGATCGGGGAACGGCTTATCCCGCTGGGACAGTTGCGCAATCGTTTAGATGAAATGCCGGAAGATAAAAATGCGGAAATCGTTACCTGGTGCAAAATATCGTTGCGAGGTTATGAAGCGGCGCTGGTACTTCGTGCCAATGGTTATACCAACGTGAAAGTGCTGGAAGGTGGCCTGATGGCCTGGCCTTACAAAAGGGAAAAATAAATAATCATGGAAAAGAAGAATTTTTGCTGGGACAAATCAAAAATCAATATGAGCATCGACATACTGATGCTTTTGTTGATGATGCCATTGGCGGGCATCGGTTTTCTGATAAAATATGTATTGGTACCGGGTTCAAAACGAAATGAGCTTTACGGCGGGGGCATCGACCTCGAATTCTGGGGGCTGGACCGTCACGAATGGGGCCAAATCCATTTTATCATTAGCATTGTTTTGCTGGTTTTGCTGGTTTTGCACATCATCTTTCACTGGAAAATGATTGTTTGCATTTTCCGGAGGATGGTCCCCAACAAAGTTTTAGGCAATACATTGGCAATCGTACTTGGGCTTATAAGCCTGGGCATGATTGCCTTTGCCTTGTTTGTCAGTCCGGAATGCGTGGAACACGAACCCTTGTACCGAAACAGGGATAACCATTCCCCGGGCCCGCAACGGGAGTTTCGTTCGTTTTCCGGTTTTTCGGAAAGGCAGCAAATGAACAGCCGGGAAGTTGTTGCAGAAGATTCTGCCCGGATGGTCCAGGAGGAAAAAATAGAGAAAAAGGCAGAAAGCCATGCCCCCGATGAACAGTTCCACAATGAATATCCGGAGAGTTACTATGAAATAAACGGCAGCCAAACCCTGCAATATGTGGCTGAAAAATATGGCGTTGACCTTACCAAACTGGCAGCCGACCTGAATATCCCGGTATCGCTGGCCGGAGAACGTTTAGGCCGGCTGAAAAGGCAGTACCCTTTTACCATGGACGATGTAAGGGAAAGTATCCGGAAAAACAAAAAATGAAGTTTAAATTTTTGTTTCTGTTACACTGATTTTCGTCCCGTTGAACGTGGCGTTGATACGAAGGTTTAGGGTCGGGGCCTCATCAAGTTTTTCAAAATCCAGTTCGTATTTTTTATAGTCCACATGGTGAGTGGTTTCAGTGCCATTGCCCTCCTCCCCCCATTTTACTTTAATTACCAGGTCGTAGATGTGTTCATAGCGTGAATCGCTTGATACGTTTATCGCTTCAGTTGTAGTCCTTGAACCATTTGGTGAAACAAGCGTCGATGAATTTTGAAGTTCATTATCCAACATCATATAGGCCGCAGAACTATGGGTGTTGCTCATTACAATTGTCATGTTAATGTTCACTCCCACATCTTCTTTTTCTGTTCCTGAAAAATCCAGTCCCCCCTCACACCCGCTCAGGCTTAATGCTGCAATCAGGATTAATGCAAAAAATCTTTCTTTAACCATGGCTGTAATGTTTTAGTTTTTGTGTTAAATATACCGCTATTTTTTATGTCGCGCTCCAAAAGCAAACTGAAATTTAGGTTTTCAATGAACAATTCCTGTATCCGAATAAAATGGCGCCAATCCGCACGATGTTTGCGCCTTCTTCGATGGCAATCTGGTAGCTGTTGCTCATTCCCATCGATAAATACTTCATTTCGACGTTGGGGATATTTCGTTGTTTGATACGGTCGAACACGGCTTTGGTTACTTTGAAATACGGTCTTGCATCTTCCGGATCGCCAAAGCGAGGGCCCATCGTCATTATTCCCCGTATACGAAGATTCGGCAAATTGCTGATATGCCTGACCAATTGCTCGGCGTTTTCGGGCAATACGCCTGTTTTATTCGATTCTTTCCCGCTGTTTATTTCAACAAGTACCGGCATATGCTTGCCAATAGCGGCACATTGCTTGTTTACTTCGTTCGCGAGGTGAACAGAATCGATGGTTTCAATCATATCGAAAATACGGATGGCTTTTTTTACCTTGTTGCTTTGCAAATGGCCAATCATGTGCCATTCGACTTTTGATTTCAGTGCCTGGTGTATTTGTTCGGCTTCCTGCACATAATTGTACCCGATTGTTTTTATCCCTGCCCCGATTGCTGCTTCCACTTCTTCCGGAGTCCTGGTTTTTGCTGCTGCAACAAGCAACACACCGGAAGGGATCGAATTTAACACCTCTGCTGCATTTTTTTCAATATCGCTGAAAGTATCCATTTTTGAAATTGTTTCGGGTTTATGTATTTGTTTTAATGGTAGTTTTCAACACCCCTTTCCGGATGGCAAACAGTTTAAATTCTTTAGGTTTGTTGTTCAGTTCGTCTTCAATCCATTTTATATGTTTCGTTAAAACAGGCACAGCTTCGTGGCGTGTTTCGGCAGAAACAATGACCGGGACAAAATATTGGTTTACCATTTGGATGTTTTTCCCGAATTGTTTCGATACCAACACGTTTACATTCTGGTCTTTAAGCAGGTTTATAATTCCCAGGCCCTTTTGCCGTAACCCGTGTACCGGGTTCTCGTCGTGGTTTTTAAAGCTGTTTAAAACTTCTTTCAGAATAACCAATTCGCCATTCGACCACTCGTAAATGAGATATTTATCGGCATCGCCGAAATGCCTTGCTTCGAAATTCCCGTAATGGTTGACTGCGAAAGCAAAACGTATAACTGTTGCGCTTCTTTCTTTTTCCATAATCAGAAGTTCTTTGTGAAATTCATGTTGATTGCAAACTCCATAGCAAATTCGTCTACATTTGACAGTTCGATGTACCGGGCCGTTTGGAAAATTGTATGTGCCTTTTTCTCAAAAGCTTCAGATTTTAAATACTGAAGGGTCCCTATCCCCGCGCTGTTGCCGACGGCAAATGTCACCTTCCGTAGTTTGTATGGCAAAAGGCCTATTTGTATTGCTGACGGAATATTAATGTAATTTCCAAATCCACCGGCCAGGTACAAAGCATCAATGTCGTCAAAAGTTAAGCCTGTTTGCGCCATCAATATTTTTATTCCTGAATAAATGGCCGATTTGGCCAACTGTATTTCCCTTATATCCTGTTGTACTACCTGAATGTTATTTTCAGGGTGGATGATAAATGTTTCTTTCAGTTCGCCGGTTTCATCAACCCGGTCATTTTTAACAAGCCAGGCTACGATATCAATAATTGCAGACCCGCAAATTCCCTTTGGGGGGGTGTTTCCTATAACCTGATATTGGTCGGGTCCCGAAAAACCGGCAATAGCCCCGATTACGGCCCCCATGCCACACGAAATATTGCCACCCTCGAAAGCCGGTCCGGCCGCTGTTGCGCAGCTGACTATTTCCCCGTCAGAAACCAGCGCCATCTCCCCGTTGGTACCAATATCGAGAAACAGGTAATTTTTGTGGGGGCTTTTAATGGCTGCGAGCCCGGCCACAATATCGGCGCCTACATAGGCAGAAAGGCAGGGCAGGGTAACAACATCGGCTTCGCTGCTGATATGGAACCCGGTTGAACTGCCTTTTAATATTTGTTTCTCTGTGAATACCGGCCTGAACGGGGCCAGCGCAATAGATACAGGGTTTACGCCTAACAGAAGATGCAACATCGTGGTGTTTCCTGCAACAATTATTTTTTCAAAGTTCCCGGAACTTATTTTTTTCTTTTTTCCGAATGAATCCAGGCTGGCGTTAATCGCCCCGATAATCGACTGTTGCAACTCGTTTAACCCAGGCCCGTGTTCCTGGCAATAATTGATCCTTGTGATCACATCGGCCCCGTAATGCCGTTGCGGGTTTAACAGGGGGCTTATCTCTTCTATTTCTCCCGATTCCATGTTCAGGAAATACAGGACAACCGTTGTGGTGCCAATGTCGATCGCAACGCCATAGGATGGCGATGAAACAGGATGATGGGACGGGTTAAAAGGGCAGTCTTCCAGAAATTTTGTTTGATTGACAAGAATTCGGGCTTCCTTTGTTTTGGGCAAAATTACTTCGATATTTTCCTGTGGAAAATACTTGCACGATAACACACTGCCTTTGCCGGCGATAGTTACAAGGCATTTTCCGCAAGTGCCTTTGCCGCCGCAGGGCGCATAAACGGAATACCCGTTTTGCCTTAAAATATCGAAAAGAGAGGGGCCGGTTTCTGTTTTTATTATTTCGGGGCCTCCTGCTTTGTTTATTTTTATTTCAATCATTTTCTGCCGGTTTGTCTTCAAGTACAATCTCATCAACTGCTTTGCCGGGGTAAATCATGGGAAAAACATTGGCTTCTTTTTCAATCTTTACTTCCAAAAGGTACGGGCCGTTGTGGAAAAACATCGTGTCGAGCGCCTGGTCAAGTTCTTCGCGTTGGGCAACCAGCTTGCTTTCGATGCCATACGACTTGGCCAGTAAAGGAAAATCGGGGGTCGGCATATTGGTTTCGGCGTAACGCTTGTTGTTGAACAATTCCTGCCATTGCCGCACCATTCCCAGAAAATTATTGTTGAAAATTACAATTTTCACCGGAAGGTTATACTGAAAAACAGTACCCAGTTCCTGTACGGTCATCTGGAAACCTCCGTCGCCGGTAAACAGCACCACCGCTTTTCCAGGTTGCCCGACCTGGGCCCCCACTGCTGCGGGGAGCCCAAAACCCATTGTCCCCAGTCCTCCCGAAGTAATCAAACTGTCGGGTTCATGGAACTGATAATAACGGGCGCCCATCATTTGGTTTTGTCCCACATCGGTAACAACAATGGCCTGGTGATTGGTCTTTTCCGAAATCCGGCGAATAACCTCCCCGGCCCTGATTTTTCCTGTTCGCGGGAAACATTCTTTATCGATGACTTTCTCTTTTTCAATTTCCTGAAGTTCGGAAAACCGGTTAAGCCATGATGCGTCAGCAGTTTTGTTTATTTCAGAAATAGTACGGCTAAGAAAGTCTTTGATATTGGCATGTACCGCCAGATACGGGAAAACATTTTTGTTCAGTTCTGCCTTATCAATGTCGATATGAATAATTTTGGCCTGACGGGCATAACGGTCAAGCGCCCCGGTTACCCTGTCGTCGAAACGCATCCCGGCGGCAATGATGAGGTCGGCTTCATTGGTGAGAATGTTGGGGGCGTAATTGCCGTGCATCCCCAGCATCCCGACATAAAAGGGGCTGTCTTCGCGTACTGCCGATTTTCCAAGCAGGGTAACGGCAACAGGCATTTTGGTTTTGTCGATAAACGCTTTCAGCTCGTTGTGCGCCCCGGCCAGCAATATCCCGTGCCCGGCCAGGAACAATGGTTTTTTTGCGTTGTTTATGAGGTTTACCGCATTTTTCAGGTCGCTTTCCTTTATATCGGGATTGGGCATGTAAGAACGGACAGACGTGGTTTTTTTATACTGAAAATCAAACTCCTGCGTTTGTGCATCTTTGGTAATATCGATCAAAACCGGGCCGGGCCGGCCGCTGGTAGCGATGTAAAAAGCTTTGGAAATGATTTCGGGGATTTCCTCTGCTTCGGTAACCTGATAGTTCCACTTGGTAACCGGGGTGGAAAGGTTGATCATATCTGTTTCCTGAAAGGCATCGGTGCCCAACAACGAGGAAGCCACCTGCGCGGTGATGAAAACAACCGGTACCGAATCGAGATTTGCATTGGTAATCCCTGTAATCAGGTTGGTTGCGCCCGGCCCCGATGTTGCAAAACAAACGCCGGGCTTCCGGCTTACCTGGGCATACGCCTGGGCCGCGTGGGCCGCGCCTTGTTCGTGACGGACGAGAATATGTTTTAACGCATGATCCTTTTCATACAGCTTATCGTACAAAGGCATAATTGCCCCGCCCGGATAACCGAATATCGTATCTACTTTTTCTTCCAGCAAGGATAACAAAATGGCTTCGGCCCCGGTTGTTTTGATTGATGATTTCATGTTGCTCCGTTTTTTTGTCTTAATTAATGGCGTGCATGGGACATTCGCTTTTGCATACACGGCAATTTCCACATTGGTCGGGGTCGATAAACGCTTTCCCGTCGACTAACGAAATGGCATTCATCGGGCATATATCTATACAAATGCCGCACCCGATGCAAAGGTCTGTGTTTACTTTAGGCAAATTCATTGTTTTGGGTTCTGTTTTAATTGTGTTTGTACTCGTGTTTTTTGATGAAGCGACATCGCGGACAAGGGGAACATGGCAAACCGGGCAGGTTTCCCTGTAACATGGTTTCCCCTGTGTATGTGGGATACTGTACCCGCATTGCGGGCAAATGCAATCTGCATTTTCGGCAAACTGCCGGTTCCTGTGCCCATTGCCTTGAAATCCTCTTCCTTGCCGTGGCCTCATAATGATTCCGTTTTTTTTATTTCGAACATGTTCCCGCTCCTGTCCCAGATAAAGCAGGTGCTATGTCCGTGATTTTCCCGGATGCGGGTTTTGTACTTCTTCTGAATTGCTTTTTGGTACGTCGTTTCTGCTTCTTTTTCGAGCAGGCAGGTATGCGAAAATACTTTTCTTTCTTTTTGAGGATTTATGAAAATCTCCAGTAAAACATCTTGTTTCTCCATCATATACACATCGACAGCCCTTTCGGTATTAAAAATTTCAAGGGAGACACCGGGAAACAAAGAGAATTTATATTTCAATGTAAACGATAAAACTTCTTCGTAAAAATTTTCA
This sequence comes from Prolixibacteraceae bacterium, assembly GCA_034003625.1. Classification (GTDB taxonomy): domain Bacteria; phylum Bacteroidota; class Bacteroidia; order Bacteroidales; family Prolixibacteraceae; genus GWE2-42-39. The sequence continues at coordinate 6,495 of JAVEYG010000010.1, read as the reverse complement.
ATTTCTTCCGAGTCGGTTATTGATAAGGCAATGTGGTGTATCATTTTGCAGCTTGATTGTACGATTGTTAAACATGTGCCGAAAAGTGTTGCGAGTCGACCAGTTCACGATATTTAAAGACAATCTTTTTAAAATCGTCCCAGGTATCGTGTTTTAAAGCGGGGTTGCGCAACAGGGCCGCCGGGTGATAAACGGGTATGGCCAGCCGGTTTTGGCAGTTGATCCAGTGGCCGCGCTCTTTGGTTATCCGATGTTCCGGTCCGGCCATGTATTGCAGCGCCGTGGCGCCCAGCAGGATCATCATTTTAGGATCGACCAGCTCAATTTGTTTCAGCAGCCAGGGCATGCAGGCGGCTGCTTCGGAAGAAGTGGGCACCCGGTTGCCCGGAGGCCTGCAGCGCACAATGTTGCTGATGAAAACATGCTCGTCGCGGGCAAAGCCGCAGGCGGCCAGTATTTTGTCGAGCAACTGGCCCGATTTGCCAATAAAAGGCCTTCCCTGCAAATCTTCGTCGTAGCCGGGCGCTTCCCCAATGATAAATATCCCGGCATGGATATTCCCTTCCCCGAAAATAACATGGTTGCGGGTTTTGGCCAGCCCGCATTTTGTGCATTTCAGAATGTCTTCTTTTAGTGATTCGATTGTATCGTTCATTATAAATAATTGAGGGTTATTTCCATTTTTCAATTTGTCGTCTTTATTCCAGCCAAGGATCCATATCCAGATTGGTTGATGAGAATATATCCCTGTTTTGTTGCTTCAATATTTCTTTTAATTGCTCAATTAGCGCTGATGCTTTTTTGTTGGAATTATCTGTTTCTGTTATCTTTTGAAGGTAATTTATGGCTTCTCCGTATTTTTCTTCAGCAATTAACTTGTTGATGGTTGAAAAAAAAATGTCCGTGTTCCCTTCATTGGTCATTTTTCTGTGCTTTTATTCTGAAAAAAGTCAGTATTCAATTCCTTCACGGGCTTCCACTCCCTGCGTATAATAATGTTTTACTTCCTTCATTTCGGTTACCAGGTCAGCCATATCCGTTAGTTCCACGGGGGCATAACGGCCTGTGATGATTATTTCCGTTTCTTCCGGTTTTTTCTGTAAAATATCAATCAGTTCCTGTACGGAAAACAGTTTAAAATAAAGAGCGATACACGCCTCGTCGAGCACCACTACCTCGTATTTCCCCGATTCAATGATTGCTGAAACGTCGGCAAGTCCTTTTTGTGCTGCCTGAATATCTTCGTCGTCCGGGTTTTTTACAATAAAACATCCGCGTCCGTATTGGCGTATGGTAATTTCTGGTATGTATTGGCGTACGGCTTTCATTTCAGAATAAATTTTTCCTTTGACAAACTGTGCAAAAAACACTTTTTTACCCGCCCCGGCTGCCCGCAAGGCCAGTCCGAAAGCCGCCGTGGTTTTGCCTTTCCCGTCGCCTGTATAGATTTGTATAAAACCTTTCATCTGTTTTTTTATTTGCATGTTTTACATGCGTTTGAAATTTTCAGGGTAAATACAGAGGGGTATTTATCCATGAATATTTTTATGGTTTCGTCCAGCAATTTCATCACATCGTCGTATTGTCCGGTAATTACACTGCTCATTGTTCCCGGCTCTATTGAAACATTGTTGCTGGTTTGCAGGGCGCCGAGAAATTCCTTTACCGGTTTTTTATAATCATCTGTCAGCGAGTAGTAGCTGATTTCAACGGATATTTCCATGTTGTTTGGTTTTTTGTACGGAAGTTACAATGAATGCGGGATGCACGCTGTTTTGCTTTTCTGTTCCGTCGAGAAGTTCAAACGACGGGGAATAGTAAACTCCGGAATTGACGATTGGGGTGCCGAACCGCGACAGCAAACTTTCTATTTGCGACGGGAAGTACAACCGGGCATTTCGGAAAGTGTGGCTGTTTTGTTTGTTTTTTCCTAATTCCGACAGGGCATTGAGCCACCCGATGAGCAAAATCCCCCCGGGTTTCAGAACCCGGTCAATTTCGTCAAACACCTGGTTTATATTTTCAACAAATTCGAGCATGGTGACCGATGCAATAACAGAGAAACTTTGATCGGGAAAAGGCAGCCTCGATGCGTCTGCTTTTTGAAAAACTGCATTTTTCAGTTTTTTCTTTTTTGCGATAGCCAACATAACATCTGATTCGTCGATTGCCGTAAGTTGAAACCCTTTCTGGCAGAAAAAATCGGTCCAGTGCCCGGTGCCGCAGCCAAGTTCCAGCATTTCCCCCGGCGGGGTTCCATTCATCAGCCCCTGCATTAATACTTTTTCGATCCGGTCGACCTCTCTCCCTTGTTGTGTCTGGTAAAAAGAGTCATATTCCTCTGCAGTTGATATTTCGGTAAATATGTTCATGTATGATTTGTTGTGCAGTTTTTTTTGAATGATTTTTTATTCGTTGGCGTTCAATTGAATGATATTTTCTGAATCGCATTTACGACAGTGCCTGACCGGTTTCAGGGTAATCATTGTTTCCTTGCAGTTGTGGCATTTGTACCAGAAATTGTCGGTAATATAGGTTCCTCCTTTTATCAGTATTGCTTTCCCCTCGACAAAAGCTTTGGCTATTTTTTTTCGCGCTTTATCATTCAACCGGGTAAAGGTTGGACGCGATATGCCCATTTTCTCCGAGGCTTCGTCCTGGTTCAGATTTTCATAATCGACCAACCTGATTGCTTCAAATTCTTCATAGAGCAGGATGACCGGCTCCAGATTTTTGTCGGGAGCCCCAAATGGCTGAAAGCCTTCCATCGGGGGAGGCATGGCAACTCTTCGATATCGGGTTCTGTTCGGCATAATTTTTTCTTTAAAGCGGTATTGTCCGCATTGTTTTTATTTCAAGAATCAATTGTTTCTCAATCGTACATTGAATACAAGAGCAACCAATGGAACTCCCCTTTATTTGTCCTTCCCGTATTCCATTGATTGCCCAAGCTTTCATTCATTAATCAAAAAAAGAGACTTGTTACTTGTTTTTGTCTTCCAGTTCCTGAATCCTTTTTTCGATATCCGCCTGAGTGCATTTTATGGCTTCAGACTGGGATTTAAGCATTCTTATTTCATCCTCCTTGCCCATGGCTTGAGGATATGCCTGGACGTTCCGCCGAAACCAGCCCCAGTTACGGTTCCGTCCAAAGCCAAAACCACGGCCATGGCCCATTCCTCTGCCAAAACCAAAGCCGCGGCTCATTTCGCCTCCAAATCCTTTAGCATAACCCGGACTATCATATCCGGCACAAAAACCGAATGCTCTTCCAGACATAGAACCTTGTCCCATTGGTCCGGTACGATCTCCTAATGGCATAATTTTTTATTTTTATGGTTACTATTTGTTTTGGTATTTAAAAACCAAGTTGCAATACAATAAAGCCAACCAATAAACCGACGATCATGTTAATAATCTTAACTTTAAGAAAGTCTTTTCTTGATTCGGCGAAGAGAGGGAGCATCCCGTGCCCGTCCTGTACGATTGAATTGGCAAGCAATATGCTGAAAGGGAGCAGGTTTTGGGCAAACAGGGTCACGAATAAAAGGTGGGGCCCTGACTCAGGGATCAGGCCAACCAATACAGCAATCAGCAAAACAATGTACTGATTATTTTGAAGCAGGTCGCTTACGAAGAGGCTATCCTTGAAAAAGTACAAAATGGCAAATATTCCCCAGGTCCATAAGAAAATCCGCAGCAAGTGTTTTCTGATTATATGGTCATATAAATGGTCCTTTAAAAAATGTTCAGGAACAGTAAGAATGACGAAAAGCAGGAACACACTCCCAATGAGAAAAGTTATCTTTTTCCAGTTCCAGGATGGAGGCCCGATAAGCCCTAATACCAGAAAAACCACAAAAAGAACCGAGAACAACAGGATTGCAGCACGCTCAAACGACAGTTTTTTGAGTTGCGGAACAATTCCTTCTTTTACAAAACATTTGCAGCTTTCGTTCTGGTGCACAATAAACCCATGAGGTTCGAGTGCTTTGCTTTTTCCTTCAAAAATGTGGACGACCCAACCGGAGGCAATTGCTACTACCAGCAGGATGACATGTAATAAGAACGCTTTGCCCGGGAAAAGGGCAAACATAACGAATGCTTCATCGCCGGAAGTGGCAATCATCACGGTTACTAACCCGGCAAGTCCGATCATCCGGTGAGTATATAAAGAAACCACCGTAAAAGCGCCCAGGCAACCAGGAGTTATTCCGAGCAATGCGGCAACAACGATTTGAAGGAAGGGGGAATACCGGAGTTTTTCAGTCCACACATTACTACTTTGAACGTTTATGTAATCAATAACAACCATCATGAAAAGCACGAATGCTGTTATCATCAGGGTTTGTTCCAATGTTGATGTAATAAAATCGTTCATCGCATTATATTTAAAAATTCAAAACACGTCCGGTTTTTAGTAAGCTGATTGTAAAACTATTATAAAATGCAACAAGGGCCGGCAATTCGGTACAATGTGAAGGATAAATATGTTTTACCTTGTTTTTCTTCAGATAGCTGATTGTTTCTTTGGTTTGTTCATCGTTCTTTTTCAGGTGAAACCCTCCCATAATTCCAAGCAAGCGGTTTTCGCGGGTAACTTTTTTGGCATGTTCCAGCGTGTTTTCAATTCCTGAATGCCCGCAACCGGTTATTACAAAAAGGCCTTCGTTTAACAACAGGGCAATCGCACTATCGTCCACAACAAAATCAAGAGATCCATCTTTAAATGAAAAAGGAGTTTCTTTCGATTCAAAATCACTTATCCGGGATATTTCGCCTAAGAAAATTATCTTTTCACTAATTGGATAGGGCCCGGCAGTTGTAATTAGTTCAAATTTCTTGTTGAGTTGCTCTTTGGTATTTTTCAATCCGATATACGATTGGTCCCGGCTCCTGTATCGTTTCACAAAGCATCCCGGATGGCAGATCAATTTTCCTCCGGAGAGGGAATCCAGCCCGTCCCCGTGGTCGAAATGCCCGTGGCTCAATACGATCGCGTCAGGGTTTACCGCGTCAATACCCATTTTCGACGCATTTTGCAGAAACAGGTTGCTCTGGCCTGTATCAAAAAGAATCTTCGTCCCGTCGTGCTCTATAAAATAGGACAAACCATGTTCTGCTCTTGTATTCCCTCCCGGATAATTGTCAGTAAGTATTGAAATCTTCATTTGAGAAATTTTTATTCAAATTTAGTCTAAATAATTTTAAAGTGATCTATCGTTCGCTTATTTTTGTGTGGAAATAAGAAAATTTTAATACAGTGATCGAAGCGGTAAAAAATATTTTGGGTCCGAAATCTACCGCCATAAATGTAAATGGCGAGATAACTGATTTTATGTATGTTCCGTCGAAGCAAATGAGGTTTTGTGAAGCAGTAAACCATTCTTTTAATATCCCCATCCGTCTTACAAACGATAACCTGGGATGTCCCGGAACCCGGAGGTCTGTTGGTTTTGACAAAGAAGACGGACAGCTGGCTTTTACTATTTCAGAAAACAACAGGATCCCGGAACAATTTATTGCCGGGGTCTTAGAGAGGATACCAACCTTAAACGATATCAAATGTATCAATCTTGGATTGACAGATTATATGGAAAAGTTTATACATCCGGATTTATATATTGCTTATGTAAACCCTGATAAAGTGATGGCCATCATGCAGAAGCTGGCAAAACAAAAAATTATTTCATCAATACCGCCGTTTTCTTTACTCTCCGTTTGCGGCAATGTTTTTTCAAATTGCTATAAAAACAAAATAGCAAGCATTTCATTTGGCTGTCCCGAATCGAGAATACATGGAGGTATTGCGGGAAATGAGGTGGTTCTTGGAATTCCATACGAAATAGCTGAACTATTAACAAAGATTTAGAAATTAAAAACAAGGGTTGCTCTATTCTGAATTGCAGAAAATTTTTAAACCGCACAGAGATTCTAAGAGAAAAATAATTATTGTATTTTGCGCCAACGTATTTGATCCGAAATTTGTAAGTTGAAGATAAAGTTTAAATATATTCTTTCAGGATTATTGGCATTCATATTCATGATGCCATCAACGGTGAAACTTGTCCACAGTTTTTCCCATCATCACGAACATTTTCACTGTACTGCAAAACACGAACAGCATTACCACGAACAGCATGAAAAGTGTGCCGTCTGTAATTTTGAGTTTTCCATTTTTCTATCCGAAAAATTACCGTTTTTTTATGTCCGTATTCAGCTTTTGGATAAATATTGCAATCATTACCAGTCTTTTCTTTTCTCCGGATCTCTAAATTATTCATTTTTATTACGCGCCCCGCCTGCCGCTTTTTGTATTGGTTAGTTTACAGCAAAAAAGCAAAGTCATTTTTTAAAAAATCGTAATACAAATGAAACCCACATGACAAAAAAAAGACCCCCAAGAGAATGAAAATTGGGAGCGGTGCGAACGATACCATTTCAAAAGAGGATTTGTAATTTAGTTATGGCATAAGCCAAATAACTAAAAGACAA
>JAVEYG010000077.1:0-7328 GCA_034003625.1 Prolixibacteraceae bacterium | reverse complement strand
CTTTTAGTTATTTGGCTTATGCCATAACTAAATTACAAATCCTCTTTTGAAATGGTATCGTTCGCACCGCTCCCAATTTTCATTCTCTTGGGGGTCTTTTTTTTGTCATGTGGGTTTCATTTTTTAATAATTTTCTTTCAAAAACCTTAAAAATAAACTGCCTTTTCCTAAACTATGTAACCAACAAACGGGTTAATGGATACAAATATTTTGACTGCTGAGAGTTTAGCGGGCAAAGATTGTAAAAACCTGTTAAAATCTTTACTTTTGCCAACCTAAATTACAAATTATAAGGGAATACAATGTCAAAGGTTATCAAATTAAAACGTGGATTAAATATCCGGTTGCGTGGGGAGGCTGAAAAGGTGCTTGGGAACGCCGGGATTTCAGCCAGATTTGCCCTTAAACCAACCGATTTTCCAGGCCTTATCCCTAAGTTGACTGTTAAAGTTGATCAGGAAGTGAAGGCCGGTGAGCCATTGTTCTTCGACAAATATAACCCTGAAATTCTTTTTACATCGCCTGTGAGCGGCAAAGTAGTTGCCGTCAACCGCGGCGAGCGAAGGAAGATATTGGAGGTTATTGTAGAAGCTGATGGGAAAGGAGATTCGGCTGTATTCGCAAAAGCCGGTCCTCACTCGCTTTCTGTTGAACAGATTAAGGAGATGTTGCTAAAAAGCGGAATGTGGCCATTTCTCAGACAACGTCCATATGGCTCGTTTGCAAAACCTGCCGATACCCCCAGGAATATTTTTATATCGTGTTTCGATAGCGCCCCGCTTGCCCCCGATTACGAATTTATCCTGAAAAATGAAGCCGGTCCGTTTCAGACAGGAATCAATGCGCTTTCTAAACTGACCAGCGGAAAAGTTTTTCTGGGCTTACAGGCCGGCGATACGACAAGCATTTTTGCAAACGCCAAAAATGTGGAAGCAGTCCGGTTCGACGGGCCTCATCCGGCAGGCAACGTGGGGATACAGATCCACCACATTGCGCCACTTGGCAAGGGCGACATTGTATGGACCATTAAACCGCAGGAAGTGGTGTTCATCGGGCGCCTGTTTGAAACGGGGAAGGTTGATTTCTCGAAAGTTGTAGCATTGACCGGGAGCGAAGTAAAGTCGCCAAAATATCTGAAAACAATTCTTGGTACCGACATCGCATCGTTAGTAAATGGAAGGACCAAACAGGAGACCAACGAACGGATCATTTCCGGGAATGTTTTAACCGGTACTAAAGTGTCATCTGACAATTATCTGGGCTTTTTTCACGATCAGGTAACCGTGATTCCCGAAGGCGACGAATATGAGTTCATGGGCTGGGCTGTGCCAGGTTTTAGAAAATTCAGCGCCAGCAAAACCTTTCTTTCAAAATTGTTTCCCCAAAAAGAATATATCCTGAATGCCAACCTGCATGGAGGAGAAAGGGCATTTGTGCTTTCCGGACAATACGAAAAATTCCTGCCGATGGATATTCTTCCGGTTTTCCTGCTGAAAGCTATTCTGGCAAACGATTTCGATAAAATGGAACAGCTCGGCATTTATGAAATCATTGAGGAAGACCTGGCTTTGTGCGAATATGCCTGTACGTCAAAAATAAAAGTGCAGGATATTGTCCGTCAGGGTTTGGACCTGATGATGAAAGAATTGGGGTAATTGAAACTGAAATTATTTAGCAATGGAATTCATTAAAAATATCTTTGAAAAAACAAAGCCCCATGTGCAGAAAGGCGCCAAATACCATTGGCTGCATTCTGTTCACGATGGCTTCTTCACCTTGCTTTTCGTTCAGAAAAACACGGCTAAGTCGGGTGCGCATATACACGATTACATTGACTTGAAGCGGACGATGGCGATTGTGGTGCTGGCCCTCGTCCCTTCCCTGCTGATGGGGATGTACAATACCGGTTACCAGCATTTTGCCGCAGTTGGGGAACTGGCTTCCGCCGGGTTCTTCCAAATCTTTTTTTACGGGTTTTTGAAAGTTCTCCCAATCATTGCCGTTTCATATATCGTGGGTTTGGGTATCGAATTTGTATTCGCACAGATCCGCGGCCATGAAATACAGGAAGGTTTTCTTGTTTCGGGATTTCTCATTCCTTTAGTCATGCCAATCAATACCCCCTTGTGGATGATAGTTATTGCCACTGCGTTTGCCGTTGTTTTCGGTAAAGAAGTATTTGGTGGCACCGGGATGAATATATGGAACCCGGCATTGGTTGCCAGGGCATTCCTCTTTTTTGCCTATCCGGCACAAATGTCGGGCAATTCAGTGTGGGTAAGTTTAGACGGGAAACAGGCCATCGACGGCTTTACCGGTGCAACTCCTATGGCCGATGCTGCGGCTGGAAATGCCAATATTGATGTATGGAATTCGTTCATCGGGCTGATCCCTGGATCAATCGGTGAAACTTCGACACTGGCGATCCTGGTCGGCGCCGTGATTTTAATTGCGACCGGAATAGGAAGCTGGAAAATAATGACCTCAACGGTTGCAGGCGGCTTGCTCATGGGGCTTCTTCTGAATATTTTTGCCGGCGACAATAGTTATATGGCGCTTCCCTTCTGGCAACACCTCATTATCGGCGGGTTTGCGTTCGGTGCCGTTTTCATGGCCACTGACCCGGTATCGGCAACACAAACGGAAAAAGGAAAATGGATTTACGGCTTTCTGATCGGTTTACTGGCAATCCTGATCCGGGTGGTGAACCCCGCTTATCCGGAAGGAATGATGCTGGCCATCCTGCTGATGAACACGTTTGCCCCGTTGATCGACTATTACGTAGTACAGGGGCATATCAGCCGCCGTTTAAAACGCGCCAAAGCAAGTGCATAACCGAAAAAATCAGAAAAAATGAACAGGAACGGTAATGTTTATACAATAATATATGCTTCAGTAATGGTGATTCTGGTTGCAGCCATCCTTTCGGTGACTGCCATCGGGTTGAAACCGTTTCAGCAGAAAAATATTGAAATTGAGAAAAAACAAAATATACTGGCTTCAGTAAATATTGAAGCCGATGCAGCTACTGCTGAAAAAATATATGCTGAAAAAATAGTGAACTCGTACATTGTCAATGCAAAAGGCGAAGTAGTTGAAGGAAATGCCTTCAATGTGGACCTGAAAAAAGAACGGGCGAAGGCTGATGTGGATACACGTCTGTTACCTGTTTTTGAATGCCAGATCGACGGAACGGTAAAATATATCCTGCCTTTATACGGCGCCGGTTTGTGGGGCCCTATCTGGGGCTATGTTTCCATCGGGAACGACATGAATACCATTTATGGAGCGACTTTCGACCATCAGGGCGAAACTCCTGGCCTTGGAGCTGAAATATCAACCGACATGTTTGAGAAACCTTTCGCGGGCAAAAAGATTTTCGATTTACAGGGAAGTTTTACTTCTGTTGTGGTTGCAAAGTCGAATGAAACAGCCCCGGCTGAGCATAAGGTAGATGCCATTTCCGGCGGAACAATCACCAGCAAAGGCCTCGAAAAAATGTTGTTCGACGACCTGAGTTCATACAAAGCATTTTTGGAATCGAAAAAATAGAAAGAGATGAGTGAGCCGTTATTTTCAAAGAAAAATTTAAAACTACTGGGCGACCCGATCAACAGTAACAACCCGATTACCGTGCAGGTGTTGGGTATTTGTTCGGCGCTGGCTGTAACAGCCCAGATGAAGCCGGCCATTGTAATGGCTATTTCAGTGACCCTTGTGGTTGCTTTTGCCAACGTGATCATTTCATTGCTCCGAAATACCATCCCCAACCGGATCCGAATCATTGTCCAGTTGGTAGTTATTGCCGCGCTGGTAATCCTGGTCGACCAGGTATTGAAAGCCTTTGTTTTCGATGTAAGCAAACAATTATCGGTATTTGTCGGGCTAATCATCACCAACTGCATTTTGATGGGGCGCCTCGAAGCATTTGCATTGGGCAACAAACCCTGGCCGTCGTTCCTCGACGGGATTGGCAACGGGGCCGGGTATGGCGCTATCCTGATTATTGTCGCGTTCTTCCGCGAATTGTTAGGTTCTGGGAGTATTTACGGGCTCAAAGTTATTCCCGAAAGCTGGTACATCGCAAATGGCGGTTTTTATGCCAACAACGGGATGATGATCCTGCCGCCCATGGCGCTGATCGTAGTAGGGGCTATTATCTGGTTGCAGCGCAGCCGTAACCGGAAACTGATTGAAGATTAATTGCTAAAAAACGAAAAGAGATATGGAAAATCTGATCAATATATTTGTCAAGTCAATCTTCATCGAGAACATGATTTTTGCCTATTTCCTTGGAATGTGCTCATACCTGGCTGTTTCGAAATCGGTAAAAACGGCAACCGGACTTGGTATTGCTGTTATTTTCGTGTTGGGCATCACCCTGCCGGTTGACTACCTGCTTGAAAATTATATACTGAAAGAAGGGGCCCTGGCCTGGATGGGCGAAAGTTTTGCCGATGTTGACCTGAGTTTTTTAAGTTTCATCATGTTTATTGCGGTTATCGCCTCAATGGTGCAATTAGTGGAAATGGTCGTCGAGAAATTTGCCCCGGTACTTTACAACCAGTTAGGCATTTTTCTTCCGTTAATTGCTGTAAACTGCGCTATTTTGGGAGGTTCTCTGTTTATGCAACAAAAGGCCTTCAACAATATTGCCGAAGCTACTACGTATGGCTTAGGCTCCGGCATCGGATGGTTCCTGGCTATTATTGGCATTGCTGCCATCAGGGAAAAACTTCAGTACTCTGAAATTCCTGCACCTTTGCGTGGACTGGGCATTGCTTTCATTATTACAGGGCTGATGGGCATGGCCTTTATGGGATTTATGGGAATCAAATTATAACAGAAATTCAAACATTCAACAACGATGATATTAGCTACTCAAACAACAGTTGTAATCACCAGTATCATAATCTTCCTGCTGGTAATTATTGCACTGGTTGCGGTCCTGCTGTACGTGAAGAAAAAACTAACCCCGGAAGGAACAGTAAAGATCAATATTAACGATGGTTTTCTGGAAGTTGAAACTGAACCGGGAAATACGCTCCTTTCAACACTGGGGAACAGGAAGGTATTACTCCCCTCGGCCTGTGGAGGCGGTGGTACCTGTGGGATGTGCCGTTGTCAGGTGATTGAAGGCGGTGGTTCCATTCTTCCTACCGAAACCGGTTTTTTTACCCGGAAAGAACAAAATGAGCACTGGAGGCTGGCTTGCCAGGTAAAAGTGAAAGAAGACCTGAAGATTCACATGCACCAGGAAATTTTAGGAGTGAAAAAGTGGGAATGCGAAGTCATTTCAAATAATAACGTGGCAACGTATATCAAGGAATTTGTGGTGAAACTCCCGGAAGGAGAAACACTGGATTTCAAATCGGGCGGGTACATCCAGATTGACGTTCCGAAAATTGATGTTGATTTTAAAGACATGGACATTTCGGAAGAATACCGTCCCGAATGGGAACAATATGGCATGTTCGACCTGCAAATGAAAAACCCGGAGCCCACGTTCCGCGCTTATTCCATGGCCAACCACCCGGCTGAAGGCAACATCGTGATGCTGAACATCCGCATTGCCACGCCCCCGTTCGACCGGGTAAAAGGCGGCTTCCAAAAGGTAAACCCCGGCGTTTGTTCCTCTTACATTTTCTCGCGCAAACCGGGCGACAAAGTGATGGTTTCGGGCCCTTACGGAGAATTCTTCCTAAAAAATAACAATAACGAGATGATGTTTATTGGTGGTGGCGCAGGTATGGCGCCCATGCGCTCGCATCTGTTCCACCTGTTCCATACCTTGAAAGAAACGAAGAAAAAAGTAACCTTTTGGTATGGGGCCCGTTCGTGGAGAGAAGTGTTCTATTACGACCAGTTCCAAGAAATAGAGAAAAATTTTCCGAATTTTACGTTCACTCTTGCCTTGTCTGATCCGTTACCTGAAGATAACTGGACCGGCCCGAAAGGTTTTATCCATCAGGTAATTTACGACCAATACCTGAGTAAGCACGAAGAACCCGAAGAAATTGATTACTACCTCTGCGGCCCGCCCATGATGAACAACGCTGTTCAGAAAATGCTGTATGATCTGGGTGTTCCGGATGAAAATGTATTGTTCGACGATTTTGGAAGCTGATCCCTTACGTAAAAGGTTTATTCATAAAAAAGAGCTGCAGATCAACCGGTACTGCGGCTCTTTTCATTATTTCGGCATAGGATACACACGAACATTCGGGAGTATCTGCTCTATTTGAGGGTAAACAGGATACGGAGAATGACCTTATCGGTAAACAAAATAAAATTGGCAATAAATACCAGCGAAATGATCTCGGTGAGATAACGGGAAAAATATAGTTGTATGTACTGCAAGTTATCCCTGTTGATAAAAAGCAAAAATGCGAAGACAATAAAGGCCAGGCTCAAAAAAACGGCCGCATAAACCGAATATTCTTTCAGGCTTTCCCGTAAAGCATATCTCCGGTTGACTTTTTCCGTTAGTTTATCGGCGAACCCAGAGGATAAAAAGAAGCCAGGTTCTTCTTTCATCGCGTCGGTTATGTACTTGTCAAATTCAAAATCTGCCTTCATTGTATAACTCCTTCCGTTAAAACCTTGTCGGTAACTACAAATTTAAGTTTCTCTTTCAATAATTGCCGGGCGCGGTGCAAATAACTTTTTACTGTTCCTTCCGGCATCCCGGTAATTTCTTCTATTTCCTTGTAATTGAACTCTTCCAGATGATAAAGCGTAACTACAGAACGGTAATGTAAGGGTAAAAGTTCAATTTGTTCCCGAATATACCGGTGCAAATCTTTTCTTTCGGGACCTTGGAAACCATCTTTATCTTCTCCGTCGGCATGTCTCATCCGGTCGGTAAAATCCAGTTCCTTTTTGCGGTATTTTTTCAGGTAATCGAGACTGGTATTGTATGCGATGGAAGCAATCCATGTGGATAATTTTGCATCGCCTTTAAACCGGGTTATATTTCTGAAAATTTTAATGAAAACTTCCTGGCATACATCTTCCAGGTCTTCCTGATTTTGAATTACCCGCCCGGTGATATGTACCACTAATTTCTGATACCTGGACACCAGATACCGGAAAGCATTGGAATTGCCATTTTGCACCTGTCGGATTAATTCGGGTTCGTTCATACATATAGTTGACTGATAACCGACCGGATTTGTTGCAGAGAGGTTAAAAAAATTACTTGACCATCTCCCGAAAATTGGATTGACCAAGCTCTACAATCCAGTCATATCAGGGGTTTAAAGATGTTTATATATGAGGAAAGCTAGTTTAAAAAGGTTATTTTTATTGTGCAAACAAAAGCAAAT
>JAVEYG010000009.1:0-125802 GCA_034003625.1 Prolixibacteraceae bacterium | reverse complement strand
GATAAAACTCACCTTCGGGACCTCTTTGAGAGAACTAAATTTCAAAATGTCAATGAACGTTTTAGGCTTAATGAGCCAAATTTGTTTAATATTAATAACGTCCCAATTTTAATGGGACACTAGTGATCCAATTTAACTAAAAACTTCACAATACTTTTACTCATTCACAATTCTTTATTAAACAGCACCTATTAAAAAACATGTTATTGTTTATGCCAAATGGAGTATCCGATTTTTAATTGAAACAAACTTTGTTTGTATGACAATGGACTAACAATATCATTGCTCGTTAAATGTAATCCTTGTAGTGACATGCCCTGGATATAATTTACAGAACATTGCAATGCCCCAAACTCTTTCCCTATTTCTAATTTCCAATTTAACTCATTCTTATGATCTTTCTTTATTTTATGACTTGTCAACCAAACTACCTCTATCCCTGGCTCAAGGAACAGCCTGTCTTTTAAAATATTAAACCTTAAATTGATCGGTACAAACCAATACGTTTGCTTAAATGGCAACCACACACCTACAACATCGTTTGGATCATAATAACCACCTGTCGGGTTGTCTTCCTGTAAATAATTATTTTTTATACCCCGACAAGCGATACCTGCATTAAGAGAAACAGGCTTCCATATTCTTTTTGAAATATAAATACCAAACTCCTGACCATAGCCATTGTTTATATCCGCTGCGAACCTCTCCCCCTTTTGGGGCATCGAATAAAGTCCACCAAGAGTTAGTCCAAAATCAAAATTCTTTTGAGCTTTAGCAACAATTGCGCCCAAAAGAAAAATTAGTATTACCAGTTTCTTCATATCGTTATATTATTTAATTATTTACCATGAATATTTAAATGAAACGGAGGGCACTATAGGAAAAATGCCAACCTGTTTAACCTTGCCATCTTTCTTGTACAAATACCAGGGGTTTAACCTGCTATATACGTTGTAAACAGAAAATGACCATTCGTATGTTTTATTCGATAACTTTTTGTTGGTTGTCAAATAATTTATGTCCAAATGATGAAAAGCAGGCATTTTATAATTGTTCGGATTGCTGTAGGTCTGTCTCTTCCTGAACCAGTTATTAATTTCAGGCGATTTAAAAACTTCGAATCCGGGAGGCATTAATCCTTCAGTCTCGGTGTCATAAATAGTAATGTTATTCCCCGACTGTAAAGTAAACCCCACATTGATACTTCGGGTACATGAGGTGTTGTTTGGGTTTAACTGATACTCAAGTAGGCAGGAGATATCGTGCCTCCTGTCATATTTGAACGGAAACCATTTACTATTATTTATTTCGTCGAACCGTTGGTTTGACCATGCCAGGGTGTATGATGCCATCCAGTTAAATCTCCCTTTTTGTTTTTGGATGATTGTTTCAATGCCATAGGCTTCACCTTGCCCAACCGCGACATTGTTCTCCCAATTGGTATCCCGTTCGCTCAAAAAAGCAGCCCCTTCATTAAAACGGGTTACATGGCCTGTCTTTTTATAGTATCCTTCAACTCCTACAGATAAATCTGACAATAAATTTTTTTCAATTCCAACAGAAAACTGATCCCCTCTCTGAGGCTTAATATTTTTAGTTGATGCTACCCATAAATCGGTTGGTAAGCCCAGTGTTGAATTGCTTAACAGGTGCAGGTACTGGGTCGTATTCATATACGACAGATTTAGTTTGAGGTTTTTTGATAAGAAAATATTCATGGAAAAACGGGGTTGAACCGACAGGTAATTTGTGCCGTCAATAAAATAACCGGCTCCCCGTATTCCGATATTTGTGTTTATGTGGTTTAGCTTTAATTCGTTTTCCCAATAGATATCCCCTGTCAGCGCTTGTTTGCTCCCGGATTTATTCAGTTTTACATCATAATCCTTGTTCCGCAGCTGTATAATATTAGGGCTAAATTCCATTGTCGAAAATTTTCCCCCGGTGCGAAATACAAGTATATTGGACACATACCAGTCGATATCTGTTTTCAGGCACAATTCATTCAATTGAGACGACAAGTATAATTTATTGGTGTTTTCTTTTTCTTTTGAAGAACTCAGCTCTGTATTCTGAAAATGACTATAATAGATCGAAGTATTGGAAAACACTTTTGGCGAAAATGTTTTGTTCCACCGTAACACTGACGTAATGTTACCCCATTGGTAATGATAGTTATTGCTGGACTCATTTTCTTCTCCCCGGTGAAATAAACGGTCTAAACCTGTGTAAACACTGAAATAAACCCTGTTCGTTTCATCAATGATCCAGTTTGTTTTGAAGTTCAGGTCATAAAAATAGTACCCGTAGTTTTGTGCGTACCCATTTATTTTCTGAAATAAATACATGGGTAGGTCGATAAATGTCCTTCTAAGTGAAACAATGTAGGATGCTGTGTCTTTTTTCATAGGCCCTTCTATTGTAAAGTTTCCGGATACCGGGCTAATAAAAAAACTTCCCCGATTTTTTTGCATATTGCCTTCCTTCATTCTCACATCCAGTACTGATGCGAGCCTTCCTCCAAAACGGGCAGGTATTCCGCCTTTATATACTTCAACGCTTTTTATGGCTTCACCATTAAAAACAGAGAAAAATCCCATCAGGTGGAAGGCGTTGTAAACAGGGACTCCATCCAGAAGAATAAGGTTTTGATCGCCGCTGCTTCCCCTGACATTGAATCCGGCCGTATTTTCAGCTCCACCTTTGATCCCGGGGAGATATTGAACCGCTTTCATTACATCGTGTTCTCCTAAAATTACCGGCACCTTTGAAATAGAAGCCATATCCAGTTTCCGGTAATTCAATAAAGAAAAATCGGTGTGTGATGTACGGGTATGAATTCCCTGCACGGTAACCTCATCAATTGTAAGTGATGTTTTTTTTAGCACAAAACTGATCGTTGTATCAGTTTTAAAATTGATTGAAGTTTCGAGAGGCTCGTAACCCATGTATGCAAGCCGGATATTGTGTTTCCCGCGATTTAACCGGATACTGTAAAAACCATACGGGTTTGTTACTGTCCCTGTATTTGTATTCTCTGAATAGAGAGTTGCCCCAATCAATCGTTCCTGCGATCCGTATTCAGAAATATAGCCGCTCAAAGTAACATAGTCCTGTGCAAAAAGTAAACAAGGGAATATCAGCGCTATTGCGATAATTAGACTTCTCATAATTCTATTTTACGGATGGCCGCAGAACCAAAAATGCCCATGCCATTGGTAATGTTTGTATAAATTTGCACCGGTTCGCTCATCTGGATATCTTCATCGCTGTTCATCCATTGTTTGATTGTCGATTTCAAATACTTGTCGTAATGTTCGTCGCTGTCCATGAAAAAAAGAATTTTCCTGCTCGATGCAGTACTCTCAAATATCAGTTGAGTACCATCAAGATCTGTATCATTAATGCGGACATAATAACGGTATAAATACCCATATTCTTCTGCAGGGTCTGTTACCCTGTTAAAATCGTCAATAAAAGGGGCATTTATATCGTCGTAGTACCCCGTAAAACGCCATATTCCGGCAACTAATCCGATACTATAATGCCAATAACGGTTAATCCCGATAGGGTCATTAATGCTATATTTCATATCGTATATGTAAAACTTTCCCTGTTCCCTCCATTCTGAGTTCAGAATCTGATATTCAACTAAAGGTTTTTCAGGAACTTTAGTTTCAGCTTTTAATTGGGGAAAGCCACTTGCTGTAACGGTTACCTCGTAAACAGCCCCTGCACGGGGCTTGTCGTTAAACGTATAAATACCATCCCCTTTGTTTTGTAAGATACATAAAGGTTCTCCGTCCTCTTTTAATTCGACAGTTGCATTGTCGATTACCGAGAAATCTTCGTTGTCTGAGATACTCCGGCTTAGGGTGAGCTTCGCGGTAATAAGCGAATCGGGGTTGAGTATGCAGTTAAAGCACAACTGTTCTGTTCCTTTTATACTTATGTGAATGTCTTTCTCGCAGGAAGACAGAAAAAAGAAACAAAAAACGAAAGAAAAAAACATTATATTTTTTAATATGAACATTAGTTGTTGTCGTTAATTGGTTTAATCCATGAGCTATACCGGACAACTCAGTCCGGTATAGCTCTTTTCCTATTAGCTTGTATAAAACATTCTTTTAAGGGAAGACAGAGTGTTCGATGTGGTCGAGTGGGTATAAAGTACCATCAAACCCACGACAAGACACATCTGCTTGTAAGCTTACCTGAGGCATCCCCAAAAGGGTTTCAGTCATCCATATTTCATAAGGAGTTACTTTATAGTATGCTTTTAAATCCCAACGATAGCTTGGCCGAACTTCTGGTGAAGTTCCGGTTGGCGGATAACTTGTTGCCTGATCATTTATTTTAAACGATGCGTTTTCAAATACATATGTTGTATTATAATCGTTCCAGCTCCCCCATGATCGTTTTTGTGCCCTTTGCTCTAAATATACTTCATAACCTTTTACAAGGTACGGCCCTCCATTTGGATTTGGGGTAGTATAAACATATCGGTATATTTTAAGCTCATTTAATAATCTTCGTTTATTATTAATATTATCAGTCCACCATCTATCCTCATTTTCAGAAGGATCATCATCTGGAAAGTCATCAATTAAATCGGTTGAACTAGTACTTTTCAGTTTAGGAAAAACATAAACGACTTTATCGTCCCGGTATGTTTCAATATTTTTCAGCTTTTTCAAATCCCCGTCCAAAATAACAATCTGGTCTTCCATCGTAAACTTATTCAAGCTATTCCCCACTTTACATACTCCATTGGCATTTAAAACAGGAGCTAAATAGGTTGTAACAAATGGATAGTCAATGGAACAGTCTTCCGGATCCAAGTTGTTAAATTTTAGTTTTTCAAGATTCCGTTTCTTAAAAGCAAGAAACTCTTCCATTGAATTCAACTGTTCATATTCATCGAATAATTTCTCAAATTCAACACGGGCTGATTTGAACCCAAAATTGCTTTCCCATACATCTTTTTCATTGCGTGTCATTTTCGATAATAAATTCATAACACTGTCAACAACAGTCATGTTCTTAAACACCAAATAGTCGTTCTCCAGATATACATCCGGTTTTTCGGTCGCTACTAAATCAGTTTTCTGATCAATTTCCAGCCCGTCTTTCTGACAAGCGTTAAACACGGTTAATACCATAGCAATTACTGCTAAAAACATTAATTTTTTCATACTTTTACAAAGTTTGTGGGAGGCAGGGTTTGAGACTGCCTCCCGGTTAAACAATAAGTGTGAACCCGGTTTCTTGCAAAGGGGCCGGGTTTTTCCCTTTTTAAACTTTTATTGAACGAACCTGTCCGGGTTAAAAACCATGCCAGGGTATATGTCAATTATTTATGGCCTGCCACTGCATCCCATTCCTGTCCTTCCCAAAAAATCCCATCCTTTTTTCTAAAATCGCGCTCAGAGTGTTCTTCCTGACAGCTAAATTATATAAAATAGTTGTACCGAAATGTTAAATTGCTAAAAATTTACCGGGGGGGGTAATTTGGAATTATTCTAAATAATATGGCTTGCAAAAATCCGTCCGCTTCCGGGACGACGGGTGGATATTAAAATTTTTATTGCCTGCTGATTTCAAAATTTAATAGTATAACTTACTGCCGGGATAAGAGGCAAAAAGCTACTTTGATAGAATGCCAATGTGTGATCACCTCTCCATGGTTTGCGTTCTTTATAAAAGTAATAAAACGGGTTTTGCCGGTTATATAGATTATAAACTCCAATGGTCAGGATTTTCTCTTTCCCGGAGGTTGTTTTGGTGTGTGAAACCCCAATGTCCAAACGATGGTAATCTTTCATTCGGAACGAATTTCTTGGGCCGTAATATTCTCCACTTTTATCATAGGAGAAAGATCCGGGAGTAAGATTATTGTCTGTAATAATAGTCATTTTCCCCAGAGCAACAGTAATCGGATACCCTGAACCATAAACCCAGGTAGCTGAAAAGTCCCAGGATTTGGAAAGGGGAATATTAACAACTGCATTAAATTGATGCCTTCTGTCATATTCATATGGATATGTTTTCCCTGAATTGATATTTTGAAAATTCCGATCCGATTTCGTCAATGAATAGCTAATCCATCCTGTAATAAAACCTTCTTTTTTGTTCAGTAGTAATTCAAGTCCCCTAGATGTTCCTGTTCCGTTTTGTTCAACTCGTTGCTGCCAGTCAACGGCATTCCCCTGAAAAATTTCTCCTTCTTTAAAACTGACAAGATATGATAGCTTTTTATAATAAATTTCAGATAAAAAAGTAAACATTCCTATTTGCGTGTCAAATCCCAAGGCATATTGCCTCGATTTTTCCGGAGGGACACTTGCCGTAACCGGGACCCAAAAATCGGTTGAAAATCCGGATGTCGGATTGTTAAGTGTATGCATGAACTGGTGCATTTTACTATATGAGATATTTACATTTGTTTTATGAGAAACAGGAATACTTACAGAAAACCGGGGTTCGATATAATGATAGGCTTTCCCGTCAGTAAGAAAGCAGGAAAGTCTGTTTCCAAAGTTATATCTGGCTCTTTTTGTATCTATTTGGTTTTCGAGATATAGAAACCCTTCCCATGCCTCAATTGACTGGTTGCCATAGAATGAATCGGTATAGCTTATTCCTTTTTCGGTACTTACCGAGTGATTTTTTCCAGGATCAAATAAGTGAAAGGTGATTCCCGTTCCTGTTTTAACCCGAAAATGGTTTGTGAGAAAATAATCAATATCAGCGTATGCTCCAAAATCATTAATCCTACTCAGAAATCGGTTTGATGTATGGATGTTCTCGGCTTTGTTCCGGTATTCGTCTGAATCAGAGAAGCGATAGCGGGTATATGTTACACGAAGATCACTGACCAGAGAAGGAGACCAAATTCTATTCCATCGAGAAGCTCCTAAAAGGTTTCCCCATTTGAGTTTTTGTATCGATTTAACATCCGGGCGAAACAATTCATTTTTATATCCTTGTGTCAGGTTATCGTCACCTGAATAAACGCTGAAGAAGAATTTATTTTTTTCATCTAACCGATAGGAAAATTTCGTGTTCAGATCGTAAAAGTTATATCCGATTGAATATCCGTTAAAAGTAAGATAAGAAATTGGGCGCATCAATAAATCGAGCCACATCCGGCGGAATGACATAAAATAAGAGCCTTTCCCCCCGGCAAATGGACCTTGCTGTCCATACTTGCCAGCCAATAATCCCATACTAATTGTATGTTGTGTTTCTTTCTGATTTCCCTCATTAAGGCTTACATCTAAAACAGAAGATAACCTTCCACCAAAACGGGCAGGAAAACCTCCCTTATATAGCTTGAAATTTTTTATGGCTTCCGGGTCAAAAATGGAAATGAACCCGCCTATGTGGTTGACGTAATATAATGGTGAACCGTCCAGTAAAATCAGGTTTTGATCCGAGCTCCCTCCTCTTACATACATTCCGGCTTTTCCTTCCGTTCCTCCCTGTATCTCAGGCAGAAACTGATAACTGCGCATCAGGTCGGGTTCACCGATTAGTGCAGGCATTTTTTTAATCTGGCTTATCGGAATATCAGTCAGGTTAATGCCAAACCTGCTTTCTGAAGGTATTTGCCCGGAGACTCTCACTTCGTCCAATTCTATTCCTTTTTCCATGAAAATGTCAATCAGGCTGTCCTTTATCCCCCCAAAAGATAGTTCTTTGGTTTTGTAACCAATATATTTACAAACCAGGGTTTGCAGGCTGTCTGTTTTGTTTATTAACGAATAATAACCTGAATTACTGCTGATAACCCCGTTGGATGTACCTTTTATGTAAATATAAGCTCCAATCAGAGGTTCGTTATTTTCCTCATCTTTTACGGTTCCGTAAATACGCACAGATTGGCCTTTTACAAGTGAAAAGAACAAGAGCAAGGAAAAAGTAACAATTATTTTCACGTAGTTCAGTTTTCTGATATTATTTGCCATATCGATTCCTGATATCCTGCAAAAATCCCTAATCCATTTTTTAAGTTTGAATATAAAGGGGTCGGGATATATGGTTCAAACGGACTTTCGTATGAGTACGGATGATGTTTAAGTAATCTCTTTCTGTATTGATAATACGCATACGAGCCGGATTCAAGATGAACGAATGCATTTTTAACCCCACTGAAACTACCAATATTGAGGCGAAATTTATATTCCTTCCCCTCGAATAATGCATCATTAAAGACTAAAAATTTCGGGAAATCTCCTTGTCCTGTACCCTCGGAAACAACAGCCGGGTCGGAAGAGAATAATTCGATAAGATATTTGTCATATTCGAGGCCATTGGGAGGCAATGAATTGTATATCATTACAGAATAATAGTTTTTGCCAATCTCATCTTTAAATGTAATTGAGATTTCATCATAAGATAGTCCATCATCATATAATCCGGCATTTCGGAGTATTGATGCGTGTTTTACAGGAACAGGAGGTGGCAAACTGTCTGTTGCTGTAACCGTTTGATAACCAGGAACTGAGACCTCTATGGAATACATTATCCCCTGATGTGGAACAATGCTATTATCGGAGTACAAACCTTTACCTACAAATGGTAAAGTTCCCAGCCACACGGCGCCTGCATAAATATTTACAGTCGCATTATCTATAATACGGTCAGTTGTGTCCGGATAAACAGCTAAATGACTTATATGCACTTTAAATGCCTTCCTCTCAGTAAAAAAACAATTTACGACCAGTTGTTTGGATATTTGTTCTGTACTAATATCTACTTCTTTGATGCAAGCGCCAAAGACAAAAAATAGTAAAATAAAATAGTGTTTTCCCATAATTAGAAACGGTATTTTGCCCCGCCCCGCCACATATTGTAATAATTACTTGTAATTCCAAAATTTTTCTCAACAGTAAGTCCCCAATGACTCGTCAGATATAAATCAATTCCGGAAGAAAATATCAGGTCGTGCGCTATTTTCGAGTAATTGGCAGAAGGTGCATAATCGTATCTGAATACATAATGAGCAGAACTGTATAAATTTATTTGGGAACAAACCTTTTGATTAGAAGTAACAAGCGGGACGAAATTAAATTTATATCCGATTGATACAGGGATAAAATGAAACCTGTCTTTTACTGGTTTTTCATTGTGATATCCAATTTGAAATTCGAAAGCAGATAATTCTGAAATTTTGTATTCAAACCCTATTTGGGGATAAATTTGAGTCTTGTCCATCTCATGCTTATATTGGGCCCCTCCATAAAATATTGTACGTTTTAAAAAGGTAGTCTGAGCAACAGAAGAAGAACAAAAAAGAACGAAAATTAAAAGATTTACAAAGCGGGATGTCATGATATTTGTTTTTTAGGTTTTGCGGATGCCTATTTTTCAGGACATCCGCATTGAAAAAGTTTTTTTAAATTAGTATTGATGGCACTCAATCATAATCTGTGTCCACCGGACTTCGCTAATATCAAAATACCAGGAGAACTCAACATCTAAGCGAAATCCAACCAATCTTCGGGTATTTTCATAAGGTCTTACAGTCAACGAATTGGCATATTCGTATCCTGTATCACATATTATTTCATTTTGATAACCATTCCTTTTAAAAAAGCAGCGAGATGTAATCCCTGAAGGAACTTGATCAAGAGGGGAATCAATAGTTTGTTGCTTAAAATGCACTGCTGCAGCCCTTTCAGGTTAAAAACAAAATATGTGAACCCGGTTTCTTTTTAAAGGGCCGGGTTTTTCCCTTTTAAAATTTTTATTGAATAAACCTGGAATGATTTAAAACCGTCAGGTATATGTCAATTATTTGTGGCCTGCCGCTACATACCATTCTTGCTCTTCCCCCCAATCCTATCCTTTTCTAAAATCGCGCTCAGAGTGTTCTTCCGGAAACCAAATTACAAAGAATAATAGTTTCGAAATGTTAAATTATAAAAAAATAATTGGAGTACAATAATTCAGAATGATTCTACATAATAAAATCAGGATGAGAAAAAGGAAGGAAGATTAATAAGATGCAATACGACAGGAGCTAGAAACCAGTCACATATCCGGAACCTTCTCGTAGGACAGGTATTCGCAGAATCCGCCCGACATACTGGAGATAGCAAAAAAGATTATGATTAATTTCTGACCCCATAATCAATGTCGCCTTCATAATATGTGCTTTAAAACTGTTAGCTGTTGGTTTATCAAATCCCGCCTCTGGGACGACGGGTGGATATTAAAATTTGATTGAATATTTTACAGTTGGAATGACCGGGAACCCGCTTTGCTGGAACAACACAACAGGGCCGTGTCCGTTTCCGTCGCGGTGACCGAAATAATAAAATACGGCATTTTGGCGGTTATAGGCGTTGTAAACGCCGATTGTCCAGGTTCGTATTTTATCGCCTTTCTGCTTGTTGAAGTTGATCCCCAGATCAAGCCGGTGATAATCCCTCATTCGCAGCCAGTTCTTCCCGGGGTACAGATAGACTTCCCCGTTCAGGTTAAACTGTTTCTGATCGGGTGATTTAATTCTCCAGCCTTGCTGTACAAGCGTTTGGTGCTTTCCATTGGTCAGGGTTGTCGGATAGCCGCTCCCATAAACCCAGCTTGCTGAAAAATCAATCTTTTTCGAGAACCGGTGGCAGAATACGATGGAAAGGTCGTGCCTCCGGTCGTATTTAAAAGGGTAGGGTTTCCCGTTGTTGATGTTCTCAAATTGCCGCTCACTTTTTGAAAGGGTATAGCTGGCCCAGCCGGACGTTTTCCCCTGCTTTTTTTGCAACATAAACTCAACTCCCTTTGCTTTTCCAATACCATTGATCTCGATATTTTTATCCCACTGTTGTGTATTTATTAACGGGACGCCCCCTTTTACATCAATCTGTTTTTCCATCTTTTTGGTATATGCCTCGATGCTGAGTTCAAACTTTCCGTCGCCTGTTGTTTTTGCATATCCGAATGAATATTGGGAAGCCACACCCGGTGAAACAGATGCGGAAGAGGGCAGCCAGATATCGGTCGGGAAGGTTGAGCCTGAATAAGTCAGAAGATGAACCGGTTGTGTCATCCGGGAATACGATACTTTCAAAGCTCCCCATTTATTCATACTGAACATTCCCAGTACCCGGGGTTCCGCGAAAAAATAATTCTTCCCTTTTACCATGAAATTCGTCAATCGAATACCTGCATTTACCGATAACTGACGGGTGATACTGATTTCATTTTCCAGATATAAATAAGTGGTCAGTGCCCCCGACTGGTTTTGCGCCCCGATAACGGTGTCGGTTTTTAATTGTTCAGTGTTTTCCTGATAGCTTATTTGCCCGGGTTTGAACCAGTTTTCTGAAATACCGGTGCCGTAATTTACCTGGTACCGGTCGGACACAAAATGGATGAAGTCGGCCTTGATGCCGAAATCCTGTACTCCGGTAAAATATACATTGCTGCCTTTTATTTCCCCGGTTTTATAGTTTAGGTCGGTTTTGTACCGGTAACGGGTATAAAACAGGGTGATGTCGCTGTTGGTGCGGGGTGAGAAACTGTGGTTCCAGCGGAATGTGGACAGCACGTTCCCCCAGATATATTTTGAATAGCCTTTTACATCGCCGTCACTGAACCTATAATTGTACCCCAGCCGGTCGTCTCCCCCGTACAAACTGAGAAAGAAACGGTTGTTGGCATCCTGCTCGTGGCTTATTTTCCCGAAGAAGTCGTAAAAGTTATACCCCATGCTGAAGTTTTTAAACCCTATTTTCGTGATTGGGCGCGACAACACATCGAACCACACCCTCCGCAGGGAAACCATATACGAGGTACGGTCTTTTATAATAGGCCCTTCCAGGCTGATATCGCCCGACACAAGCCCGACGCCCCAACTGCCGTGGTGTTCTTTTTTGTTCCCGTCCTTCATCCGAAGATCGATGACCGACGACAAACGTCCTCCGTAACGGGCAGGGAAAGCGCCTTTGTATAGTTTCACGTTTTTAATGATGTCGGGGTGAAAGAGCGACACGAACCCGCCCAGGTGATTGACATAGTACAGAGATGTCCCGTCGAGCATAAACAGGTTTTGATCGGGAGTGCCGCCACGCACGTAAAGTCCGCTGCGCCCCTCGCTCCCGCTTTGTACGCCCGGCAATAACTGGATGGCTTTCAGCACGTCGGGTTCGGCAAACATGGGCAGAACTTTTAGCTGCTGAACCGGTATCTCGGCCACCCCCATTTCCATCCGTTGTTCGATAGGGCGCACCGCGCTTACACTGATTTCGTCCAAATCAATGCCCGGTTCCAATAGTAATTGGATTATTTGGTTATCGTCGGCATTCTTCATTGTCGTTTCCTGTTTGTAGCCCACAAAACTGGCCAGCAAATGAATATTTTGACCAGCCGGGACTTCCAGCCTAAACTGTCCAAAAACATCAGAACTGCACCCTTTTCCGGTTTCAGGGCAAAAAATATTCGCCCCGATCAACAGTTCCCCGGTTTGTTGGTCTTTCACAATTCCGCTGATCAGCCGGGTGGCTTGTTGCGAATAAGCGGCTTCCAGTAAAGCGATTAAGTATATAGTAAGAAGGGCTCGTTTCATTGTTCAAATGTTCCCGGTGAACCGGCTTTGGTTAACAGGTAATCAATAGAAGTGTACCCGGCAAAAATGCCATACCCGTTTTCGATGTTCGAATACATGGGCAATGGTTCGTAGATTTCCCAGAAATCGTACGACTGGGTGTAATCGTGGATAACCCAGGTACGGAAATACTGGAAGCAGGAAGGCGAATACAGGTAAAATTTCAGCCAAAACTTGCTGGCTGTTTCTGTATAAACTTTTACGTCAATAATTTCTGTTTCTTTTATTAACAGCACATCCCTGAAAAGCAAGCCCGGTTGATCGTCGTAATTTTCCAGGCCTTCGTTGGTAATGGCAAGGTTGTCGCTTTCGATGTAGCCATGCTGGTATTTCCCTTCTTCTTCAACTTCATAAACCGAATCGGGTGTATAATGGTGGACAACCCGGTTGTGGACTACTGAGATTCCCATGAAATCGTTTACCGAAAGGTCGTTTTTCAGGCTAAGCCCCAAGTTTTGGTATTTTTTTGTTCCCGCGCTCATCGCGTCTTCCGCATCGCTGTATGTCCGGGTTTCAATGGTATAGCCCTGTATCCTTGTCGCTGTTACCGGGATTTTATCGCTGGCTGTTACCATCGGGTAGCCCGGCGCCTGTGCGTTCAAGGTATATTGTACCCCTGTTTTTGGAAAAGCCAGGGTGTCGGTGTACAGGCCGTCATCATGGTGTAAAAGATGATAGCTGCTCCCGTCGTCGCCCGTAATTGTTACCTCCGCACCGGTTATATATTCATACGTCGAATCAGTAGGCGATGCTGGTAAACTAAGGTACACTATAAAAGGAGTCTTGGGAGAGAAAATACAGTTTACTACCGGTTTAACTTCCATCTCGGGCAGGTCAATCTCCAACTGTTGCCGACAGGAAAACAGTGTTAAAAAGGCCAATATTAAAAAACAGGAGTGTTTCATTTGGTTACAGTTTAAGTCCTACTCCGAGGAAAAAGCGGTTGGTGTTGTACAAGCCGCCCGTAGCTGTCATATAAAGATTTTTGCCAATAAAATACCGAAACCCAACACGAGAGTAATTAGCCCATTTTGCATTGTCTTTTATATCGTAGTGATTTATCGCATACCTGGAAAACCGCTGATGATAAACCCTCAAATATCCACTCAAAACTATTTCGAATCGTTTTGGAATTTTTTTCAATCCAATGGCTTTTGCCAAAGAGAAAAAAGAAATGTTCGCCCGCAAACCGACTATGTGTCTGTCAGTCCCATTTAAAAAGCTTTTTAATCCATCAGGCTCTTCTAAATAATCGTGATATATGCCCAGTTCAGTAAAACTATTAATACCGTAGCCAATACTGAATTCATTGTTGTGAATCGGGAAAAGATAAATTCCTGAGTTTGTGTTTGCTACCATGTACTGATCCTCAACTAAAAAATGATTTTTAAGCGCAGCAGTATATTCATTTTGAGCAGATGCTGTAAATAACGACAAAATAATAATCGAGAAAACAAGAAATAGTTTCATTATTTTATAGTTTAATCCCTACCCCCAGGAAGAAGCGGTCGGTATTATACACACCGATGGAAGCAGCCATATAAAAATGCCGGTTAAAATAATATTTTCCTCCGATGCGAAAATATACGGGCCAATCCTGAAAATCTTTCTTATCGCTTATCTTGGGGAAGGAGCGACCTGTGGAATATGAGCAATAACCATTCACATTCAAATCCGTCTTTTTGAAAAAGTTATTATTAGTAAGCGATTTCAGTAATGGCATCACTGAAATTGTTACCCGGGGTCCAAACAAATGTTTTTTGCATTCATATTCTCGCCCGTATACTTCATGGTTGGATGAAAAATAATCATCAAAAATGCCAATAGCAATGAAGTTAGTCAGCCCGTAACTAATGCTTGCCTCGTTGTCCAAAACTTGGAATAACCCATTATTGACATCTCCGATCAAAAACTGATTTTCAATAATGAATCGTTTTTTCATGTTGTAATCCCAGTTGTCCGGGTTCTGTTGGGAAAAGACAGACAAGGGCAGCAGAAAAAAAATTAATAAGGGGATATGTTTCATTGTTTTACAGTTTAAGTCCTACTCCGAGGAAAAAACGGTTGGTATTATACACTCCAACGGAACCAGTTGCATAAAAATGCCGGGTGAAATAATATTTTGCACCAATTCTAAAATAAACTGGCCAATGCTGGAGGTCTTTTTTGTCTGTCACTCTTATCGTATTTATACCATCTGAATATGAAACATATCCATTTAGATTGAGGTCGGTTCTAACTAGATTTCTTGTATTCTTTATCAAATGTAAAAGTGACATCAGAGAGATTGTTCCCCGCAAGCCAAACAAATTGTTCCTCGCATCAAATCTGCTTCCGTCAGCTAATTTCGTGCTTGCATAATAATAGTCATGGTACACCCCAAATGCAAGAAATTTCGTTAATCCATAACTAAGGCTCGCTTCATTATTAAGAACATGATAGAACCCATTGTTGGGATCACCAATTAAGGTTTGGGTTTCGATAATAAATTGGCGTTTCATCTGGCAATAGCTATTTTCTTGTGAATAGCATATTAACGGCAATAAAAAAAATGTAATCAAAATAATCTTATTCATAATAATTCCGTTGACAAGATCTTTACACTATTAACAGGAAGATTGTATCTTAATTTTTTGTATTATATGGAATAATCAGTGTAAAGATCTTGTACATTCTTAATTAATAATTGCAATCAGATACTTCTGGATTACAAGATAAATCAAGGGTAATATCTCCTGTGTCTCCATTTGTATATGGAGGCAATGCTCCTTGCAAGAACGTATAAGAATGAGTTGCATGAATAATATAACATCGAACACGCCTGCTTCCATAAAATGGTCTCCATGAGACCTCATCCTGATTTTCATTAAATATCTCATAATGATATTCATTTAATATTTCAGGAGATTCATCGTTTCTGTCATATGCACCAACGATTTCCATTATTGCTTCAATCTGAACAGGTTGGTAAGTCGATTCATCCCCGGGATGACTGTTCCAATAAGTAGCCTTAAATTTCGAGATTATTGATTTAAATATTCCTGTTACCTGAAAAACAAGTTTTGCATGTAATTCTATCAAATGATAGTTTTGGGATGAATATCCATAATCATCACTTCTAAATTCCCAATAAATATCTTGAGATTCTTCAGTAGTACAGCTTGGTTTGCTGCTCTTTAATTGTCCTTCGCCATTTAATATTGCAAATACTTCATCATTCCATGAAAATTGAATAGGATCAGAAGAAATGTCTGCGCTTTTAAGCGTGCATGCTTCGTTATTCGCCAGCTTATATGCAAAAGTTTTCTTTAATGCTGGTTTTTCAATAAACAAATAATTTCCGATGATAATCTCCATTTCCGGATTCAAAATGGTTTTGTACATATCATCCACAAAAACTTCTGCTTTTTTAGTATCGTTTTGGTATTTTAAACGATACGATTCAAAACCAATTGCTTTTTCAAATGCAGGAAAATTTTTATCCCCCAGCTGCGCCAAAAAATCCAGACACTTTTGATATTCAGCCTCAGACTCGAAAACAAGCCTATTGTTTTCAACTGAAAAGGCAATAGAGTCCAATCCCGCAAACATTAAATCAGTTTGCAGGATTGCGGATTGAGCATCTGGCGAAAGGCCAGGACTGTCTTTCTGACAAGCATTAAACACGGTTAATACCATAGCAAATCCTGCTAAAAACATTAATTTTTTCATACTTTTACAAAGTTTGTGGGAGAGGGCAGTTGCTGCCGCCCTTTCCCGGTTAAAAACAATTAGTTATAAACCCGGTTTCTTTTTAAAGGACCGGGTTTTTCCCTTCTAAATTTTAAACTGACCTGACAAGGTTTCGCTCCATACCAGGGTATATCTGTTTTTCTTATGGCCTGCCGCTGCATCCCATTCCTGTCCTTCCCCAAAAATCCCATCCTTTTTCTAAAATCGCGCTCAGAGTGTTCTTTCCGATAGCTAAATTATATAAAATAGCCATACCAAAATGTTAAATTGCTAAAAATTTACGGGGGGGAGGTAATTTGGAATTATTCTAAATTGCATCTGTTGCCGATGGACACTTTGTAAAAAGCGCCTGTCCCCAGTTTAATATGCATCCTGTTTTTACAAACTGGGTGTAATAGCCGGTCAGTTCAATGCTCTTGCCACTTGCTAACGCTCACTTCGTCGGTTTTCTTCACGTTTTTTTTCTTTAGGCGGGAACGGCCTGATTCGCGTTTTACCAATAAAAAAGATGGTTTGAACAGCAAAAAACAGAATCAAATTGAATCTAACTTCAGCAAGGTGGGCAGGCCGTCCCAATGCCCGGGCGAGGGTTCGTTGGGACAAGATTTTTGCTTCCTTCTTATCGATTGAAAAAGGAAGAACCCGTCCGGCTTGAGGATAGGGAAACATGTTAAAATGAAAGGATTTGTTTTACGTCCCTCAACTTTTTCAATTGATCCCAGATTCATTGTCCACCCTAATGTTAAATTGATCCCAGAAAGCGGTTAAATCTCAAAGTGAACATTAAAAATTTTTTAAAAATGCAAAGTTGTAAATGTACCATGTAATATAGAAATCCTTCCGGGTATTTCTTTTTCCCTTGGGATCAGATTATTTTTACGGTCATCTATTTTTACATACTTTTGGAAAATGAAAGAACCTAACCGCTATACTGAACAGGAACTGGTTGTTTTGCTGCAAAACAACTCGCCGGTTGCTTTTCAGCAATTATTTGATCTGTATAGTCAGAAGTTGTATCATTTTTCCTTTTCTTACCTGAAATCAGACAGCGAATCGGAGGAGATTGTGCAGGAAGTGTTTCTGAAAATATGGGAAAAACGGGGCAGCCTGAAAACCGGCAAATCATTCAAATCGTATTTGTTTACTATTGCCTTCAATGCCATCCGGAAAAACTTCAACAAAAAAATGAAGGAGGACAAATACAAACACGAGTTGTTTGAATGGGTTAGCGCCGACCGGCCCGGATTGGAATCTCATCTCGAATTTGAACGTTTGCTCCGAAAACTCGACCGTTTAATTGAACAGCTTCCGGGAAAAAGAAAAGAAATATTTCTGAAACGGAAAAAAGAAGGGAAATCGATAGCTGAAATAGCCAATGAAATGGGTATCTCCCCGAAAACCGTTAAAAACCAGATCACCGAGGCCATGAATTCGTTGAGAAAATCGTTTGACGACAGCGAGGTTTCTTCCATGCTGTTTTATTTTTTGTTCGTTTCCTGAAAAAAAATCAATTTTCCGATAGGACTTTTTCTTTTCGCCGGATATAAGAGGCAAATCAGACCATAAAACTGGCTCATGAAAGAAAAAATTGACCCCGCGCTGATACGCAACTATACGAAAGGACGCTACTCGTTTCGCGATTTAAAGCAGATTGCCCGGTGGTTC
Organism: Prolixibacteraceae bacterium; assembly: GCA_034003625.1. Lineage (GTDB taxonomy): Bacteria > Bacteroidota > Bacteroidia > Bacteroidales > Prolixibacteraceae > GWE2-42-39. The sequence continues at coordinate 107,795 of JAVEYG010000009.1, read as the reverse complement.
CAGGATGTTAGGTATTACCACGACATCCGGTCGGTGATCGACAGCCACTGGGAGGAGTTTGAACTGGACGGGATACAGGTAGAGAAAGACCTGTCGGCAGTATTTAACAGGTTGAAAGAAAAGATACTTGCAGAGAAAAATGCGATTGGGTTCCGGCAACGGTTTATTCGCGTATATGTCCGCGTAGCCGCCGTCCTGTTGATCCCGCTGCTGATTTATTCAGCATACAGCATGGTTGACCGGGTATTTAACTCTCCGGACGATTTTCCATGGGTAGAGATTGTTTCCCCTGCCGGTACACGCACCCATTTCGATCTGCCCGATGGGACCAAAGTGAGCTTAAACAGCAACACCCGTCTGAAATACAAAGCTAATTTTAAAAAAAACCGGCAGATCGCCCTTGAAGGCGAAGCCTGGTTCAATGTTTACCACGATGTTTCATCTCCCTTCACCGTGCAGACGGACGTATTGGACGTGAAAGTTCTCGGTACAAAATTCAGTGTGGTTTCAATCGAAGAGGAAAATTCAGTAGAAGTTATTTTGGAAGAGGGAAAAGTGCAACTGACCGGAAAGGGAGATTCATTTTCTGAAATCCTTCATCCCGATCAGGGGTTTTTCTATAACAAAGAAACACGATGCGGACGGATCGCCGGGGTTGACGCCCGTTACCTCACTTCGTGGAAAGACGGGGTGCTGGTATTCCGGAACGAACCGCTGGGCGAGGTAACGAAAAAACTCGGGCGTTGGTACAATGTGAAATTCAACATAGTTAATCCCGAATTGGAAGGTTTCCGTTACCGGGCAACTTTTGGCGATGAACCATTGGAAGAAGTCCTCCGGCTGATTTCGCTGACAGTGCCTGTCAAGTACGAAATTAAAGAAAGAAAACAAAATGAAGATGGGCAACTTGGCGATAAAATTGTTGAAATACACTTAAAATGAGAATTCTAAATAAATCAGGAGAGTGTTGCGACCACTCTCCTGACAGGTAATGCAACGCAAAATGCGGTAAACATTTTTATTCACATTACAAACGTAAATTTATGAAAAAAAAACGAGAACAAAGGGTGTGGCTTTTAAGTACCCTGAAAAAGTGTCTAACTATGGTAAGATGGAGTATTTTCTTATTCCTGCTCGGGATGGTACAGGTTTTTGCCGTTGATACCTATTCCCAGCAAACGAGGTTTTCAATGAAATTTGAAAAAACAAAACTTGAAAATGTTTTAAATGAGATTGAAAACCAGAGTGAGTATTACTTTCTTTACAATCAGGACTATGTGGATGTGGATCAGGATGTCCATATCTATGTGAAAGATCAGGGGATAGAAGAAGTGCTGACCCAGTTGTTAAAGTCGACAGGCATCCGGTTTTCAATTTACAACCGTCAGATTGTATTGACCAACGATGAAAGTCAGGTGCAGGTAATTGGAGGACAGTCGAAAACCCCTGTTTCAGGAAGGGTAACCGATTCGTCAGGACAACCGCTTCCGGGGGTCTCGGTCATTGTGAAAGGGACCACTACCGGGATGATTACCGATATGGACGGGAATTATTCGTTAATCAACATTCCGACTGAGGCAACCCTTGTATTTTCATTTGTGGGGATGAAAACACAGGAAATCCAGGTTTCGGGAAGAAACAGTGTCAGTATCGTGATGGAAGAAGAAGCCATTGGGTTGGAAGAAGTGGTGGCAATTGGTTACGGTACCCAGAAATCGGCTACTATTACCGGTTCGGTGAGTTCGGTAAAAGGAGAAAAACTGATGGCGGCCCCATCAATCAACTTCTCCAATTCAGTTGTAGGACGTGTCCCGGGACTTGTTGCCGTAACACGTTCGGGCGAGCCGGGAAGTGATAACTCCACACTGAGAATAAGAGGGGCAAATACCTTAGGCGATAACTCGCCATTGGTTGTGGTGGATGGAATTGCAGGGCGCGACCTGACGAGATTGAGTTCATTGGATATTGAGAGCGTAACTGTATTAAAAGATGCTTCGGCTGCCATTTATGGAGCACGTGCCGCCAATGGGGTAATTCTGATTTCCACGAAACGGGGACAAAAGGGAGAGCCAAGGGTTGACTTTACGTATAACGAAGGTTTTAGCACACCAACAGTTATTCCCGAATCGATTGATGCAGCCACCTACCTGGAGATGTTGAATGAAATAAGTGTGTATGCAGGCCAACAACCAAAATATTCAGATGAAGAAATTCAAAATTACCGGGATGGTTCCGATCCCTGGAAATATCCGAATACTGACTGGTATGCCGAGACATTCCAAAAAGCTTCTTCACAACGATCTGCAAATGTATCAATAAGCGGAGGACAAGAGAAGCTAACTTATTTTATTTCAGCAGGAACAAGGTTTCAGGATGGGATTTATAAAAATAGCGCCACATATTATAAGCAATCCGACTTTCGCATCAACCTTGACGGCCAACTGTCGGGAAATGTTAAATACGGAGTGGATGTTTCGGCACGCGAACAAAACAGGAACTATCCTACCCGCACGGCCCATGATGTTTTCTCTATGTTGAGAAGAGGAAAGCCAAATATGCACGCTTACTGGCCAAACGGGAAGAATGGCCCCGACATTGAATACGGGAATAACCCTGTAGTGGTCACAACCAATCAAACTGGTTATGATAGGAATAAAACAACCAATTTTGAAACAAAGGCCAAATTGGATGTTTCCATTCCCTGGGTCAAAGGATTATCCCTGTCAGGTAACGCATCGCTTGATTGGCAACTTGATAATGACAAACGATGGGAAGTTCCGTGGTATCTGTATTCCTGGGATGGTGCCTCTTATGATAACAATGATCAGCCTGTCCTTGTGGAAGGTAAAAAAGGGTTTACCCATCCGGAATTGGAACAGGAAATGAAAGATGCAAAAAGGGTAACCCTCAATGCTTTATTGAATTATCAGACCAGCATCAACGAAAAGCATAACCTGAAATTTTTATTTGGGACAGAACGTATCACGGGTGAATCCATGGAATTCATGGCTTACCGGAAGTATTTTGTTTCAACGGCAATCGATGAGTTATTTGCCGGTGGCGATGCTGAAAAAACAAATAGCGGCGCTTCATCTTCAGAGGCAAGGATGAATTACTTCGGCCGGTTAAATTATGATTTCAAGAGTAAATATTTGTTTGAATTCGTTTGGAGATATGACGGTTCTTATATTTTCCCGGCGGATAAACGGTTTGGATTTTTCCCCGGAGTTTCATTCGGATGGCGCATCTCGGAAGAAAATTTTTGGAATAGTCTGAAACCGGTAATCGACTATTTTAAAATCAGAGGCTCCTGGGGACAAACCGGTAATGACAGGATTGATACCTATCAGTTCTTGTCCAGCTATGGATTTGTCACAGGGACTTCCTCCATTTATACATTTAATCAGAATGTGGAAAATAAAATCCTGAATGAGTTGCGGATTCCCAATCCAAACGTAACCTGGGAGGTGGCCAATCAATCCAACATAGGGTTCGATGGCAGTATGTTTGACAACCGTCTTTCGTTTACGGCTGACTACTTTTACAATAAACGGACCAACATTCTTTGGTACAGAAATGCATCAGTGCCTACATCAAGTGGGTTGACCCTTCCAAGAGAAAATATTGGGGAAGTAGCCAACCAGGGATTTGATTTCCAGATAAGCTATCATAATAGAATTGGAGAATTTCACTACGAACTGGGAGCAAATTTCAACTATAATAAAAACAAAATCCTGTTCTGGGATGAAACACCCGGAATTCCGGAATACCAGCAATCCACAGGGCAACCAATGAACGCAGGCTTGTATTATAAAGCTATCGGAATATTCAAAGATCAGGCCGCAGTGGATGCCTATCCGCATTGGGCCGGAGCACGACCTGGCGATGTCATCTTCGAAGATGTGAACAATGACGATGCAATCAATGGTTTAGACAGGGTTAGAATTGAAAAAACGGACTTGCCTACACATACCGGAGGTTTCAATATCGATTTAAGCTATAAAAACTTTTATACCTCTGTTTTTCTGCAATGGGCAACCGGTGCAGTGAGATATGATTACTATGAAATGCAGGGCGAGGTAGGTAATTTTTTGAAAAGAGACGTGGAAGGGCGCTGGACGGAAGACAACCCCGATGCCACCAAACCCAGGATATGGAACAGATATTCGGAATATTGGCGGAATTATCAAAATACATATTGGCTGCAGAATTCGGACTATATACGGTTGAAAAATTTAGAATTTGGGTATAATGTCCCTGAGAATATTTGCAGAAAAGTATTTCTGAAAGGAGCCAAAATTTATTTTACAGGCCTGAATCTATTGACAATTACAAAAATCAAAGATTTTGATCCGGAAACAACTTCAGCAACAGCTTATCCACTTAACAAAGTGTATAATTTGGGCGTAACTTTAACTTTTTAACTGATTGAATCATGAAAAGGAAATTTTTTAGCATACTATCAATAATTGGTGTTTTTCTGTTGTATTCATGCAATCATGATTTTCTGAACACCGAACCGTCAACCGAATTTTCTGAATTAGCGGTATGGAGTGATCCGGCACTGGTAGAAACCTTCATTAACCAAATTTATTTCAGGCTTGATGAACCCCTTACTGACGGAAGAATGAAAGCCAACTATGTGGATGAAGGACATTATCGGGGGAATAGCAACTCACGAAATTTCAACCGGTCGAACATTACTACCGACAATATTCCCGGTTGGGGGACAAACCGCTATCGCTCATGGGCCGACCTGTATAAATCGATCAGGTATTGTAATATATTTTTTGAAAACATCGAAAGAGTCCCTTTCTCCAGTACAGTTGTCGACGGAAAAACGATAAAAGAAAGGATGACCGGAGAGGTCCATTTCCTGAGGGCAATGCTCTATCATTTTTTGATTAGCGATTACGGCGGCGTCCCTCTGATCACTAATGTTTATTCGTTGGAAGACGAATTCACGGTTCCCCGGAACACTTATGAAGAGTGTGTTAATTTTATTGTCGAAGAATGCGATAAAGCGGCAGGCTTATTACCTGTAACCAATACAGGCGACAATAACGGACGTGCAACCAAAGGGGCTGCACTTGCACTGAAATCAAGGGTACTGCTTTACGCGGCAAGCGATCTGCATAACACCTATGAATATACAGGTTATTCAAATCCCGGACTAATTGGTTATACAACCGGCAGCCAGGCCGATCGCTGGAAGAAAGCCAAAGACGCTGCAAAAGCGGTAATAGATTTACAGTTGTATTCTCTTTACAAAGCAGAACCTGCTCCGGGAGAGCCGGTTGCCGACAATATTGCCAATATTTTTATTGCCAAAGAAACAGAGGAAGATATCTTTGTTAAGTTCTTCACCACTGCCATGGGCCAAAGATGGGGATTATATACCAGTCCTAACGGATATCATGGATGGGGGACCAACGCGCCAATCGGAAATCTGGTGGATGATTTCGAGATGGCAGACGGGACTAAATTCGACTGGAATAATCCTGAACATGCCAGAGAACCATATAAAGACAGGGAACCGCGCTTTTATGCAACCATTTTCCATGATGGGGCTCCCTGGCGGGCCCGCCCGGACGATGTAAAAGGCATTGATCCATATAATAAAGTCCAAACCGGAGTCTGGCAAATTTGGAATGAAAGTGAAAACAAAATGGTTGAAGTTCATGGCGTAGATACCAGAAAGAGTCCGATTGAAGACTGGAACGGTTCATATACAGGATATTATTGCCGTAAATATTTAGATCCGAATATTGATGCGCAATACGTACGTCAAGCTACGACCTGGAGATTCTTCCGTTACGCCGAAATTCTGCTCAACTATGCCGAAGCCTGTATCGAACTCGGACAAGACGCAGAGGCACAGACGTATATAAACATGGTTAGGAAAAGAGCCGGGTTGCCGGGGCTTACAGAAGAAGGAGACGCCTTAAGGCAGCGATACAGAAATGAAAGGCGTATCGAGCTGGCATTTGAGGAACATCGGTTTTACGATGTGCGCCGCTGGGTCATAGGCCCCGATGCTTATACCGGGGCCCTGGCGGCCAAAGTAGTTTATAAACTCAACAGCGACAAAACCACAGCTACTATCCCCACGGTTTCACATTTCTTATATGAATCTTACTCCTGGAATGATAAAGCGTACTTTTTACCAATTCTGAGAGATGAATTAAATAAGAATGATGCGTTGGTTCAGAATCCTGGTTATTGAGTGTCACAAATAATGCAGGGAAAAATGATGCAACAATGAGGGTAGCCCTTCTGGAACCAGCGCCTATCCGCTGGTTCCAACCCATTCGGGAGGGAGGCTGTCATATATGTTTTCGTGAAAATCCCGGTGCTGAGTTGCCTTTGATCAACCCCTTTTGTTATTTTTGGAAAGAATATATTTTTTTGAGACATTTAGCAAAATCTTTCAATAAAATTTAACGAAACCAAAAAATGAGAAAATACCTGTTTGCTTTATTGTGCATTGTTTGTATTTCCCTGATAAACAATGTCAGGGCACAACATTATCAGCCAACCTGGGAATCGATTGACAGTCGTCCGGTGCCGGAATGGTTCACCGGTGCAAAGTTTGGAATATTTATCCACTGGGGACTGTACTCTGTTCCTTCGTGGGGCCCCACTGAGGGCAGCATATATGAGAAATATGCAGAATGGTATTGGAAACGGCTCGAAACTGAATCGTTCTCTGCTTTCCACAACCGGGTGTACGGGGAAAAGTTCCGTTATCAGGATTTCGTAAAGGATTTTAAAGCCGAAATGTTTGAACCCGATGTATGGGCACGGATACTCAGGCAATCGGGGGCAAAATATGTGGTACTTACCTCGAAGCACCATGAAGGCTTTGCATTGTGGCCCTCGCCGCATTCGTGGAACTGGAATGCAGTGGATGCAGGCCCTCATCGTGATTTGGCAGGTGATCTGATCAAGTCAGTCAGGTCACAAGGGCTCCGTATGGGATTTTATTATTCTCTTTACGAATGGTTCAATCCATTGTATAAAGAAGACCCTTCACGCTATGTTGACGAGCACATGCTCCCCCAGATGAAAGACTTAGTCAACCGTTATCATCCTGATATACTGTGGACCGACGGGGAATGGGATTTCCCTTCTGAAATGTGGAAAAGCACAGGATTCCTGGCATGGCTTTACAACGAGTCACCGGTCAGAGAAACAGTGGTTGTCAACGACCGGTGGGGAAAAGAAACACGGGGCAGGCATGGAGGTATCTATACCACTGAGTATGACCTGGTACACGAAGAAAACGTGGCAGGGGCGCGGATTGAACATCCATGGGAAGAATGTAGGGGAATCGGGGGTTCATTTGGTTATAACCGGAATGAAAGGCTGGAACATTATGAAACTTCGGAATCGCTGGTACACATCCTGATCGATAAGGTCGCACGTGGCGGAAACTTGTTGCTCAATATTGGTCCTACCGCCGACGGGCGCATCCCGGTCATTATGCAACAGCGGTTAAAAGATATAGGCGACTGGCTGACATTGAACGGCGAAGGTATTTACGGAACACAACCTTGGGATAAAGCTCCTCCCATCCGCAAAGAAACAACGGTTTTCTTTACGAAAAAAGGCGATGATCTGTACGCAGTGATTACCCGCTGGCAAGATGCACCCATCGTGATAGAAGGTGCTGGAAAGCCCGGCGAACTTAGCCTCCTCGGGTTTGACGGCAAAATAAAATACAACTTGTCGGGAAAAAAGCTGATCATCCACCCTCCTGTACTTTCACCGGCCACAAATCCATGCAATTATGCCTGGGTATTTAAAATAAAAGGAGGAGCGAAATAATGCACCGGATATAATTTCTAAATGAAAACTCAACAGCAATGAAAAATTTAAATTCGTTATTTATCCTGATTTTTTTTGTATTCACCTTCCTGAACGGATTTTCCCAGGAAGAAGCGTCGTTCTCAATCACTCACGGCCCTTACCTTCAGCATGTAACAGATCATGGCGTTACCATTGTGTGGACAACCAATAAAAATGCGGTTTCATGGCTCGAACTTGCCCCCGACGACAGCACCCATTTCTATTTGACTGAACGGCCCAAATATTATTCGGCAGTATATGGTTTCAAAGATGTGGGGAAACTGCATGCCGTGCGGTTGGAAAACCTTTCGCCTGCCACGACTTACCGTTACCGGGTGTATTCGCAGGAAGTGCTGGAACACGAAGGCACAAAAGTGCAATACGGGACTGTTGCCGCGACCCGGGTATACCGGCAGGAACCCCTGGAATTTACGACCATCGACCCGGCAAAAGAAAATGTATCGTTCCTGATCGTCAACGATATTCACGGCAACAACGAAATGATGGAAACCCTCCTGAAACAGGGGGATTACCAAAATTCCGGTTTCATCATCTTTAATGGCGACATGGTGAGCGATTTTAAAAGCGAAGACCAGTTGTTTGGCGATTTCATGGATACGGCAATCAAACTTTTTGCAAAAGAAAAACCCATGTATTATGCACGGGGCAACCACGAAACACGAGGCAATTTTGCCAACGCCTTTCCGTATTATTTCCCTTCCCCTTCCGGAAAATTATATTACCTGTTGCGCCAGGGGCCAATTTGCTTTGTCGTGCTCGATTGCGGCGAAGACAAACCCGATTCGGATATTGAATACAGTGGCATTGTCGCGTTTGACCAGTACCGCGACAAACAAAAAGCATGGCTCGAAGAAGCCCTCAAAAGCAAAGAATTTACCGATGCCCCTTACAAGGTAGCTGTGGTCCACATGCCTCCTTTTGGCGGCTGGCATGGGGAAGAAGAAGTGGCCCAAAAATTTGTCCCCCTGCTCGACAAAGCAGGCGTCGATGTCATGTTTTGCGGGCACCTGCACCGGTACATTAAGAAAGGACCTCAGCCCGGCGCCGGTTTCCCGATCGTTGTCAATGCAAACAACACGGTTGTAAAAGCGGTTGCCGGAGAAAACGGGTTGAATATAAAAGTGCTGAACCTGCAGGGAGGGATTGTCGATTCAATGATTATTCAGGCGGGGAAATAAGATCACGATCTATTCAAAAAAGCCGCGAAAAAGCCACGGGGACTGCTGTCTCAAAATTCAGTGTTTGGCCGGTTACCGGATGAATAAACGAAAGTTGTTGGGCATGAAGCCCCAAACGCCGGATGGGATTCGTAAGCGCCCCGTATTTTTTATCGCCAATAATGCTATGCCCCATTTCCTGCGCATGGATACGGATTTGGTTCTTTCGCCCGGTTTCGAGATTAATTTTCAGCAAGGAATATTTTTTATTTTTTTTGAGCAAGCTATAATGCGTAACTGCCCGTTGTCCTCTCCCCGGGTTGGGCGACGAGTGCATCTTGAACGATTTGTCCTCAAAAAGGTACGAAACAACCACTCCCTTCTGCTTTTCAACGGTTCCTTCCACAACGGCAATATAACTCCGGTCGATAATTGTATCGTTCCACGAATCCTGCAATTTACGTTTTACCGCTTCGCTTTTGGCGAACAGCATCAAGCCTGAAGTTTCGCGGTCGAGGCGGTGGACAATAAATATTTTATTCGCGTTATTCTGTTTTTTCACATGGTCGCTTAGCATGCTGTAAGCCGTGGCACGCTTTTCTTTTTCTGTGGCAATCGAAAGCAGGCCGGCTTGTTTGTCGATAACAATTATATCCTGGTCTTCATACACCATTTCATAGTCCATAGCCTTTTTTTCTGCCGGGATTTTTTCGTTGTTAATCTCCACTTTCTGACCGGGAACAAGCGGATGGTTGAACTGCGATATTGCCTGCCCGTCAACCAGTACCTTTTTCGCGCCTAACAACGATTTGATTTTAGTCCGGCTTCTGGATGGCATCTGCGCCAATAAAAATGCAAGAAGCGGTCCGTTTTCTGTAACCCGCAGAACAGTTCCTTTCTTCGCGTCGGATGGCATTTTAGTTTCTTTGTTGTCCTTTTTTTTCATCGAAATATTTTTTGCGTGAAAATGGTTTGTCTTTCTTCAATACAAGAATCCAAATAACCACAATGGAATTTTATTTTGTGAGGCATACTCAATATCATCTGCGGCTACCCAGGCGCTTTCAATCCCGGAAATTTGTTTGCGTGTTTTATTTTTGCCGCCAATTTCAAAGGTGTATTTATTATCAACCAGGAAATCACCCTTGTCCGACCAGTTAACGGAATGACGGACCTGAAGCTGGTTTAAGAAAAAGGTTTCCCGTAATGTTCCCGGATTCGGTTGGCTGTCTGCCAACGCATGAGCAAGATTCGGATTCTTTAAATAGATCTTTTCGGGTTTATTCATTTTACTGATGCCGAAGGTACTTGTTCGCAGAAGGATTAATAAATCGGCTTTTTCCAGTAAATACAGATAGCGTACAAGTGTTTCACGGCTCACGCCCACCTGCTGGCTAAGTTTAACAATATTGGGTTTGTAGGGGACAATTTCTGCAAGGATAGAGATTAACTTTCGCAAATAATAAACGGCATTAAAATCAATTTTCTCAACGGAAGGAAGGTCGCTGTCCAGCAAATGATTTACAGTTTGTTTAAGCCGGATTTGGAATTCGGGTTCACCATCCTTGAAAAAGGGATAATATCCGGTTTGCAGATACTCCCCGAATAGTTTTATCGGTTTGATTTTATCCAGAATCCCAGGAATTCGTTTTTGAGCATTGTTTAAAAGATCATTCAACTCAAGAATGGGCAGATGATAATTGTATTTCAACGCAATAAACTCGCGAAACGACAGCCCCTGCATTTTATAAACAATAGCCCGTCGGCTCAAGTCGGCTTTTCCTTTATGGATATCCAATGCTGAAGAACCAGTAATAACAATTTTTAATGCCGGAAAATAATCATAGATATTTTTGAGTTCCTGAGACCAGTTCCTATATTTATGGACTTCGTCCAGAAACAGATATTTTCCTCCCTTTTTTACAAATTCATCAGCGAAATCAACAAGAGAGTTTCTCGAAAAGTATAAATCATCCATGTTTACATAAATGACTTCATCGGGCCTGTCGTTTAAATTTTCCCTTATATACTGAAGCAGGAGGGTTGTTTTCCCGACACCCCTCGCCCCGGTAATAGCAATTAGCCTGTTGCTCCAATTGAGTTCATTCCATAAATACCGCTTGAATGATGTGTCAACGATGTTGATCCTTGAAGCTGAAAATTGAAATAATTTCTCCATTCTGTCAGATGCTTTTTGCAAAAATAACAAAAAAATGGCAGATGCATCTTGCATTTTGTTGTTTTGACAATTTGTTGTTCTTTTGTTCTGGTTTCCTAACTTTAAACTGATTTTGAACTTCGATTTTTATGGGACACACGCCAAAAAGCGATCGGGAAGTCTGGAACAACTTCAGGGAGGGCGATGATTCTTCTCTCTCGCTGATTTATTCCAGGTATGCAAAATCTCTTTACCGGTACGGATTAAAATTTACAGGCAACCGGGATATTATAGAAGATGTGGTACACGATCTCTTTGTTGACCTGATCCGGAACCGGAAAACCATCGGCGAAACGTCCAATATCCAGTTTTACCTGTTAAAATCATTCCGGCGAAAATTAGTCCGGCAACTCAGAGGGGAAATGCGGTACAGCGACGGTCCGTCAACAGAAACAAATTTTGACGTGCATTATTCAGCCGAAACCGGATTCATTTCGGAAGAAACCCGGGACATCCGGTTAAAACGCTTAAACGAAGCGGTTCAGCAATTAAGCCCGAGGCAGAAAGAGGCCATTTATTTAAAATTTCAGAAAGAACTGGCTTACGGTGAAATCTCGGAACTGCTCGGGATGGGGACCGAAGCCTGCAGGAATCTTGTTTACAGGGCCATAAAATCATTGCGCGAATTTTATTCTCCCGATGGGAATTTGCCTGTTTTACTGCTGATCCTGAAACATTCAGGATATTTCTAAAAAAAGTTCCGTTTTCGTGATGATGTTTTTCATCGGGCTGCCTTTCTGATATGAAAGCAAACCTGAAAAAATGAAGAACGATCAACTTTTTAAACCGGAAGACTTCGTCCTGGATGATGCATTCAGAAAGTCGGTACTCTCTCCGGATATTTCTTCGGAAAATTACTGGAAAAAATTTCGTGAAGACCATCCCTGGAAAAAGCAGGCAATGGAAGAAGCCCGGCAAATTATCCTGTCGCTGGAACCCCTTGAAGAAGAAATACCGGAATATCGTCTGAATAAATTATGGCAGCGGATCAACCAAAGCCGGAGGGGCAGACTTGTGCCAATTCCCCGTCAGTGGGCCAACTATGCGGCCATTTTTATTCTGGCATTTTTACTGGGGGCTGCCGGTCTGTTCCTTATAAAACCGGGCAATAATTACTCCGAAACCTATACCGAAATTAAAGTCCCGTATGGCGAAAAGTCGGAAGTTACCCTTTACGACGGGACAAAAGTCTGGCTGAATTCAGGAACTAAGCTCCGTTTCCCGATTGTTTTTAATTCAGAAAAACGAAATGTATTTGTAGAAGGCGAAGCGTTTTTCGATGTGGCGAAAAACATGAAACAAGCCTTCATCGTCCACGCCGGGGAAATGAAGGTGGAAGTGCTGGGAACCCGGTTCAATGTGTGTGCTTACCCCGAGGACAAAGAATTTTCAGCCACCTTAGAAGAAGGAAAAATTGTGGCCTGTACATCTTCAGCAAAAAAGAAAATTGAACTTGATCCCGGAGAACAGGCTATTTTCAGTTTGTCATCCCAAAAAATAAATGTCCGGCAGGTGAATACCGGCTTATACACTTCGTGGAAAGAAAACCTCCTGCGGTTGGAAGATGCCGGTTTCCCGGAATTAGTCAAAAAAATGGAACGTTGGTACGATGTGAAGATCCATGTCGAAGAAATCGGTTCGTTCACGAAGCAGTACAACATGACCATTAAAACGGAAAGCCTGAGAGAGATGTTGCAGTTAATTTCACTGGCAACGCCGATACAGTATGAAATAAACGAAAATAGAGTTCTCATTACCAGACGATAATGAAAGAAGGAAAGCGCTGCTAACACTTTCCTTCGGTATTCATGGTGTGAACATGAAATAAGATCAATAACCCCGTTTGCGCGGGATTAAGTTTAACCTTTGTAAATACAAATTTATGAAAAAAAAGTGGTTTAACGATTGGGGACTTATATCCCCATTCCAAAAATGGTTGCGAATTATGAAACTGACCTTTTTTATCTTACTGCTGTCAATCATGCATTTAAGTGCGAGTGTTTACTCACAGCAAACCAAGCTGAATGTATCGATGCAAAATGCAACGATCAGGGAGGTTCTCCGGACAATCGAGGATCAGAGCGATTTCTATTTCCTTTATACCAACGAGGATATTGGTGTCAGCCGGAAAGTGAATGTAGACCTGCGTGACAAGTCGATAGAAGAAGTGCTCGACAACCTGTTCCGGGGGACTGACGTGGTTTACAAAATTGCCGACCGTCAGGTTGTTTTGCTAAAATCAACCCTGAATGAAAGCAATTCGCAACAGCAAAAAACGGTTTCCGGGAAAGTCACCGATTCGTCTGGTGCGCCGCTTCCCGGCGTATCAGTAGTGGTGGAAGGTACCACTACAGGTACCATTACCGATTTTGACGGAAAATATACACTTGCAAATGTCCCCGGTGATGCAATGCTGGTGTTTTCGTTTGTGGGGATGAGAACAAAAGAGATTTTAATAGCCGGAAAATCTTCAGTCAATGCTCAACTTGAAGAAGAAACCTTTGGTATTGATGAGGTGGTTGCAGTGGGTTATGGTACAGTTAAAAAGGCAAATCTGACCGGGGCAACAGCTTCTGTTAATTTCAGCAAACTCGAAACACGTCCTGCTGCAAATACTGCAACCCTGCTTCAGGGGCAAATGTCAGGGGTTACTGTAAGTAATTTCGAGACCCAACCAGGTGACGATAATCCTGATATTAAGATACGAGGAGTAGGGACATTTAACTCGGGAAGGAATCCACTTATTATAGTTGATGGCGTTGAAAGTTCCCTAACCCAGATCCCTTCATCTGATATAGAAAGTGTAAGTGTATTAAAAGATGCTGCCTCAGCTGCAATTTATGGAGTAAGGGCGGCCAACGGAGTTATTCTAATAACGACCAAAAGAGGCGCTGTCAGGAAACCTGTTTTTTCGGTAAAACAAAATTTTAGTTTACAACAGGTACTTGTGGTCCCTGATATGGTTGATAGCTGGGACTATGCCAAAATCATCAATATGGACAGGGCAACCAAGGGCCAGCCAGACCTATACACGGAAGAAATGATCCAGACCATGAAGGACGGGTCAGATCCTGACCGGTTTGCCAATACAAACTGGCAAGACGAGATGTACCGTATTGCACCCATGAACACAACCCATCTGTCGGTTAGTGGAGGTAGCCAGGAAGTCAAATACATGTTTTCAGGTGAATATTTCGACCAAACTGGTATTTTGCTTGGAACTGACACAAAGCGTTATAGTTTTCGTTCCAATATTGATGTACAAGCCACAAAATGGATAAAACTCGGATTAGATGTGTCAGGCCATTACCGTAGAATAAATGAAACAGTGGATGCAACGGACGGAGGTACTTCTTCCGTGATATATACCATGCGAAGAAGTTCTAACCCTTTGGTTCCGGTCAAATATAAAAATGGGCATTGGGGCGTTGTAAACGGTGTATATGGCGAAACCGGATCGGCATACAGTAATCCTGTTTATTTGTCGCAGAAAGGGGAAAACTTCACCGACAGATATTTTTTCCAGGGAAAGGTTTTTGCGGACATCTCACTATTTAAAAATTTTAATTATCGGGTAAACCTGGCTGGGGTATATAATGCATCCAACAAAACAAAGTTCACACCCACCGAAACATTATACTACCCGGATGGGACAATCTTGTCTCAAAACACACAGAACAAATTGGAAAACAGCAATGGGACAGACCGCAAATACCTGATAGACAACCTATTCACCTACAATCTCAATGCTTCAGATCATAAATTTGCTTTTCTCTTGGGGCAATCGGCACAATATTACAGATACGATTATATGTGGGCATCAGTGAAAAATTCGCCCAGTAACGACTTGCATGAACTGGGTGCAGGAGTGGATGAGAAAGATGTTGACGGCAATGCCAACGAAGTCGTGTTGCAATCCTTCTTTGGACGGGTGAATTACAACTACCGTGACAAATATATGTTTGAGATGAACGTCCGTCACGACGGCTCTTCCCGAATGCCTGAAGAAAACAAATATGGGTTGTTCCCATCATTCTCAGGGGCATGGATCATAAGCAACGAAAATTTTCTGAAAACATCAAACGTATTGTCCTTTCTAAAACTCAGGGCAAGTTGGGGACAATTAGGAAATCAGGAAATAGGGAATTATGCATATTCACAAAGCATTGGATTAGGGCAAAATTATGTGATAGGAGAAGAACTTGCCGCCGGCGCTGCTATAACATCATTGGCAAACAGCGAAATAAAATGGGAAAAGACAACCATTACAGATATTGGTTGCGATATGAATTTTTTTAACAATAAACTTCAACTTGTCGCTGATTGGTTTGACAAAACTTCCAGTGACATTTTAGTTAAACTTCCTATCCCCATAACTCTTGGTAATTTAAGTGCGCCCTATCAAAATATTGCCGAAGTAAGGAACAGGGGAGTAGAAATGGACCTGAAATATAACGGCAATATCAACAGGTTAAACTATTTTGTTGGCGTAAACCTTTCAGCCATTAAAAATGAAATAATGGATATTTCGGGACTAACTTCATGGACATCAAACAGTGGGCGCAATATTAATTTGGAAGGTCATCCAATCGATTCGTTCTACGGTTTGATTGCCGAAGGTTATTTTCAAAATGAAGAAGAAATCACAGCCTCTCCGAAACAATCGTGGGGAACAATTAAGCCGGGGGATGTCAAATACAGGGATATAAGTGGGGCAGAAGGCGTGCCTGATGGTAAAATTGATGAAACCTACGATAAGACAATTATAGGAAATGAATTCCCTAAATTAACGTATTCTTTCAATTTTGGAGGAAATTATCACGGGTTTGATTTATATTGTTTCTTCCAGGGCATATCCGGTATCGACAGGTTCTTCTGGTATAATAACGAGATTGCAGGCAATTATACAAAAACAGTATTGGATTACTGGACATCAGAAAATCCGGATGCGGCATTTCCCCGGTTTGGAAATGAAACCAATAATAACAAAATCTCAACCCGGTGGATTAAGGATGCATCATACCTCCGGTTAAAAAACATAGAATTGGGTTATACCTTTCCAAAAACGCTGACAAATAAAATTGGTGTTGAAAAAATAAGGATCTATTTTTCAGGAAATAACCTATTGACTTTTAGTAAGATAAAGGATTTTGACCCTGAAAAAATATCTTCTGACGAGCGTAGCAGCATCTATCCACAGTGCAAGGTGTATTCCATAGGTTTTAACATTAACTTATAAACTAAAAAGAGCAACTATGAAAAATATAGTATTGAGTTTTATAACCTTGGCCACTTTCCTTATTGCAGGGTGTACCGATGAATTCCTAAACACGGTTTCTCCAAACGATCTGGTGGAAGAAGTGTTCTGGGGTTCTGAAAGTGACGTAAAGTTGGCTATTACGGGATGTTATGCCGTATTACAATCCACTGATTTATTCAAAACGACGAATACCGGAACTGCCGGATTGCCGGGACTTGATTTTGCTTCCGACAACGGATATATGACATGGTCATACATGGCCGGTGGTGAGCTTCCCTTAGGAAATTATCAGGTGTCAGGGAAGATCGTTGATGGGGTCTGGAAAGCATGTTACAAAGGAGTTGCCCGTTGTAATTACTTGTTAAGCAATATTTCAGAAGTAAGTGAAACAGAATTGGCTCCAGAGAAAAGGGCCCGCTACATTGCCGAGGCAAAATTTCTCAGGGCTATGTATTACAAGTATCTGGAAATTCTATACAGGGATGTACCTTTAATTACAGAAACTCAAAAATTATCTGAGGCAAATGTGCCCAAAAACTCCAGAAGCGAAATAGTCGAAACAATTACCAACGATCTTAAAACTTGTGCTGAAGACCTACCTGCTCCCGGGGAATTGGCCCCATCGGAATGGGGAAGGGCAACCAAAGGGGCTGCTTATGCTCTGTTGGCAGATATTTATCTCAACGACCATCAATATTCCGAGGCAGCAATATATGCAAAGAAAGTACTGGATATGAATTATTATGAACTTTTCCCGGATTATGCCACTCTTTTCTCCAAAGAAAATGAACAATGCAAAGAAATTATATTTTCTGCTTGTTTTAAAAGAGGCTTGGGAGGATATGGTTCTACTTTTGGATGGTATAAACAAGGAACGTCCCGTGTCCCCGATAATCATCACCCGTTAAAAAATTTAGCAGATGAATTTTATTGTACCGATGGGCTCTCAATAACAGAATCGCCACTGTATAATACGAATCTTGAGATAACCAACAGAGATGTCCGGTTCAATACTACATTAATCAGCAAGGGATCCCAATGGCATACAAGTACAGTCCCTGAGGCTCAATTGGCCCTGACGGGTTATGCAACGCGTAAATGGACAGAAGAACTTGGTCCCAATATTACCCTGGATCAAACAGATTGTGACCAGGACTTTTATATTTTCCGCTTAGCCCACGTAATTCTCGACCGTGCCGAGGCATTAGTTCAAGCTGGCAGCTATAGTGAAACTGAAGTTATCGGATTAATTGACATGATCAGGACAAGAGCCAATATGCCTAAGGTGGAAAATGTGGAAGGCGCAGGCCTTTCAAAAAACAAATTAATGGAAATAATAATGCATGAACGTAGGGTCGAAACAGCATTTGAAGCACGGCGTTATCTTGATCTTAGGCGTTGGGGAAAATTGAAAGAACGTACCGATTGGTACAATAACAATGAGTATGTAAATAACCCTAAACTGGGATTACGGATTTTCATAGAACCCAAAATGAATATATGGCCAATTCCTCAGGTTGAACTTGATGTAAATAAAGCATTGGTACAGCACGAAGAATGGCAATAAAACAGCATGAGGCTGAACCCAACGTTCAGGATATGTCATCCCATTCCCGACTTATCGGGCCGGGATGACATAAATTCTGATTTATAATTTTTCGAACAGCCTCTAATTTTACCCATTTAAAGATACAGTGATGGATGCAGGACAAACCGTACACATGACAGGGATACCCCGAACAGGGATATATGCCATCATGGGAAGGTATTGTTATTACTGGGTTGACACAAATACCCGGATTGAGTTTGGCTTTCATTTCAGGACCCTTGGGCTGAGTTATTATCTTCAGCGAAAAACCCGGCGTGGATGGAAGCGGGTTGCATGGACCTACCATTCCTTGCATACCGGGTTTGGAAGCATCAGGCAGTACCTTTTGTGGTGCGGAGAAGAGAAGAAATAAGATGGTGTCATGTCAGGCGTACGTTGTCACCCTGAACGTAGTGAAGGGGCTCACGCTTTGCGCTATTCACAACAGATGCTTCACTACGTTCAGCATGACAAAACAATGTTGACACAACACTATCCGGTTTTACCGGATAAAAAACAAACAAAAAGCAAATAAATTAGTTTATATGGGTATAGGGCGAGCGAAGGATCACTGAACAAGATAAACTTGTCATAAAAAAAAGGCTTCCGGTTTATGGAAGCCTTTTTGCAACTGTCGAATAATATCTTATTCCGATAAGGAATAACGAACAAATGCAGTCACTGTCAAATCTTTATCGTTTGATTTCAGATAATCGGCAACGGTTTGTTTGTTTTCTTTAATAAACGCCTGGTTCAGCAACGTGCTTTCCTTGAAGAATTTTTCAAGAGCGCCCTGGGCGATTTTGTCAAGCATTGCTTCAGGTTTTCCTTCCAGACGGAATTTCTCCTTGGCAATTTCCAGTTCTTTGGCAACCACTTCTGCCGGAACAGAGGCTTTGTCGACAGCTACCGGGCTCATTGCTGCAACCTGCATGGCTATGTCTTTGGCAATCTGTTCATCGACGCCGGCTTTGTTGAAGCCAACCAAAGTGGCCAGTTTATTCCCGGGGTGGATGTAGGCCACTACAGTTTCGGCCTGGAGGCTTGCATAGAGAGGCAGGTCTAATTTCTCACCGATCACGCCGGTTTGCTCCAGGATCTGGGCTTCCACAGTGCGCCCGTCCATATCGATGGCTTTTACTGCATCGAGGGTGGTGGCTTTGCCGGTAATGGCAAGGTCAAGAATTTTTCCTGCGAAAGCGATAAATCCTTCGTTTTTGGCAACAAAGTCGGTTTCGCAATTCAGTACGACCAAACCTCCCGATTTTTTGTCGGCAGAAACTTTTGCCAAAACAACGCCTTCGGTAGCTTCCCTGTCGGCGCGTTTACTGGCAACTAATTTCCCTTTTTCGCGGATAATCTCGGTTGCACGTTCGAAATCTCCGTTTGCTTCGGCAAGGGCTGCTTTACAGTCCATCATGCCAGCCCCGGTTGCTTTACGCAACTTCATTACATCTGCTGCACTAATTGACATTTTATATTGTCCTTTTTTGGTGATTACTAAATAATTACTCTTCGTCTTCGTCGATTTCGGTTTCAACTTCAACTTCGTCGGTTTCGTCTTCCGGTTCGCCGGCAGTTTCGCTGTCGTCGCCGTCTTTTTCGCGTTCTACTTTGCGTTCGGTCATTCCTTCCCTGACTGCCTGGGTCATCGCACCAACAATCAGTTTAATAGACTGAGAGGCGTCGTCGTTGGCCGGTATCACAAAGTCGATCCCTTCGGGGTCGGAATTGGTATCAACCATTGCAAATACAGGGATGCCGAGACGCTGTGCTTCACGGACGGCGATTTTTTCTTTCAGTACATCGACAATAAACAGGGCCGCCGGCAGACGGGTCAGGTCGGCAATGCTCCCGAGGATTTTTTCTAATTTGGCACGTTGGCGGGTGATTTGCAGTTTTTCGCGTTTCGACAGATTATTCCATGCGCTTTCTTTCATCAGCTTGTCGATCGACATCATTTTTTTTACTGCCTTGCGGATGGTCGGGAAATTGGTAAGCATACCTCCCGGCCAGCGTTCAACTACATAAGGCATGTTGGCGCCGCTTGCCAGTTCGGCCACAATGTCTTTTGCCTGTTTTTTGGTGGCAACGAATAAAACTTTGCGGCCCGATTTTGCAATTTGTTTAAGTGCAGCGGCTGCTTCGTCGATTTTTACAACGGTTTTTTGAAGATCGATAATGTGGATCCCGTTTTTCTCCATAAAAATATATGGAGCCATGTTTGGATTCCACTTTCTTTTCAGATGGCCGAAATGTGCTCCGGCATCCAATAATTCATTGAAATTTGTTCTTGGCATCTTTTTACTTTTTTTAATATTTACTTTTTTCAAAAGCAACTGCTAAGTAGTTCCGGTTAATTCGGAAGTCTCAGCAATTTAGATCCACAGCAAAATATTTTCGTGATAAAAATATTAACGTTTTGAGAATTGGAATCTCTTGCGTGCTTTTGGCTGACCTGGTTTTTTACGTTCAACCTCACGGGGATCTCTGGTTACGAAACCAGCGCGCTTTAATTCTGGTCTTGATTCGGGATTGATTTCCATCAAGGCACGGGTTATTGCTAAACGCATTGCTTCGGCCTGCCCTGCAATGCCACCGCCATCTAAATTGGCTTTGACATCGTATTGACCGGCAACACCTAATAGGTTCAGTGGTTGTAGAACCATGTACTGAAGTGTCCCGGCGGGGAAATATTCTTTCAGGTCTCTCCCGTTGATCGTGATATTTCCTTTGCCTTCGCTTACATAAATGCGTGCAACAGCAGCTTTCCTACGTCCGATCGTGTTAACTACTTCCATTGTTGTTATTTAATTGTACTTAAATCAATTACTTTTGGTTGCTGGGCTTCCTGTTTGTGTTCCGGCCCTACATATACTTTCAGGTTGGTGAAAAGTTTGCTGCCCAAACGGTTCTTCGGCAACATCCCTTTTACTGCTTTTTCAACCAACCGTTCAGGATATTTAGCCAGTATTTCGGAAGGGGTTTGTGCCCTCTGACCGCCGGGGTAACCGGAATGGCGAAGGTAAATTTTGTCGTTCAGCTTGTTGCCGGTCAAACGGACTCTTTCAGCATTGATAACGATTACATTGTCACCACAATCAACGTGCGGAGTATAGCTGGGCTTATTTTTACCTCTCAGGATTTTTGCCACTTTACTGGCCAATCGTCCCAATACCTCATCGGTAGCGTCAACCACATACCATTCTTTTTTAACCGTGGCTTTATTGGCCGATACGGTTTTGTAACTTAGTGTGTCCACTGTACTTTTTTATTAAAAAATTAAACACTAAACCCGCAATTCATTTATTTTCAATGCCGGCGTTTTCGGAATTTATCAACACCGCATCTGTTGATAAGAATTATATTGCCAACATTTTCAATTATTTACAAGAACTGCGCGTACGTACAATAATCGGGACTGCAAAAGTATTTCTTTTTTTCAAAATTGCAAGAGAAGAATCTGCTCAAATTCAATTTTAATGAAAAGATTTTCAAAGGATAAAACTTTACTAACAACGAAAGGCCTGGCTGGTGAAAAATCTTTTACATCGTGCTTTCAGAAATAATTTTATTGTCCGAATTTCGTTAGCTTTAAAAACATTACCCGAATAGTTGAAAAATAGTTTTCCAAAATGTTGAAAAGGATTACGCATCAAACAATTTATTTCTGGCAGTTGCTGGCAGTTGCCATTAGCCTGCCCACCTCAAAAGCGCTGATGAGCATTTTTCCATTTATATTGCTGCTCAACTGGTTGTGCGAAGGCCGTTTGAAAGAAAAAATGAAGGTTTTTGCCGGAAGCCCCTCTATCTGGCTTTTGACAGCTGTTTTCGGTTTGTACCTGCTGGGATTATCATGGACCGACAGCCTGAAATGGGGTCTGCACGACCTGAAAATCCAAATCCCATTGCTTATCTTTCCACTGGTTATTGGCACTTCCCGGAAATTAAATTTAGGACAGATAAAAACCATTGTCGTGGTTTTCGCCGCTACAGTTGTTTTTGCGAGCCTGTGCAGCATGTACGTCTGGCTGGGATTTGCAGGAACAGAAGTGCGCGATGTGCGCGATATTTCCCTGTTTATTTCCCACATCCGGTTTTCGTTGCTGATCAATATTGTCATTTTTGTGCTGTGCTGGTTTATCTTCAACCGTAAGTTGAATATTCGGAAGACAGAGAAATTTGCATACTTTGTGATTGCTGCCTGGCTGGTACTGTTTCTTTTTATTCTGAGATCGTTTACCGGGATTGTCATTTTTATCCTGGTTTCGATGGCGCTTGCGCTTTGGTTTTCGTCCCGGATCAGGAATGTGGTATTGCGCTTTCCGGCCTATGTTTTTTTGCTGATGATACCTGTTTTTATCGGTGCATATATCACACGGAGTATCAATGAATTTTATAATACCGAAGAGTTTTCGAAAAAAGAACTGGAAGCAAAAACCCGGTTGGGCAATGCCTACCAACACGTTCCGGCGAACCGGCAGGTCGAGAACGGGCATTTTGTTTTCCTGTTTATTTCAGAAGATGAGCTGCGCGAAGCATGGAACCAGCGGAGTAACTTCAAATATGATTCAACTTACACGGAAGGATTTAACAAATACGCACTGCTCCGGTACATGACTTCGAAAGGGTTGCGAAAAGATGCGGAAGGCCTGTCGAAACTCAGCGACGATGATATCTGCAACATCGGAAAAGGAATCCCGAATTACCGGTTTGCCAATAAATATTCGTTAAGCAACCGCATCTATCAAACCATCTGGGAATTTAACGAATATGCCAACGGCGCCAATCCGGCAGGGAATTCGGTCGTCCAGCGTATCGAGTATCTGAAGGTTGCCTGGCAGATAGTTCGCGAAAATTTCTGGTTCGGGACCGGAACAGGCGGTTATTATCCGGCCTATCAGGAAAAATACGATGCACATCCGTTTTTCAACGATCCGAAATTCAGGCAGCGTTCGCACAACATGTTCCTCAGCTACTGGGTCGATTTCGGGCTGGTTGGGCTGCTTTTCATCTGCTTTGCCTACATCTATCCGGTTTTTAGGGAACGGAAAACAAAAAGTTACCTTTTGCTCACCTTCAGCCTGGTTGTACTGCTTTCATTTTTGAACGAAGACACGTTGAACAACCACGACGGGATCACATTCTTTGCCTTTTTTTACTCTTTGTTTTTATTCAGTAGTTATGAAGATGGGACGCCTGCCGAATAAATTTTTTCAGCGCGATGTGTTGCAGGTAGCTCCCGAGTTACTGGGGAAGATACTGGTGCGCCGATTTGCTGATGGAACTGAAAAACGATATGCAATTACGGAAGTAGAAGCTTATCGTGGTGCCGAAGACCTGGCCTGTCATGCAGCCAAAGGGCGTACGCCCCGTACCGAAATAATGTTTGCCGAAGGAGGTCGTGTATACGTGTATTTTATTTACGGTATGTACTGGCTACTGAATTTCGTGACGTCGACTGCCGGCAATCCGCAAGCTGTTTTGATTCGTGGTATCGAAGGTTTTCCGGGCCCCGGGCGGGTGGGCCGCGAGTTGCAACTCGACAAATCATTTTACAGCGAAAATCTCGGAATATCTACCCGATTATGGATTGAAAACGCCCCGGCAATCGTCAATTACCAAATCAGTACGCGCATTGGCGTAAATTATGCCGGAGACAAATGGGCCGGTAAACCCTGGCGGTTTTTGACACAGTGTACTTCTAAAACAAAATCAAACAAACACTTGCATAAAAAAAAGAATTAATTTATTTTTGTTCTCAATAATGCTTCTGGTTACCGTGTTCCTATTTTAAAAGTCATAGAAGGAATGCCGTCCCGGAAGTTTTTTTTACCAATACTTCATGTATTATGAAAAATAACAGGGTTGCTATTTTAATTGACGGAAGTTTTTTCCTAAAACGATATTACTCATTAATAAACAGGGAAAGAAATCATAGTCCGGGAAAAGTAGCAAAACACCTTTATACAATGGCTCACTTACATGTCGGGAAGGAAAATCATTTATACCGCATATTTTATTATGATTGTACTCCATCTGAAAAACGTGTCCACCATCCTCTTACCAACAAATGCATCAATTTCTCAAAAACAGAACAACATGAATTCAGGGTGCAATTCTTTGAGGAACTAAAAAAGAAGCGAAAAGTTGCCTTACGCCTTGGATATCTCAGGGATAGTGGAAATTGGATAATCAACCCCAAGCATACAAAAAGCCTGATACGAAAGGATATAAACATATCGACACTGAAAGAAGAAGATTTTACTTATGAATTCAGGCAAAAAGGTATTGACATTAAAATAGGCGTAGATATAGCATCGATGGCTTATAAAAAATTAGTTGACAGGATTATACTGATAGCCGGAGATGCTGATTTTGTACCTGCTGCAAAACTGGCAAGAAGAGAAGGAATTGATTTTATACTTGACCCTATGTGGAATCCAATAGATGATTTTCTTTTCGAACACATTGACGGGCTGAAATCAACATGTAGAAAGATAATTCCTGAAAAATGAAATAATTTGAATGGGCCACCCTGAAGATTTAAAATACAAAATCGGGCTTTCGCTGATCCCCGGGATTGGATTTGCATCAGTAAAAAACCTGGTTGCCTATACTGGTAGTGCGGAAAGTGTTTTTCGTGAAAAGGAAAAAAACCTGCTCAAAATTCCCGGCATCGGAGAAGTCAATGCCCGGCGGATTATTCAGCAAAATGTACTGGAACGGGCCGAACAGGAAATTGAATTCATCCGCAAAAATGGGATCGGTTGCTTGTTCTATCTGGATAACGATTATCCCAAACGGCTGCGAAACTGTCACGATGCGCCCGTCGTTTTGTTTACAAAAGGGAATGCCAACCTGAATGAAAGCCGCATCATTTCGATGGTCGGGACACGCAATGCAACTGCTTACGGAAAGGAACTCTGCGACTCATTTCTAAAAGCTATGTCCGAACGTTCGTATCCGGCGTTAGTGGTTTCCGGACTGGCCTATGGCATTGATGTAGCGGTACACAAAGCCTGTCTGAAATACGAAGTGCCAACGGTTGGCGTTCTGGCACACGGACTGGACCAACTATATCCTTCGCTGCATAAATCCATTGCAGCAAAAATGCTGGAAACCGGCGGACTGGTGAGCGATTTTATAAGCGGGACAAAAATTGAACGGCAAAATTTTCTGCAACGCAACCGGATTGTAGCAGGCATGGCCGATGTATCGGTTATTGTTGAATCGGCTGAAAAAGGAGGGGCGCTGGTCACCGCCGACATTGCCAATTCGTACAACCGCGATGTGTGCGCTTTTCCCGGTCGCGCCGACGATACGTTTTCGCGGGGCTGCAATAAGCTGATAAAAAACAATGAAGCCGCAATGATCGAAAATCTGGAAGACCTCGAACTACTAATGGGCTGGGAAACCCGAAAAGAAATGCCACCTTTTATTCAAAAACAATTATTTATTGAACTCACCGAACACGAACAGAAAATCGTGGATTGCCTGCACGAAGGGGAACAGATGATCGACATCATCAGCAAAACCTGTGAGATGCCAGCCGGGCGGGTTTCTGCCCTGCTGCTCGACCTCGAATTCAAAGGGCTGGTAACCAGCCTGCCAGGGAAAATGTTCCGGCTGAGGTAATAAAATAACTTTTATGCAACTGTCTATTGCCGTTTAGTTTTTGCCTTGTACTTTTGCAACATGATAACATTCGAAGAATTAAAAATCAATAAATCAATATTGAAGGCGCTGGACGAACTGGGTTTCGAAACCCCCACGCCCATCCAGGAGAAAGCAATCCCCGTCATCCGCTCAGGGGCCGATGTGCTGGGCATTGCCCAAACCGGGACAGGGAAAACAGCGGCCTATCTGTTGCCCATTTTTATGAAACTGGTAAAAGCCGAAGGTGTCGACCCGCGTGCCGTAATTTTGGTTCCCACCCGCGAGCTTTCCATTCAGGTAGGAGAAGACATCGCTGACCTGACGCGCTACTCAAACATCCGCCATGCAGCGGTGTACGGCGGTATCGGCTGGACCAAACATGCTGCATTGCTTGAGCCGGGCATCGACATTTTGGTGGCAACGCCCGGCCGTTTAATGGACTTATACCGGGCAGGCGCCCTTTCGCTCAAAAAAGTAAAAACACTGGTAATCGACGAAGCCGACCGCATGCTGGACATGGGTTTTATGCCACAAATCAGGCAACTGCTTGAAATTATTCCGGTAAAACGGCAGAACCTTTTATTCTCAGCAACTTTCAATGAAAAAGTGGAAGAAATGGCGCACGAGTTTCTCGATTTTCCTGAACGGGTAGAGGTTGCCCCATCGGCAACACCTGCCGAACTGATCGACCAATGCTACTACAAAGTTCCCAACTTTGCAACCAAACTGAACCTCATTAAATATCTTTTACAGGACGAAGAAAAATTTTCGAGGGTCATCATCTTCGTAAAAACCAAGGAGAATGCAGAAGCTGTTTTCAAAATTGTAAAACGAAGAACCGAGGGAGAAAAACGCATTATGCACTCGAACAAGGGGCAGAACACCCGCATCAATGCAATCAATGCGTTCAAAGATGGAGAAGTGCGGATTTTAATTACCACCGACCTGTCGGCCCGCGGCATCGACGTCGATATGGTCAGCCATGTGATCAATTTTGACATTCCGCCCAACCACGAAGATTACGTTCACCGCATCGGACGGACAGCCCGCGCCAACAATGTGGGCGAGGCAATCACGCTGGTCGATCCTTCCGAAGAATATCATGTACCGAAAATAGAACAACTTATCCGGATGGAAATTCCGCTGAAAGAACTTCCCGGAGATTTGGAAATAGTGGCCACCAAAAAAGAAGAAAGCCAGGTCCAGTTACGCGAAATCGACCGGCAAAAAAGACTGGAGGACCCCACTTTCAAAGGTGCTTTCCACGAAAAGAAAAAAGTGTTTCCCAAAAAAGAAGACATGAAGAATCCGCCCAAACACCTGCGTAAACAAAAGAAATATCGGGGGAACAAAAGATAATATAACCAGTTTCTTTTACAGTCAAAAATCTTTTCGTTCAGGCAGTTGGTAAACAGCATTATCTGTATTCTATTGTTTCAGCACGGACCCATCATTTTCATGGCGTCGTTCTTTCTCTTTTCAACAACCTACTTTTGGCAACTTCAATATGAAAAAGAAATACCCCGGTACAATGGGATCAAATTTCCGCATAGTTGTTCCTTAGAAAAAATACCATCCCTGTTGCCGAAAAGAAGCAACGTTCCAGTCTTTTTCAGATAACTGAGCCAAATAAGAAACACGACCGGCTTATCCGACCCTAAAAAATAGTACATTCGCGCATAAAGACAGGTTCCGGGGTTGCCGGGCAACCGCAACCGTACCTCATCCGACCCAGGGGCCGGGCCTGTCTGTAATGGGAAATGAACCGGTTTTAAACAGCTCGCTTTTCTTATTGAATTGCGTTCTGGTTCACCATTTGTATACTATTGAATTGATATTCATTCCGGCGCCTACCGAACAAAGAATAACGTAATCTCCCTCATTGATCTTCTGTCCCTCAAGTTCTCCTTTCACGATCATGTCGAGCAGGGTGGGAACGGTAGCGGTTGATGAATTTCCCAGTTTCCGGATACTCATGGGCATTATCCCCGCTGGAATATTTTTTTCTCCATATAGTTTGAAAACTCCCTTCAGGATAGCCTCGTCCATTTTTTCATTGGCCTGGTGGATCAGCACTTTTTTAATATCGGACAATTGAAGCCCGGCTTTTTCAATACTCTCTTTTACAACTCCCGGAACAAATGAAAGGGCGTAAACATATAACTTGTGTCCGGCCATTTTGATGTATTGATTTTTTGGGCTCAGTTTTTTGTTGAACGAAGGGCCAAGAGTCAACAGGTTGGCATAGGGCGAACAGTCAGACCGGCTGGCCTGGCTGAGCATCCCTGTCGGGACCTCGCTTTCAACTCCTTCCACCACCGTTGCCCCGGCGCCATCGGCATAGATCATGGAATCGCGGTCATGCGGATCGGAAATGCGCGAAAGCACATCGGCGCCCACCACCACGCCGCGTTTGTATATCCCGCTGCGGATGTAGGCATCGGCAACAATCATTCCCTGGGTCCAGCTCGGACAACCGGAAATAATATCATGTGCAATGCAGGCCGGGTTTTTAATGTGTAGTTTTGCTTTCACACGGCTGGCAACCGCAGGAAGAATATCAATACAACTGTTTCCGGGAAGGGTGTCGCCAAAGTTGTTCCCGACAATGATAAAGTCGAGACTTTCAATATCTGTCCCGGCTGCATCCACAGCGTTTCTAATAGCTTTGGCGGCCATGTCGGAAGTGGTTTTATTTTCTTCCACCCAACGGCGTTCACTGATATTGGTAATCTCTTCAAATTTGGAAATAATCTCGCTGTTATCTTTTTCAAACGGAGCTTTTGTAGCCGGATCGAAAAACCGGTAATCTTTAAAATAATCGTTTTTTATGATTCGTGAAGGAATATAGCTTCCTGTTCCTGTGATCTTCGTGTAAATTTTTTTTGTCATATCTTCCACTAATTCGGATCGCTATTGTTGAATATTGTATTTTTTTAATTCCATTTTTTCGCCGTCAAAAACGCCATAAGAAAAATAGTTGATCCAGTCGCCCAAATTAATAAACACCGATTTTCCGCCAATGGGTCTTTCTACTAATAAATGCCTGTGGCCGAAGATGAAATAATCGAAGTGTTCCTTCTTTTCCATTGATTCGGCGAAAAGGAAAAGGCCCTCCTTGTCGTCGCCCCGGTAGCCGTCGGCCTGGATACCGTTTGCTATCCTGCTGTTTTTCGACCAGTTGTGACCGATAAAAAAGGCAAAATTCGGATGTAACCTGGCAAAGGTCCATTGCAATATTTTACTGGTAAATACTTTTTTTAAAAGCAAATAACCTTTATCCGACGGATCAAGCCCGTCGCCGTGGGCCAGGAAAAATTTTTTCCCATTAAATTCGGTTTTATATTCTTCGCGGTGCAGAATAATCCCCAGTTCGTCGGGCAGATAATCAAAAATCCAGATGTCGTGGTTACCGGTAAAGTAATGGACCGGGATACCCGAATCGGCAATTTCGGCAATTTTCCCGAGCGTACGGGTAAACCCACGGGGGACAACTTTCCGGTATTCAAACCAAAAATCGAAAATATCACCCATCAGAAAAAGAGCCGATGCGTCGGCTTTGATGCCATCAAGCCAACGGACAAACAGTTTCTCCCTTTCTTTATTGTTTTTCAGGGCTGGCGCTCCCAGGTGCACATCGGATACAAAATATATTTTGCCTTTAGTCTGGATCAAAATATTGAAAATTTGTGGCAAATATACCAGTAAATATCAAGTAAAAAAGTTAAAAACGCCTGTCTGTTCAATGCGTTATGATTTATTTAAGCACTTCGCCGAGCAATTTGTTCAATGCCGGCCCCTGTACATCGCGGGCAATAATTTTACCCTCGGGATCAAGCAGGTAGTTGAACGGTACCTTTTGCACATTGTAATTGTTTACTGCGGAAACGCTTCCTTTCATGTCGCCGACATTGATCCAGGCAAGATTATCCTGATCAATGGCATCGACCCATTCGATCCGGTTTTCATCGATGCTCACCTGATAAATTTCAAAATTCCTGTTCCTGTACTTTTTGTACAACTCGGCCAGTACCGGGTTTTGAATCCGGGAACCTTTATCGACTGCTGCCCAAAACTGAAGGAGAACATATTTTCCGCGTAGCGACGAGAGTGAAATGTTTTTCCCGTCGGGATCAGGCAGGATAATATCAGGGCTGTTGGTTCCCGCCTGCTGGATAATATTGCGCAATTTCATATTCTGCTCATCCTTCATTAGTTTCAGGGTATTCTGATACAAGGCCTGTACGTGTTCTGATTGCGGGAAGACCGAATTTAGCGCAGAAGCAGCTACTTTTAGCGATTGAAGGTCCTGTACCACGTAATTGTTATCGTCAAATTTCTGGTAAAGGGCAAGTACACTGGCCATTGAGAACGGATGTTTCTGGACAAAATCAGCAGAATAATTAATCTGCGCTTTTTTGATCTGTGCTATTTCCTGTTCCCAATTTTGCTTCAATTCCGTGTAATTCTGGTGGTTGCGGTATAAAACAGTCAGGCTCCTGATCGAATCAAGCCTGTGCTTTGTCACCGAAAGATGATTGTTTAGTTCCTGTACCAGTTTTGAACCATCGGAACCGGTCACTACGTATTCCCTCGAAAAATTGGCGGCGTCGGCAAAAACCTGAACGTTTTCAACCGAATCGACCAGTAGGGTGATAAAATTGTTTTCAGTCAGCTTCAGTAAATAAAATGTCGGGAAACTGACATTCCCCCGGAAACTGAACTCTCCGTTTTTATCAATCCTGGCAGAATCGACCGTCTGGTTAACTGTTAATTTCAATTCGTCAAGATAAATGTATTTGCCCGTGGCATTGGTAATCCTGCCTTCAATAACAAATTCATTTTTTTTGCTGCACGAGGCAAACAGTATAAAAACGACGGCCAGTAAAAGGAAAATATTTTTTATCATTTCCTGATCTTATTTTTCGGTTAACGAGCCGTAAAAATAACAATCAGAAATGAAAGCAATTCATAAATAAGCTTAATTTTTCCCGGCAAACAGATAGATTTATTTATTTTTGGCGCAAAAATCAATCGATAGGTGAAGGTATATTACGACATAGATACGTTTAATGCGACTAACCCGGTAATTACTACCGGCACTTTCGACGGGGTACATAACGGGCATAAAAAAGTTATTGCGCGGTTAAACGAACTTGCTGCCGAAGTAGGTGGCGAGTCGGTCGTTTTTACGTTTTTTCCCCATCCCCGGCTGGTACTTTCGCCCGAAGAGGGCAACCTGCGCCTGCTGACCACTCTTGATGAAAAAATACGGCTTCTGGAAAAAGCCGGAGTCGGCCACCTGGTTGCATTCCCGTTTACCCGTGAATTCAGTAACCTGAGCTATTCCGATTTTGTAAAAACGGTGTTGGTCGACAAACTGCATACCCATTGTTTAGTGATTGGCTACGACCATAAATTCGGGAAAAACCGCGAAGGTGATTATGAATTTTTGAAACAGTGTGCCGATCAATACCACTTCAGGCTGGAAAAGCTGGATGCGCTTTATGTGGACAATGTCAATATCAGCTCGACAAAAATCCGTGATGCCCTTGAGAAAGGTGATATCAGCCGTGCCAACGAATTTTTGGGATACCGGTTCACTTTGCATGGAAGAGTGGTGGAAGGGCAGAAACTGGGCCGGAAGATTCAGTTCCCGACAGCCAACATCGAAG
Source organism: Prolixibacteraceae bacterium (assembly GCA_034003625.1). Lineage (GTDB taxonomy): Bacteria > Bacteroidota > Bacteroidia > Bacteroidales > Prolixibacteraceae > GWE2-42-39. The sequence continues at coordinate 76,366 of JAVEYG010000009.1, read as the reverse complement.
CCTCCGACCCACACAAAATCATTCCTGGATACGGGGTGTATGCCGTTACAGTCCGGATTAACGGGACAGTTTATAAAGGGATGCTCAATATCGGCACCCGTCCGACGGTGAACAGCAATGCCGACCATCGCAGTATCGAAGTTCATATTCTTGATTTCAATGAATCCATTTACGGAAGGCAGGTAGAACTTTGCTTTTACAAAAAAATCAGGGAAGAACAAAAATTCAATTCGGTTGATGAGCTGAAAATACAATTAGAAAGCGACAGGAAACAGGTACTCTCTTACTTTTCGACGGTCCGTTGAGCCGATTTTTGCTATTAAGGGGCAAACACGTAGTATTCACAAACGAAACATTTACCGTCCTTTCTCAGAAAACTTCTAAAAAAACAAAAAATAGAATAAGGGTATGCTTCCTGTTGACTGTCATAGATTCAGAATACAAGGCACATTTTTTTTCATAAATTTTGTTTGAGCTTTAAATTAGTTAGAAGAGAAAAGGTTCGGTTCCCTGCCGGACCTTTTTGTTTTATAAGGATGGGGTTGTTAAAAAATCAGTTGGGAACCCTTGTTCCGTAAAAATTAGTATCGTCTTTTGCGCCGGAAATGCTTAATTTGCAGATTCAATTTTGAAGGAAGTAAACTTAAAAACGAAGAACAAAAATGACGCTTATCAAATCAATCTCCGGTATCCGTGGTACCATTGGCGGCCAGCCAGGCGAAGGGTTGAGCCCGCTTGACGTGGTGAAATTTACTTCGGCTTATGCTACTTTTATAAAATCCAGGTCCCAAAATCCAAATCCGAAAATTGTGGTTGGCCGCGATGCCCGTATTTCCGGGGAAATGGTCAAGTCGCTGGTCATCGGTTCGCTCACCGGCATGGGTTGCGACGTGACCGACATTGACCTGGCCACCACGCCTACTACCGAAATAGCCGTCCCAAAAGAGAAAGCCGACGGGGGCATTATCCTTACGGCCAGTCATAATCCGAAGCAATGGAATGCCTTGAAACTGCTTGATGCCAACGGTGAATTTTTATCGGCGGAAGCAGGCGCCGAAATTTTGCAGATTGCCGAAAACGAATCGTTTGTTTTTGCTGAAGTAGACGAACTCGGTAAAGTGGAAAAGAAGGACTACACCGCTATTCATATCCGGGAAGTGCTGAATTTGGCACTGGTGGATGTGGCCGCAATAAAAGCAGCAAATTTCAAGGTGGCCATTGATGCCGTGAATTCGGTGGGCGGTGTGGCTGTCCCGGCATTGCTGAAAACCTTGGGTGTTGCCGAAATTGTGGAAATTAACTGTGAACCGACCGGCCATTTTGCGCATACGCCCGAACCTCTTCCCGAAAATTTAGTGGAAACTTCGGAAATTATAAAGAACAAAAAAGTGGACGTTGGGTTCGTGGTTGATCCTGATGTGGACCGGCTGGCCATCATCAGCGAAGATGGGAGTATGTTCAACGAGGAATATACGCTGGTTGCCGTAGCCGATTATGTGCTCCGCCATACGCCGGGCAACACGGTGTCGAACCTGTCGTCGTCACGTGCGCTGCGGATGGTTACCGAAAAACACGGAGGGTCTTATTCTGCATCGGCGGTGGGCGAAGTGAACGTGGTGGCCGAAATGCACCGGACCAACGCGGTGATCGGAGGCGAAGGCAACGGAGGGGTGATTTACCCGGCCTCGCACAACGGGCGCGATGCCTTGGTCGGCATTGCCCTTTTCCTGACCCATCTGGCAAAATCCGGAATAAAATGCTCGGAACTACGCAAAACGTATCCCGACTTTTTCATCTCGAAAAACAAAATTGAACTGACCCCGGGGATTGATGTTGACCGCATCCTTCTGAAAATGAAAGAAAAATACCGTAACGGACAGGTGAACGACATTGATGGAGTAAAAATTGATTTTGCTCAAGAGTGGGTACACCTGCGCAAATCGAATACCGAACCGATCATTCGTATTTATTCGGAAGCGCCAAGTATGGAAAAGGCTGATTTGCTGGCCCGAAAAATTATTTTGGAAATACGGGAACTGGCCGGTATCAACTAAAATTAGTCTTGGTTTTTACTATCCGGATGCAAAGAAAAATAAGGTAGTGAAAAAAAAATAACGTGACAACCCAACCTTTTTCTGTTTTTCTTCATCTAAGGGGTATTAACTTTGAAGTATTATTTAAAAATAAGAAATGAAACAATTAGCTTTTGCAATTATTGGCAGCCTGCTTTTTCTGGCTTCCTGCAACAAAGATGAAGACGAAGTAACCGTAGTTGGCGATGTATATGTGGTTAGTCAATTATCCGGTGAGGATGTCGTATACGGTCTGTCTATTCACGCTTATTCCCTCGATGCATTTGCATCAGTAACTGTCAATTCCAATAGCGATCCGGGTGTTACCTATCACCTGGAAGCTTATCCGGGGTTTAAAACTGATTTCTATTACGATACACCTGAAGATGAATTGTCAACTGAAAAACCGGTTACAGGCACATACCATTTTACCGCTACTTTTGAAAGCGGCGAAGTTCTTACTGACGACGACGTGTTAGCAACAGATGTATTGATTCCGCCCGTAATTAAAACGTCGGATTATGATGTGACAAATTCGAAAGCTGTAGTTGAATGGGAAACAGTTACCGGGGCCGACTTGTATGTCATTAAATTGTACGACGACGATGAACTGGTATTCCTGAGTCCGGCAATCGATCCAAACTACAAAAAGGTAGAATTTACATCGGGCAGCAGCAGCTGGGGACAAGAATATGTTCCGGTTGCAGGGACCAGTTTCAAACTTGTGCTGAGCGCATTCAAATATGAAACGAACGGCGACAGTTATAATGTACAGGCCTCAACCAGCAACGAAAGTACCCTTATATGGGGAGAGTAAATTTTAAAGATACACACACAAAAAACCGGGTAAAAACAATTATCCGGTTTTTTTATGCCGTATATGGCCACTAACCGCTCTTTTAAATGATAAGAAATACCGCCTCAAACTTTTTTCAACCAATACCTCCCCAATCCATAAGTTTTTTTGTCTTCAAATCCCTATATCTTGGGATTGACATGCACCTCTCCCCCCGATACTTTTGTCGGGTCAAACTCTTATTTTAACTTATTCAAAGATGAAACAACTACTTCTTGTACTATCATTATTTGCATTGGCTACCTCCATATTTGCCCAAAAAGGAAAAATTATTGGAAAAGTCACTATTCCTGATGAGAACAAAGGCGCTTTGGTGAATATCGGGCTGAGCGGTACCGACAAGGGAACTATTACCAATGCTGCCGGTCAGTATGAAATACCGGCGGTCGATGCCGGAAATTATACGCTGGTTGCCTCGTTTGTGGGCCTAAAGGCCGAACGGGTGCAGGTTACCGTCCTTCCCGGGGAGGAAACTCACGTTCCTGAGATTTTCATGGAGAAGAATGACAAGCAACTTGATGAGGTTGTGATAACCGGCGACCGCTACTCAAATTATCTGGCCGAAAAGCCTTCTGAAGCGCTCAAACTGAGAACCTCGCTGCTAAAAGTCCCGCAAAACATCCAGGTCATCACCAAAGATCTGCTGGCCGACCAGCAGGCAGTTGACATGCTGGAAGGCGTAACCCGGAATACCAGTGGTGCCCAGATGATTGAGCACTGGGGCAATTTTGCCCGGATCAACATGAGGGGATTTAAACTTCCGGCTTTCCGTAACGGGATGAACGTGGACCTGCCATGGGGACCTTTAACCGAAGACCTTTCTATCGTAGAACGTATCGAGTTTGTGAAAGGCCCCGCCGGTTTTATGCTTTCGTCTGGCGAGCCGGGCGGGTTCTATAATGTAGAAACAAAAAAACCGGTAACCGGTCAGCAAAACGAAGTGTCGATGACCCTGGGATCTTTCAACACCCTGCGCGCCACCGCCGATCTTGGCGGACGTTTGAACCGCCACCGCAACCTTCTATATCGTCTTAACATCATGGGGTCGTCGAGGTATTCGCACCGCGATTACGAATACAATAAGCGGTACACAATTGCTCCTTCCATCCTTTACAAAATAAATGAACATACTTCGTTGACAGCCGAATACATTTACCAGTATTCACAAATGTCAGTCGTTGGCGCTGCCTATGTTTTCTCGACAGAAGGATTTGGCGCACTGCCCCGCGACTACACACTGGGCGAGCCCAATATCGATCCGACCAGCATCCGGGAACACAATGCATTTGTAACTTTTAACCACCAATTGAACAAGAACTGGGAGTTTACGGCAAAAGCCGCTTATCTGGATTATAAAATGGCAGGCAGTTCGTTGTGGCCCGACTCGGTGACCACAGCCGGTATTTACCGGGGGATCGGGGTCTGGGATGCCATCAGCGATGCCAAGCTGGCACAGGCGTTTGTAACCGGTGAAGCGAAAACGGGTCCGGTTGTCCATCGCATTCTTGCCGGTGTAGACATGGGGCAGAAAGAATATTTTGCCGACTGGTTCCAGTCAGGACCGTTGGCCGGCCCCGGCACGCCCCTGTCATACGACAATCCGGTACACTATGTTCCGTCATCCCTGATGCCTGTGTTCGACCGCAGCCGAAGCATTCGCCAGCGCGCCTTCGCCGGTTACCTGGCCAACCAGTCGGTACGCTACTCGGCATTGTATGTCCAGGATGAACTGGGCTTTTTCAACGACCGGCTGATCCTTACGTTGGCCGGACGGCTCACTTCGTACCGCAGCGCTATTTACTCGGCTACCACGCAGGATGATATTTTTACGCCCCGCGCCGGACTGAATTTCAGTATTGATAAAAACACATCTGTGTACGGTTTGTATGACCAGTCGTTCATACCCCAGTCGGGTGCCGATAAACAGGGAAACACATTTGAACCGGTTCGCGGAAACGACCTCGAAGCAGGGATCAAACGCAAATGGGCTGCCGGACGGTGGAATTCATCGCTGACGATTTATAAGATCACTAAGGAAAATGTGCTCACAACCGATCCTTCCGACCCGAATTTCAGTATCCAACTGGGAGAAGCACAGTCGAAAGGCATTGAGTTGGATGTGCAGGGAGAAATTGCCAAAGGCCTGAACCTGATTCTGAATTATGCCAACACCAATGTTGAAGTGACGGAAGACACCAATCCGGCAGCCGTGGGGACCCGTTTGGCCGGACATGCCCGCCACATGACCAACGGATGGTTAAAGTACCAGTTCAAAAATTCAGGATTGAAAGGGCTGGGACTGGCGCTGGGATATCAATACCAGGTTGACCGTTCATCGTGGACCTGGGGCGCCGACAACGAAGCAGTTCTCCCCGATTATTTCCGGTTAGATGGCGCTGTTTCGTGGAAAAACGAAAATTTCACGATCGGCCTGAACATCAACAACCTGCTAAATGACTACCTGTACTCGGGCAGCGCATACGCCAGTTATTATTACTGGCAAACCGAACCCGGAACAAACTTCCGTTTAAATATAAGTTATACGTTTTGAGTTAAACAATCAGATCAGAGAAAATAGTGATAAAGAATCTCATTGGTAAAATACATCTCTGGCTGGGGCTGGCTTCCGGGATCGTGGTTTTTATTGTCTCAATCACCGGTTGCATATATGTGTTCAGCAAGGAAATTACCGAACTGCGCCGGAAACAGGCCATGTATGTCGGGAATTGCGGCAAGGAAACCCTTCCGGTAAGCCAGCTTTTGGAAAAGGTACAATCACAACTGGGACCGAAAAAAGAAATTGGCTGGGCAAACCTGTACAACCATCCGCAAAAAAGTTGGGTATTTTACAGCTATCAGGCAAACCCGGAAACATCTACTTATTTCGGCATGATCGACTACTACCAGTCGGTTTATGTGGATCCCTATTCGGGCGAAATCCTTGCAAACTACGATGAAAAATACGATTTCTTCAATATAGTCAAATTTCTGCACTGGAGCCTGTTGCTGGCTACGCCCATCGGACAGCCCATTGTCGGGTGGAGTACGCTGATTTTTGTTATTTTACTGATTACCGGACTGGCGCTGTGGTGGCCAAAAAGTTTTCGCAGTGCAAAGAACCTGTTTCGGATACGCTGGAAAAAATCTATGCCGGGGCACCGTAAGATATACGACTTGCACAATGTCCTGGGGTTTTACAGCATGCTGTTTGCGCTGGTCATTGCATTAACCGGGATGATGTGGGCTTTTAAATGGTTTCAGGCAACCGTATATATTTTAGTTTCCGGAACGACAGTGCTGCCTGATCAAGGTCAAATGCAATCGGTTCCGTCGGTGCATGCCGGGATACATGCCGTAGACCGGGCTTTTGCTCAAACCCGCGAAAAATATGCACGGGCTGCCGGGTTCCGTATTGTCCCTCCGGCAGACAGCACGGCTGCACTAAACGTGTATGTTCAGCAAAAAGAAGGATTATATGCGGTAACCCACCATCTTCAGTTCGATCAGTATTCAGGAGAATTGCTGAAAGAACAGAGGCACGAAGAAAAAAATGCCGGTGAAAAGTTGATCACGGCAAACTACGATATTCATGTGGGAGCCATTGGAGGAATTCCGGGAAAGATCATCGCTTTCTTGGTTAGCCTGATATGCGCTTCGCTTCCGGTCACCGGGTTCTTAGTTTGGTGGAACAAACACAAACAGCGAAGAAAACCGTTGTTCTTTAACGTATGAATGCAATGTTGGCAAATCTGCATCATGAAAGGTATCTTTTAAAGTAACCGACATGTTTGATACGACACTAAAAAAACTGTTTCGACGGGAAACAAGCCGGAAAAAAGAAACCCTGACCATCCTGTTTGGTGGACATTCGGGAAATTCTGCCTTTATCGCGAAAGAAGCCCGGCACTATCTGAAACAAAACGGGCAGGATGTGAAAGTGCGGAACATGGCAAAGTTTAATTTCGGGGAATTGGCAAACGAACGCTTGCTGCTGATTATTGTCAGCACGCATGGCGAAGGCGACCCTCCTCCGGAGGCAGCCCGTTTTTATTCCCGCTTGTTTGCCCCGGGCACACCTAATCTGGCGCATCTCCGTTTTTCGGTTTGTGCATTGGGGGACAGCAGCTACGAACATTTTTGTAAAATCGGAAAAGATATTGATTCCCGTCTGGAGGAGCTGGGGGCTACCCGCTTTTATAAACGGGCCGATTGCGATGTGGAATTTCATCAGACGGCTGCGGAATGGTTGTCGGGAGTTTTAAAAAAGGGGCCTTCGGCAACCACAAAAATAATTGCTCCACTTCCGATGGAGCAAAATGAAAAAGCAAATATTTTTGAAGCAACTGTAAAAAGCAGGCACCGTTTGAACGAGGGGTCAATTTCCGAAATATACCACCTGGTATTATCCGTTGATGACCCGCGCTTTTCGTATTTGCCGGGCGATTCGGTGAGTATTGTGCCATCTAATCCGCCGGCCTTAGTGCAGCTCCTTTTGAAACAATTGAAATATCCGTCTGATATGCTGGTCAATTATCGCGGTAACCCTTCCCGGTTAGATGAAATACTGGAAACACGGGTGGAGATTACCAGCTTAAACAGGGGCGTTCTGGAACGGTATGCTGCTTTATCGGGCAATAATAACAGTGCCCTTGCCTGTCTTCTGACGGATGAGAAAAAGCTGAATTCCTATCTGAAAAACAAAGATGTGCCGGACATGCTCGCTGATTTTCCCTGCGAGGCCCGACCAGAAAAGCTGGTTTCCATTCTCTGCAAAATGCAACCCCGGCTTTATTCTATTTCCTCCGGCGCAAAAACAAATCCAGGTGAGGTTCATCTAACTATCAGGCTGATAAATTATTCCGAAAATCATTCCGAACAGTATGGCGCCTGTTCATTTTACTTAACCCGGTATTTATCCGTTGGTGAGAGACTTCACATCCGGATTATTCCAAACGAACAGTTTCGTCTTCCTGAGAAAAATGTTCCGGTAATCATGATTGCTGCCGGAACAGGAATTGCACCATTCCGGGCTTTTTTGCAGGATCTGAAATTTCGAAATTCACAGGGACCGGCCTGGCTTATTTTTGGAGAAAAACAAAGCCATTCCGATTTCCTTTACCGGGAAGAGATCACACAATGGATCAAAACAAACTGTTTGACCCGTCTGGATACGGCCTTTTCGAGGAACCAGGAACACAAAATATATGTGCAGGATAAAATTGGAGCACAAGCGGAACTGTTTTACGAATGGCTGTGCCAGGGGGCATACGTATACGTTTGCGGCCCTGTAAAAATGGGACATGCAGTACGCGAAGCCATCCGGAAAGCTGTACAGTCAGCCGGACAATTAACGGAAGAGGAGTCGCTGCTTTATATAAAAAATTTAGTGGATGAAGGACGACTGAACGAAGACATCTATTGATCTTTCCTCGTTTCAAAAAATAACTGTCATAAAATCCGGAAGAAATCCGCACAAAAGTACATACAATGCAAAATAATGGCAAAGGAGCCGGAACTTGCTGTCTTCTCATGCGCGGAATATAATGATCAACAAATTCCTTATCCCTGTCCCCCAGGCAAACCGGACGATGAAGAAGATAAGGTTGGTTCGAACTGAAAATTGACCATGACCTTTTTGCTATTCCATAATCAGGCGGAAATTACAGATGCTCATTCCGATGGAGTTTTTCATCTTCTAAAATCTGAAATATTTTTCACGTACAGGAATGTCTATCATCGCCGATGCCGCATTATCGCCGGTGATTTCTTCCGTTTCGGGGTTCCAGTGCAATTTTGTCCCGGTTTTTATGGCCATCAGTCCCAGCTGGCATATCGAGATTGTGCGGTGCGCGGTTTCCAATGGTTCCAATGATAGTTTCCCTGTTTTTATGGCTTGCAGGAAATCTTCTTTATCGCTGGGAAGGTCGCGGATTTGCATCTCACCGGGGCCGGTTTCCGAGTTGAGGATGGCCTGCGAACTGGCTGTCAGCTTGTCGGGGTATTCAATTTCGACCCAGCCATCGCTGCCTTCAAACCGCACATACGGGCGTTCAATTTTGAAAAACAGTTCCACCCCGTTGGCATATTCATAACGGAGGTCGAAACGGTTGAGCGTATTCCAAAGCCCTTTGTCGAAATCGCCGCTTCCTTCAACCGAAACTGGTCCGGTATATTCGCTGTTGTTTCCCCACTGGGCAATCCCCATCAGGTGGGCCCCCCAGTTCGAGATCATGCCGTTACAGTACGAATCAACGCGCATCCAGCCGGGGCGGCCGTAGGCTTTTCGGGCATGTACCCGTTTCTCGGTGTAGGGCGCTTCCCAGGCAGGGCCCAGCCATAAATCGTAGTTCAGTTCGGCAGGAACGGGCATGGTGGGTTGCGGGGGCAAGGCCGCCCCGTTCAATTCGGCAGGTACGGCCACGTAAATACGCTGTATTTTCCCAATCCGCCCGTTTCGGACTAATTCAACCGCACGGGAAAATGGCGGAAGCGTACGAAATTCGCTATCGTTTCGGGTAATTACCTTGTATTTTTTGATTGCTTCAACTAATTTACGGCCATGCCCGATACAAGTCGAAACAGGTTTTTCAAGCGAAATGTGTTTACCGGCCCGGGCCGCTTCAATGGCAATGGGAACATGCCAGTGGTCGGGGGTGGAAATCATCACTGCATCCACATCTTTTTGCTGCATCACTTCCCGATGGTCGCTGTACGTTTTACAACCTTTGTAGTTCAAGCCTTTCTGTGCTGAATAGTAATCGTTGACCTGCTTTTGTGCATTGGCCAGGCGCCACGAATCGACATCGCACACCGCTACAATTTGTGCATGTTCCGAAGCAAGCAACTGCGGAATGTTTGGATTCGCGGTCTGTCGCCCACAGCCGATCATGGCCACATTGATACGGTTCGACGGCGCTGAACGGCCAAACACACTATATGGAAGAATCGTTGGAATTATTAGCGATCCGGCTGCTCCCATTGCCGATTGCTTTAAAAATGTTCGTCTTGATGATTTCATTGGTTCAATGTGTTATAATTTTTCAAAATGAATTCTTTAAAACTACAGGATCCGATAACCTATTGATAATTGTATTGACCAGTTCGCGTTTAAGATGCTAAAACATATCTAATCGCATAATAGGCTTTAGGTTATTTTTTTGTTTTAAGTTTCCTATCTGCAAAATCCATATACCTTTCCCAGTCATAAATCAGAATATCATGTATTCCATCTCGCAAATGATATCCGATAGTTTCACCAATTGGCATATTTACAGAGGGCCATATATCCGTTCCCAAGCCAATTTTACCGTATAACTCATAAACTTTTCCGGCAGCCACCGCCCCAAGAAACTCTCCATGTGGATCTGCCCACAAATCTTTTGAAGCGCTTCCTACATATAAATACTTGGGGGCGATTAATGATAACAGTATGTGCTGATCGAATGGCAAATCCTTTACACGATCACGGAACCTGAAATAGTTTTTATTATACCAGTAGGGAAACTTGGTAATATCTGACTGGTTTTCTCCAAAATTTCTGCGTGTTATGGCTGCGCCTCCTTCTCCGGAGCAATTTGAAATTGTCATAGCGAATCGGTTGTCTTGGGCGCCAGCCCACAAAGCAGTTTTACCCAGTCTCGAATGACCAAGAGCAATTATTTTGTTTTTGTCAACCAGTTTATCTGTAATAAGATAATCCATTATTCTGCTCATGCCCCAGGCCCATGCGCCAATTGCGCCCCAATTATTGTCTTTTAAAGTATCTCCAAGTACTGAACGAATGCCTGATCTCCATCCTTCCGGATGATCGGGCTCAATATCACCATAATACGCTGTAGCAACACCATAGCCCCGCAACAAAATGGTTTCCAATGGCCACCGTCGGGTTTGCAGCCCCCTTGAATTTTCATTTGCCTTCCAGTTAATTATTCCCTTCCCGCTTTTGTCGAATCCGTTTTGCATCCATTTATCTGAGATCGGAATATCTGTTTCGGTGGTGACACCATGATTACCAACAAAATTGAGCGATAAAAAAACAGGCACAGGTCTCGTAGCCGATTTTGGAACATATAAGATGAGTTCTATTGGCGGCAGGTTTGGGTAATTTTTAAAGTAAATATTTGCCCTTCTTCGAATGGCAATATTATTCAATGCATCGCTCTTTGTTTCAATAACTTCAGCCCGAAGATTAACCTTCTTTCCGGGAGTATGGCCATACATATTTTCGCTAAAAAGATTAATCCAGTATTCCCGTTGTTTTTTCCATTGCTTAGAATTGGTGATTTTTACGTTGTCCGGTGTTATTAACGGATCAGGCAAAATATATGCCCCAACTTTTGACTCATCATAATTGCGTTCAAATTTTTGGGAGAATAACAGATTTGCAGAAACAGAATAAATTATTGCCAACAGAATTACTTTCTTCATCAGGTAAATTTATGGTACGGACAAAAAACAAATTTTACTTTAATTCTTTAATTTTTATATTCCGAAAATGAATGATACTCCCATGGTCCTGTAACAAAAGATGCCCTTCGGGTATTACGCCGTAGCCGGGAATATCTTTGAATTTACTGGCCGCAATTTTTTCTTTAAAATCATTGCTGCTGCGGTTGTATTCCAATATTTTCTTCCCGTTCAGCCAATGCTCAACATGGTTTCCTTTACTGACAATCATGCTTTCGTTCCACAGGTCAATCGGATTGGGGCGTTTGTCGGCAGAGGCGGGATATATTTCGTACAAAGAGCCAAGCGTGTGGTAATCGTTAGGCTGCATTTTCCCGTTGAGCATCCATGCATGGTATTTGTCGTCCAAAAGTTGGTATTCCAACCCGAAACCATATCCTTTGTTGTTTCCTAAACCTTCCTGCACAAAATATTTCAGGCCGCTGTTGCCTCCTTTGGTTTTCATGTTCCATTCCCATTTCAGGATAAAATTACCGTATTTCTTTTTCGTAATAATGTCGCCCCCGTTGGCCGATTCGGCCCCTCCATGTACACAGGCAACCAGTTCGCCGTTTTCAATTTTCCACCCTTTCTCCGGGAATGATTTCTGGTTAATGCCCCGCCATTGGTTTGCCGACTTTCCATCAAACAGAAGTTGCCATCCTTCCGTTTTTTCCTGTTTTGACAGGCTGTTTACAGGAGCTGCATATTTTTGTTTGAAACTTTTCCATGCCTCCATGCTTTGTTTCAAATACGGTTCCGGCGCTCCTTTCAGATTATAGCATTGAAGCCCGATTGGCCCTGTGTAACCTCTGTCGGCCAGTAGTTCAACCAGCCGGTACACATCGAAAGTTCCCTGTCCCAATGGCTGGATCAACCGGTCCCATCCCATGCTCCGGGTATCGCCGCCATCGGCCCCGCAAACAGAAACGGCGAAAAGTTTGGGCAGGGTCATCTCGATTACTTTTGCCAGGTTTTCTTCGGAATCGGTTTTCAGAAAATGGCAAAGATTGAATACCGAGCCTACATTTTCGCGGTTGGCTTTGGTGGCCAACCGAAATGAGTCTTCCGCTTTGTCGGCCAGAAAATCGACATGCGGATAAATTGCCAATCTGACCCCGTAAGGTTTTGCAAAATCGGCCAGTTCCTGAAGGATGGGAACAATAATTTTGTCGGCAGCTTCGTCTGACGGCTTGTATTTTTCGGAATGGATGTGGCACCAAAGAATAATTTCCGTCCCTTTCAGTTTGGGAATAGCTTCTTTCCACTCCGGGAGGTACGGTTCTTTTTGGTCGATGTCTATCCTGACATAATCGGCATAGATTTTCAACCCCTGTTTGTCGAAAGCATCTTTTAATTCCATAATCCCGGCAGTTTCGCGATGTTCGATGCCGTCGTACCCGTATTTTTTCAGCAATAATGCCTGTTCTTCGTACGGAATAAAAGGTACATCTTTCTTATTCAAACTATTGTTGAAAACAAAAAACGGGTTTTTTAGCGATCGTTCTTTTTGCACGGCAAAAGTGCTGAGGCAAAATGCAGTCAGTAATGAGATAACGATAAATCCTGGTTTATTCATGGTTAGATGGGTTATAGTTAGTATTTTCCGTATTTCTGAAGGGTATCCCACATGGCCCAGAAGTTTTCGGGGGGGACGTCGTCCTGAATGTTATGCACAGGGGCGAAAACAAAACCTCCTCCCGGGGCCAGAATATCGATGATCTGCTTTACCTGGTCAGCTACTTGCTGGGGTGTCGCGTTATTCAGGGTGGTTTGGGTATCGACCCCTCCACCCCAGAAAGTGAGGACATCGCCAAAATCACGCTTGAGTTCTTTCAGATCCATCCCGTTTGCCGTGAATTGAACAGGGTTCAATATGTCAAGCCCGGCTTCAATCAAATCAGGTAGTATCTCTCGGATTGCCCCACAACTGTGCATGAACGTTTTTACATGGGGCAGCCTCTTTTTTACATGATTGAAAATTGTTTTGAAATGCGGGATGACCATCTGCCGCAAAATATCCGGGTCAAGGATAGTTGTCGCCTGCGAACCCAGGTCGTCGCATTCTGAGATAACCTGAATTTTTTGCTCATTACCGGTATCAATCGCCCAGTCGATAACGGCATCCCAGTATCGGAGTTTATCTTCCACAATACGATGAAACAATGCGTCAACGCCTTCCGGATCAATCATGGTATCCATGAACCAGTTTTCGTAACCCCTGATCCGGAGGCTGTTTTCGGTTAGCCCCGCCGTGTTCCGGTCGGCTATGCCGCAAAAATTTTCAATCCCAACGATTTGTTCATCAAGATATTTGCGGAGAACCGTGATGTACGAATCCCAATCGGGACAGGGGAGCAGGTGCAGCGACCCGGAAAGAGAAGAATCAGCATTTCCGATAGGCGATGAAATCAGGTTGAAATAAATGTCTTTTCCTGTCTCGTACCGCCAGTCGCAACCGTAAAAATCGGTCACTTCAATTCTATTTCCGGAAACCCGTTTGGCATTTTGATAATCGGAAATCCGTTTGGCGCCCAAACGTCGGGTATCTGATTTCAGAAGTTGCAAATTTTCCTCACACGGAGTAGTAATTTGCTGAATGGGATCAATTTCGTCATCGCCAATTTCAGTGGAAAGCCCGCGGAATTGCATGGCCCGCAAATAGGCATTTTTGGTAATTGCTGTTACAGTTGTTCCTGCCAGGTCGTATGGGACCCGGTCGGGTTCGGTATGATTGAGCGTAGCTTGGATTCTTTCTCTGCTGTTCATTTTTAATTTCTTTTAAATATTGATTGGTTTAATTTTTGGCACCAACAAGTGAACGACGAGCAACGCGATCAAATATCCGCAGCCGGCAATGGCAAACGGGATGGCATATCCGTCGGCGCCAATATTCTGAAGAATTTTCCCGACGCCAAAAGCCACAATCGCGCCGCCCACAGCCCCGGCAAAACCGCCAAAACCGGCGACCGACCCTGTTGCTTTCTTCGGAAAAATATCCGACATCAGACTGAAAACATTGGCCGACCAGCCGCAATGACCGCCAGCCGCAAGGGCAATCAACGCAACAGCCACCCATAAACTGGACGTGTGCGGAACGATCATCACCGGGACAGCAAATAAACTACAAGCCAGCAGGCCAAGTTTTCGTCCTTTATTCAGGCCAAATCCCATTTTCAGGAATTTGGACGACAGCCAGCCCAGAACAATGCCAATCGCCCACGATGCCAGATAGATGGTAAAAAATGGCAAGCCGATATCTTTCAGGTTGACCCCGAATTTTTCGTTCAGGAATTTGGCTCCCCAGAAAAGGTAAAACCACCAGATGGGGTCGGCCATAAATTTGGCAATGGCAATTGCCCACGCGCCGCGGTGGGGAAGAATGTCTTTCCAGCCCACGCGCTCATTATTTTCTGTTTCGTTGCTGTCAGAATTAATATATTGAAGTTCTGTTGCTGAAACCCGAGGGCTTTGTTCGGGCCTACGGAAATATTTTAGCCAAAGGAGCGCCCAGACAATGCTGATCGGGAAAGTCCAGAGGAAACCCACCCGCCAGTTATCGAAACTCAGCACCAGCGCAGGAATGATGAGGGGCGAAAGGATAGTCCCCATGTTGGCGCCACCATTGAAAATCCCGACAGCCAATGCGCGGTCCTTCTTCGGGAACCATTCGGCAACCGCTTTTATTGCAGATGGGAAATTCCCCGACTGTCCGATGGCCAGGCTGAAACGCGCCACGGCAAAACCGATCCACGAGCGGGAAAGCGCATGTCCCAGGGTGGCCAGGCTCCAGATTACGATTGAAAGAAGGTATCCTTTTCGCGTCCCGATGGTGTCGATGATCTTTCCCATCAGGATAAAACAAACCGCATAGGCGATCATGAATACGCTGTTGATGATACCGTATTGTTCTTCCGACCAGCCAATGCTTTTTTGCAGGTCGGGGGCCAAAATACCCAGCGCCGACCGGTCGATGTACAGGATGGTGGTGGCAATGAAAAGCAGGGTCAGAATAACCCATCGAAAGTTGGTTTGTGTTTTTTGGTTTTTTCTCATAATCTATGAAGACAGTTTTTCCAGTTGTTTTTTTGATTTTTCAATTCAACATGCACACTGTATTTATTATTTGGTTAGAGTGAGTTTCTGAAAATAATGTCAGGAGAAAATATCTCATTGGTCCGTATCGGACAGTTAATGAACTGCGCAATGGCTTGTCCCATTTTTGCAAAATCCACACTGATCACCGTGATCCCGTTGCGGATAATTTCTTTCATGGGGGTTTCGTTGTACGAAAGTATCCCTATATCTTTTCCAAACTGAAGACCTGCTTCTTCCCCTAATTTTATCAGGGCGATCAGGTCGTCGTCTTCAATCACCCAGTATGCACAGCGGGGAACCATCAGTTCGCGGGTGACTTTTTTTTCAATGCTATGCGCGATGTTGTGTTTGTTGCAGAATTCAGTAAAAGCAACTTTTATTTCTTCCGGATGCCCTCTTTTCGGGGGGAAAACCAGTATAAACCGGTCGAACCGGCTGAGCCGGTGCCCAAGCCTTTCAAGTGAGCCGAGTACCCCGGCATAAAAGTCCTGGCAAATTACGGAAGTACCTTCAACCATAGGAGGCCTGATGATCTGCAGGAGTTTCCCCTGGGGGATCCGTGTCAGCAGGGTTTCTACGGAAGTATCTTCAAACCCGGTGATGACATATAATCCATACAAACCCATGTTCTCCTGCAAAACTGATTTAAAAATCCGGGGATTGCAGTGATGAAAAAACAGATCGACAGTAATATCTTGCCCGTCAATGTTTTCAATAATATTGTTATACAATGTTTCGTGGTAGGAATAAAAACCGGTGAGGAACAAAAAAACTTTCAACTCCCGTTTCACGTTTACATCGCGGATAAAATAGCCGACTTTGTCTTCCGAAACAATAATCCCTCTTTCTTTCAGGATGTTCAATGCTTTTACAACAGTCATCCTCGATACCCCCAGCCTTTGGATCAATTTATTGACAGAAGGGAGCCGGTCGCCTTTTGAAACCGAATTAACAGCAATGGCGTCTATAATACCGTTTATAATCTTTTCTGTTTTCGATTTAAGCGGATTTTTGTCGATATGATCAAAAATGTCAGGCATATTCTATTCTATTCTATTCCAAAAATACAATCTATTGTTTTTGTTTGAATTAAGAATAGAATAGATTAATTGAAGTAGAATAGTAGTTTAGAATGGGTATGGATAAGCGAGGGTATGCAGAATCTGTTTTTGTTGCCTGATACCCGATGAGTAGGTTCATTGTTTCGCGATCCTGTAATCATATAAATTGTAAGACCTGACAGGCTTTTGAAAACGCTGTCAGGTCAATGGGTGAAATACCGATTGATGTTTGTTAATGTACCGGTATTTCCTTTCTCAGGTTATCGGTTTTGCCGGGCATGTCAGGCAGCATCTATTTTGCAGTTGCTGATAGAATCAGTATAATATCTTTATGGTTATTCAGCAATATTCCGGGAATAACGATGCGATTATCTTCTATAAGAACATCTCCCCAATCAGTATATTCTCTTGTTTCAGGATGAAAGGCTTTCACTTTATATTTCACCGAACTATCAGCTACTTCCAGTTGTGCTGATACTTTTTCAGCCTTTCCGGAATCATTTAAAAGATACGCGAATAGCGTTTCGCCACATTTTACGGCATACGTCTCCACATTACCAGCATCTGCCTTTATTTGTTCAAACGAACCATTTCCTGCTTTCAACATTTGCTCATTTATTTCTGCCACACTATTGAAATAGGGCGTCATTCCCCTTTCATCAAAGAATTCCCACCACCAGGTCATTGGCAAAATGGGTGTAGGGTTAAACAAACCATACCACAGGCCAATTTTATAATCATGGTCAAATTCTTCTACTATTTTTGAAAAATCTTTATTCCAGTCCCATTCATATCCAAATTCGCCCCAGCTAAAAGGTTTATTATACGTTTGGTTATACATGATTATTTCTGCCGGAATTTGCTTGGTGCGCTTGTATATGTGCATCTGATTCAGGTCCATCTCGTCCAAAGCATACAACCCTTCGATTTCGCGGTGCGAAACGCTTGTTGTAACAATGTGCCCGAACGGGTCAATCTCTTTGAGGTAAGCTGCCATTTCTTTATGCCAATCGGTAATTGCTTTGTGTGGAATACGAATGCTGTCGCCACGGGTAAAAGCGGCATTGTCTATTTCATTAAAAAATTCCCAGGCCGCAATGTTTGTACTATATCCCCACCTTGCGACAATATACCGAAGCCTGTTTTTATACTTCTCTCTTGATTCTTTCAGGGTAAAAAATTCGGTTGGGTTATTTGCAGGGCCCCCGTTCTTCTTGTTGTAATTATGGATTTCCCATTGATTCCCCTCAATTAACGTGTTATGGGAGTCAAAAGCGATCATCACATACAGGTTTAACGAATCGATTAACTCAATAACTTCATCCAGACGCTTCACCCCTCCCGGGTTAAAATATTCATCGGTATCGGAATACCTTTTCGTGTCTTTTACTTTTTTCCATTCCAAAGGGAAATTATTCGGGGCCATCCAGCACCGGAAAAAGTTGGCGCCATTTTGGGATAAAGTTGGAAGCAGGTAGTCGTAATTCCACTTCGGGTCTTGATATGATCTTGACTCCCAGCCCACATTTTCGCCAATTCCACGAAATGGTTTTCCTGAATCAAATTTTAACGTCCAGAAATCGTTGATGTGCAGAAAACCATCTTTATCGGAACTGTCAGCGCGAAAAGAACCATCTGCAAATTTCGATTTTTTCGCTCCATTCTTAAGTAACTCGAAATGATACTTGTATTGGCCGATATGTTGTGGCGAAAAACGGGCTTTCCAGGTGGAACTCAAAGAATCTCCCGACTCATAATAACAAGGCAAAAACACCCGGCCCCCAAGAGGATTTGTTAAAATCATATTCAACGCTATTTCCCGGGCATCATAAGGATTGGCAAACTTTTCTTTCAAGTTTATCTGAAATTCAGCTTTTTCGTATTGTTTTATTTCTTTGGTCAGCGCTTCACAGCTAATAAATGATTTTTCACTGTTACAGCCGCTTATGCCATGAACGATAAGAAGCCATATAAAAAAAGTATTTTTCAATGTTTTCATATTACTGATTTATTTAAAATTTATTGAAGTATTTTTCGTACCACTCTATCTGCCAGCATCTTTCTTATGCCTCACGAATCATCCGCAATCCAGTCCACTGATTTTTCCAATGCCCGTCGGAATAATTTTCCTCCATCCAGTCCAGATTCTGGTGGTTAAAATAGGGAGATAATAATCCGGCCATTTTCGTTTTTTCTTCAGAAGACATAGGGGTAAAGCTTCTCAATATCTGCAAATTTGATTCTACCACATCAAGGCTATCCATTCCAACGATTAAGCCGTTTGCCCCGTTTAATGATAGGGCAAAGCGGATCAGGCCGGGTACCTGAATGGACGGGATATTTTCCTTTGGACGCACGGCTTTCATAAGCATCACGCCCATTCGCTTTTCCAAAGCGGCGGGAATTGCCATTTCTTGTCTGAGCTGTGGATTGGTAGTTCCGTTGTAATGGTTCATGGCGATTAACATACTGTCGAAGTCCCCACGGTCGGCCATTGCCTTCATGGCAGCAGCATGATTATGTCCCGAAAACCCGACAAACCGGGTTACTCCTTCTGCTTTCATACGCTGTACAATGTCGATAAGTCCCCCCTTTCGACTGATTAATTCAACATCTTCCATCGATTCAATCGAATGTATTTTGAGCATATCGAGTTTCTCAGTCTGCAAACGCTTTAAACTTTTTTCAATTTGGCGCATTGCCTCGTTGGGGTCGCGGTTAGTCACTTTGGTCGAAATAAAAATCTCGTCCCGCCGGTATTTAAGGACTTTGCCAATTCGTTCTTCGCTCACAGCGCCATTTTCGGTATTCTTATAAATATGGGCGGTATCCCAATAATACAACCCATTGTCGAGTGCATAAGTTAAAATTCTGAGCGCCTCTTCTTCGTCTGAAACACTGCAGAACCGGCTTCCCAGTCCCATTGCTATAAGTGGGATTTTCACCCCGGTGCTTCCCAGAAAAATTGTTGGCAATCCTTTCGAGTCGTATTTTTTACATCCAACCAGTGTCCCTGATGATGCGAGTACCAAGCCGGCACCCACTGTACCTTTTATAAAAGTTCTTCGTGATAAATTTTTCCTCATAGTTGTACTTTTAACGAACGGTGAATGATTCTGTAAATTCAATTCTTGCCCCCTGGTTACTGATAAGGTTTAACAACCAGCGGTTGCCATTTCCAATAGTGGGTTTCGCAAAAGGATAATCTCTTTTTCGGAACCTCAAGTCGTAAATTGTTTGCTGCATATCCTCAACCCTGAAACAGGGATGAGATGAATTACGATCATCAACAATTACATATTCGATATTTTCAATGCAATCGGGAAGCTGAAGATAAATGAAGTTTGGAACAGATGTGTCCTCCTTTTTATACCGCCACATTTCCCGGAACCCGAGAATATCGCGATATAAATAATTAGCTTTTTCGACATCAGAAATATACAATCCGGCATGGTGGAGACGGTCTGCAACCCTGTGTTTTCCAAGAAAACGCCTTTCGGATAACCGATGTAAGCCGTCTTTCTTAAAGGAAATAAATTCTAAATTATAAAATTCGGTGCTTAAAATAAGCAAGGCCTCATTTCCTGCCCGATCCGGTTTTATGTCTTGAAAAACGGATATACCGTTCATTTTGAGATAAGAGCGCAAGCGAGGCAGGTCGTCACACTCAAACGACACGCTAAGCAGTGTGCATTCGGGTGTTGCATGCCTATTCTCTGTAAACTCCAGAAACTGATGGTCGTTTATCTTGAAAACGGTGATGGGGCCCAATTCGGATAAATAACTGAAAGCCTCTTCAAACCCCAAAAAACCGCCATAATAATCCCGCGCCAATTCTATGTTGTTCACCTGAAAGGTCATTTTAGCAATCCCCCATATTTCAGGTCGTTCAGAAGCATTTCCCTGAAAAAAGGGGAAAATACCAATCAGAATTATACTAATCCCCAAAATTACCTTTCTCATTTTTCCTTGATTGATTAAATGATGATATTTTCCGTTTTTCCACTGGCTGCCGAGCGGTAAACAGCCTCCACTACCAGAGTATCCCGTAAGCCCATCTCTCCTGTCGTGGCAAAAGGTTTCCGGTATAAGATTGATTCGGCAAAAGCGTCGTAAATTGTTGCTATTTGCAAGGTGTTTTCTGCCCGGAACGATTCTCCCCGGGGTAGTTTCAGGTGCTTCGGGGACGGTTTTCCGAATACCGATTGAGCAAATGCTGATCCTTCGCATGAAAATGTTCCATTTTCGGAGCTAACGCCACACAAATGATTATCGTATGCATAGCTTGCCCTGGACGACATCACAACCCCATCCGGAAATTCAAATACGACCGTCATCGTTTCTTCTATTCCTGATTGATAAACATCGCGGGTACTGCCGGGAACAGCTGTAACCCGTAAGGGGACTCTCCCGGTAAGGTAGCATCCGGCTTGTACCGAATAAATCCCCGTATCGATAAAAGCTCCCCCTCCGGCCAAACCAAAGTCAAGTAGCCAGGGTTTGGCATCCTTTCTCAACCATGAAAAATCCGTTACAATTGATTTCAATGCCCCATAAGTCCGGTTTTGAATAAGCTCTACCATTTTCAGATGATGGGGTTCCCAATGCAACCGGTAGTCAATTCCGAGCAAAATCCCCGCGTTTCTACATTCAGTAATCATCTTTCTGCATTCCGCTGAATTCACTGCCATCGGTTTCTCGCACAGTACATGTTTTCCGGCCCTTGCAACAGCAATTGTATGTTTTGCATGTAACCCGTTGGGCGTAACTACGTGTACAAAATCGATGTCCGGATTATTTTTTATCTGACTGATTTGATCATAGTGGTAAATGTTCTCCTCCGGAAATCCATATTTAGCTGCCCATTGTTTGCCTTTCCCGTCAGGGTCGCCGGTGATGACACCAGCCAGCCAAACATGCTTTGACGAAGCAATTTCGGGAGCGACCGAGTCGGTTGCAAAACCTCCAAGGCCCAATAAGGCCACTCCTATTTTTCTTTTTGGACTGCTCCTGATTGTCCGGTCAAACGTTGCATTAACTGAACCTCCCGCCAGCAAACCCAAACCTGTAAGAGTGGTATTTATCAGAAAACCACGGCGCGAATTTAATTTCATATCGTACTATTTTCGTTTCCCAATTGCTGATAAGCCGTTTCCATTAAAATGAAAAAAGCCTGTCCTTCGGTTGCCGTACCCGAATGCAAAAAATCGGGTGAACCACAAACGCCATGTACCAAGCCAAATTCATCCACTTTACTGTGAGCGGCAGACCTCATCTTGTCTGCATATTGCTGATAAGAAACATCGATCCACCCTCCTGTAATTCCCTTATAAATAGAATAAGCCAGCATTTGCCCCAGGTTGGTTTCAACAAATGATTGGGGGTTATCGATTACATCATGAAAAAAACCATCAGGCCGTTGGTGCACAAGGCACCCATCAATTAATTCTTTCTGATATTGAATGAGTTGCGCCTTTTCAACACGCATCCTTTCAGGCAAAGAAAAGATTACCCTTGAAAGGCCTGCCGCCGTCCAACCATTACCAACGCCCCAGAAGTCTTTTCGCGGAAACTCTTTTTTCTCACAATCCCACATGTGCGAAAGCATTTTCTTTTCATCGTCCCAAAGGCACTCTTTAAATCCCCTGATTTGTTTGATTGCTTCTTCGTATTTTCCGGCACAGGCCAGAAATGGCGGCAACATGTAATTGATGTCGCTCCAGATTTGTGGTATATTGGTGAAGTGGTAATAAATACCTTCGTCAGTCCGCGGAGCCTTGTTTATAATATAGTCCAGCAATTTATCAAATCCGGCTTGCAATTTTTCATCGCCAGTCAATTTTGCGGCAAACAAAATGGCTTCACCGGGAGACGCTGCATCGCTCAGGGCAAATTCCTCGCCCAACATAGCCACCCTTCCATCTTCTTTTTGCCGGAGTACTGCATCTTTGGCCATTAAAATTACCAACTCGTTATCCCCGGCTTCCATCAGCGCCTGCATGGCGACTCCCTGTTCCCACGTGGCCCGTTGCATGGAAAGCATGGCTAATTTTACTTTCTCAATCACCTTTTTTTTTGCAAATGATGTTTCGGATGATGTTTCTTTTATTTGCGAGCAGGAGCTGATTGCGCCTCCGGACAAACCAACGGCAACTCCGAACCCGGATAAATTCGAAATGAAGTTTCTGCGTCTCATATCTTAAAATTTCAGGTAATTATTTAGTAAACCACAAAATAGCCGTTCTCTTTTCTGCAAGTTCCAGAGTGAAATGCAGATTGCCCGCGTTCTTCTGGAAATCAATAGTTTGTTCGTTTGTTAAGTTCTTTGCCTTTTTAAATTCAGACAGGGCATCAGGAACGGTTATTTCCCCTTTATAAACTGAATCGGAAGTGTTGACTACATAAACCAGCAGGTCATTATTATTTGTAGTATGAACCTTTACCACTATGCCCTGATTCTCGGTTGCCAGGGTAGCCGTAGGCTTAACACCCGCTTTTAGCGCCAGGTCGCTCAAAATTTCGCCGGAAGCTGATTTTCCATTATAATTGCTTCCGCCAAGTGGGACAGCACTTAAAAAAGCCATTCCTTTTCCCCAATGATTGGCCACTAAGGCCGGTTCATGGGTATCGGTAAACTCGGCGATGGTTTTGCCATCCTGTAAAAGTTCTAATTTCTCACGAAAGTAGATACCCTGATAATTAAACCCGGAATGAAGTGTTTTAAACTCTGCACCAGAGGTCAGCTTTACATCAAAGGCATTTTCTGCTGCAAATAAATCGAGCCTCCGGGCGCCAAACAATTCATGAAGGCCGGCTCCGGGATTCAGCATATAGCCGAAATCAAATTCATCCATGATCGCAGTCCGGGCATCGGCAACCACCGTCCCCCCTTCGGCCACAAACGATTTTAAAAGTTCGGCCACATTGTGTCTGATTACCAACTGGTACGGGAGATAAAGTATCTTGTATTTTTTCAACATTTGCAGGGTGAAAGGCATATCGGTCCGTATTATATCGACCGAAATATTTTTGTCCCATAATGCTTTATAGGTACCTTCAAAACTCTGGTTCATAAAATAACCGGTTGTATGGGCAGCCTCATGTCCGCCGGCTGGCCGTTCAGCCGCTTCGAGCGATTTGTGTAGTGCAACAATATCGTATAAAATTGCCGCTTCGGCAGGCTTCATTTTTGAGCCGTGCAACAACTTCCCATGATCCTTTAGTACCGCACCAACATCTTTTGCAGCCTGCCCACGAGGGGATAATTCTCCGTTTGCCATTACCAACCCGCGGCCAAACGCCTGCTGTCCCCTATAAAAAGGTTTCCATTTCCAGAAAATTATCCCTTTGCAATCATCGGCAAATGCCAACCACGACATCAGGTGAATGTCATGGTAATTAAGAAACTGAAACAGCCCCATTCCATTCTGTTGGTTTGTTTGCGCTTCAACCAGAAAAAATGGTTTATCGCCTGCATCACAACGGGTAACATCGTAAACGCAGTTGTACATCCAGTACGGCATAGGCTTTTTGTTGATGTTGTAATACTTGTCGGGATAAAACGAGATGCCAAAGACATCGGTGTGTGGGGCAATCTGGCGACCATCGACGCTCCATTGATTTTTATCGGGATTGTTGATAACTGTACCAACTGTATTCGTGGTCATAAAGCGGTGCGGGTCGTATTTGCGCATGGTAGTATAGCACCATTGGGCAATATCTCCATTGTTGGAAAAGCGGAATAAGTCCCAATCAATGACTGACATTGATGATTCCCAATTCCTCCGTAAAAGAGGGGTAATCTGATCCCAACTGGTATAATCGTCGGCCCATACCCGGTTCAATTCAGAGAGTGTGCCATATTTCTTTTTCAACCAATTCCTGAATTTTGGGATGGTAATTTCATCTATTGATTCGTAGTGGGTTTCGTTCCAAATATTGTAACCTACCAACGAAGGGCTTTTCCCATACCGTTGAACAACACTTGCGAAATAATCATCAATCGATTTTAATATCTCCGGATGCATGTATTTTACATCTTCGTTGCTCCGGCTTACTTGGGGGAACTCACGAATGCCATCTTCAATTTCTAACCATTTCCAGGTAGGCAGATAGGCCCGGTGTGTCGATTTGAGCATAATAGGGAACAACATCAGCTCATTTTCTTCCAGCTTTTTCACGAGATAATCAGTACGTTTCCAATCCTGTTTACGAGTTTCAGAATCCCACTGGCCAAAAGGGAAAGGCATCACCAGGTTGAAATTGGCATCCCGGATTGCTTCCATATCACGGCCCACCACTTTTTCAAATAATTCATCCGAATTATATTCATCATGAAAAATATTGTATACCGTTCCGTAGATAATAGTTTCGGGCATTTTTACCTGAGACTTGCCACCCCGTGCCACTGATAAAAAGCACAGCAGAATCAATATTTTGTGTAAGTTGTTTATTCTCATACAGAAATTCTCCGGTTAAGATTCCTATTATTTTTTAATTACAACCGATTCGTAATCCCAGCCCTGTTCTTTGCACAGTATCCTGACATGCGAATCCCATGTTGGTTCGTCCTGATTCCTGATTCCACCAAAACAATCAATCGCTAAATATTTCAGCGTATCACCTTGATCAGCTTTAATGCTATGCCATGCACCAACCGGTACACGGACAACATCCCCCGGCTTTACTTTCATGAGTTGAGGAGCCTCTTTCCCAATGGTCAGTATCCCGCTTCCCTCTGTCACATAAAATATCTGCTCCGTATCATCGTGTTTATGCAAGGGTGGGGCTTTTTCGGGTTCAATTACTACAATAAAAACTTCAGAAAACCTTGCTTCCGAACGATCCATTACGATATCGTTAATATGGGTTGGAAACTTATACTGGGTTAGATTTTCAGTTGAAAACACATACTTATCGGTTTTCTTTACCAGATTTTGGGCGTTACATACCCCTATTATCATCATGAAAACCATGACAATAATACCATTTATTTGATATTTCATAAATGAGATTTTTGTGGTTAACAACGAACCGTGTTATTTTACAAATATTTATTCTATGGATATGCCTTCAGCCATTTTATACATGTCAGGCAAATCTTTACTGAAAAGAGTAAAAGAGCTTTGGTAAAATTTTACGAAATCGGGAGCAGAACTGTGCCCTGACCATGGACCAAAAAAATGATAACCGGAATGAGCCGGGTCATATTTATTACGCCACATCACGACCATGCTTATTTTTTTCCCTGCAATAGGGGTCAACATCTGTTTTGTCCAGTAATCACTAATTTCAACGCCACCGGTCTGGATGCCTTCAATGCCCGTTTCGGTTACCCCGCAAGGTTTCATTTTGTCTTTCGAAAGTTGGGCCAGGTTTTTAATATTCGTGGTAAACGCATTACTGTTGGAGCCGTGGTAACAATCCATACCAATAAAATCCACATAGTTATCGCCCGGCCACCGAAACAGTATATTATCTATCGAACCCGAAGAATCCAATTGTGGCGATATGGCATAGATGAGGTTGTGAACATTTTTTTGGGTTTTTAAATAATCGATGGTGAAACGCCACAAAGCAATAAACTCATTAGCTGTTGTACAACTTGCCCCCCACCACGACCATGTTTGTGTGTGCTCATGAAAAGGCCTGAAGATTACGGGAATTAATTTTCCTTCGCGATCTTTCAAATCGTGCAAAAAAACAGACAACCGATCGAGCCATGATTTGAAGCGGATGTTTGCCTCACTTCCTTCTTCCAGTATTTTTTTTGCCACCGTATTGTTTGAGTTGTCCCATGAATCGCCTCCGGTTAATGGATTATTAATATGTGCACAGGCCGTAACCACTTCTCCCCTTTCCCTGGCTTCCAGAATGGTTCTTTTCCGGTGTTCGTTAAGCGTGCTGGTTGCGTAGCGTTCGTCCATTATTTCAGCAAAGTCCAGACTAAAAACAGCCGGATAATCACCACATACTTCTTTTACATCCGAACGCCCCAAAACCGTATTCCAGTCCCTTCCATAAATCAGGTCGTCGTGATGTCCGAACATAAAGCCAACGGATTGTATCTTCCAGAGGTTGGAATACAACGCTTTGGTTTCGGCGGTTGCATTTTTATCCAGAATTTGTAATGTAACCGTTTCTTCTTCCGGAGGAATAATATCTGTTTTTTCCTTGGAAGAACATGAATTCAACAATAAGGCCAACAGTAGGAGTATCACTGAAATTTGATTCATAAGTTTATAGTATTAAATGCTCCCCGGGTTGCGGATCTTAACACATTTTGCAACAAATCAGGAGAATCATCCATAAAAAGAAGATAAACCAGTAAACCCGGAAGTTCCTGGTTCATCTTCAGTAATTTAGTTATTGTTTTTTAACATCGACCCATAAAACCCTCGGGCGTTTCACAAATTTGTCGTAGTCGCTGTAAATCTTACCCCAATCGTCGGTACCGCTTAATGTAAAACGGAAGGCATTGTCGGTTGTGGTTTTCGACTTATTATACCCCATGTCTTCAACTCCTGCACCCACATAGGTACAAGCCGTTGTTTTTCCATCGGGGAAAGTAAAGGTGATTGTCCCGGTGGTGTAGTTCCGGCTCCATTCGCCTTCGCCTTTTGGGATTCTCCGGTAATGATGATTTACATCCGTTATCGGGTCCCTGTTATAAATAAAATTAGCATACAAGCCATCAGTTCCGGCATTATTTACAACTTTTCCGTAGGTATTTCCATCTTCAGTAATTCCGGTAAGTGTAAAAGTGAGCGTGTTGTCCAACTCAGCTCCCGGACCATCTGTTGCCGACCAGAGCCATGATTTTGACATCATGGCCATAACCGCTGCACCTCCGTACTCGGGTCCTGTTCCCCCGTAAACTGTCAGGTTCGCAATTTTATAAGTACCCAAAAGAGTTTCGGTAAAAGATGTTGCGGTAATAGTGTACTCTCTCGATTTTCCTGTCGGAGAAGTGACCGTCATAGTGGCGGTATTGGTTGCATTTTCAAAATTAAACGATTCGCCAACTTTTACCGACGACACAGCGCCATACGATAACTGGAGACTGCTCAGCTTTATATTGCTTAAATCAGGTACAGCGCCCACATTTATTGCTAAAACAATGGTTCCGGTTTGGTCATCAACCCGTTCAATGATTGCTTTTCCCACCTGGTTTTCTAATTTGATGTTGATAATGCTTCTTTCGTTGTTCCAATCTCCTTCCTCAATTTCCTTTAACGGGTCGGTTATGCAAGCAAACTGACTGACTACAACCAGAAGTAACAATATATACTTAATATTTTTCATAATTCAATTCTTTTAGAGTGATTTATAATGCCTGGTTTAAATCAAGCTCCACTTGTGGGATCGGATAAAAGGTTGCCTGCTCCGGGCTTAATCCGGCAGCTTCCTCTACCACATTGGCCACCTCATTAAACCTTCGTAAATCGTGAAGCCTATTTCCTTCGTAATGTAATTCCCAGCTGCGCTCCTGCCATACTTTTCTCCTGAACTCGTTTACAGAAAGACCTGGCTGCAATTCCCCCAACCCAGCCCGGTCTCGTATGGTATTCACAATAGCATATCCTTCGGTAGTAGGACCAACCGCTTCGGCATAAACCAAAGCGATGTCGGAGTACCGGATCAGGAACGGTTTTGTGCTTGTTTTATCTCCAACAAATTTCGGATCGACATATTTTCGTGAAAAGCGATAGGGTATTTTTGCCGGATATTTGGCAATAGATGCTCCATTTGCGTCAAAAACTTCACTTACAATCAGAAGTTGTGCCCTTAAATCGGTTGCTTCAAAAGTATTGTAGAAAGTCTCTTTGGTTTGAAACACGCTCCAGCCGTCGTGCGACTTTGTAAATGTACCGTTCTTGTTATCCAGATAAATATCTCCACCGGCAATGTACGGGATAAACAATTTCGATATTTTGGAATAATCGCCTTCAATTGTTCCAGTCCTGTCCATCGACATTAAGAAAATGTGCTCAGGCCCTTTAGGTTTTTCCACGTCGTAAATGTCTAACAGATTGTTGCTGAACCCATATTTTGATTGGTTATTAACTACTTCTCCGGAAAAATAAGCCGCGCTATCGTACATCATTGCAATATCGCGCTTCATATTGGTATACAGTGGTACATTGTGCTCTTTAGCCGAAGCGATAAAAAGATACGCCTTTGCTGCTAGCGATTGTGCTGCTACCTTATCGGCCCTCCCCGTAACCTGTTTGATTTCCAATAAATCAATTGCTTTCCGGCAATCGCCCAGAATCAAGTCATAAACTTCATCCAAATCAACTGCTAAAGGAGCTGCTGTTTCCGACAGTGTAGATACAAGAGTTTTGTGCATGGGCACTTTTCCAAAATGTCGGACCAGATTAAAATAATTCCACGCCCTGAGAAAATAAGCCTCGCCAAGGTACTGATCTTTATATTCCTGTGCGAAATCTGCTTCCGGTATCTTTTCCAGAATGGCATTCGACCGGTTGATGGCAATATAGGCGTATTTAAAGAAGTTCACCAAACTGGCGTTGGTCGGAAAATTGGGCACATTCCAATTATTTAAATCCCGGTTCCCCGAGCCCTCGTCAGCTTTTGGGCCGCAT
Source organism: Prolixibacteraceae bacterium (assembly GCA_034003625.1). Taxonomy (GTDB): domain Bacteria; phylum Bacteroidota; class Bacteroidia; order Bacteroidales; family Prolixibacteraceae; genus GWE2-42-39. The sequence continues at coordinate 47,226 of JAVEYG010000009.1, read as the reverse complement.
TCTTCGGTGGGCATGTCTCCCAAATAGAACACAGTCCTTGAATATTCCAGAAAGGTAAGTGCATCATACGCATAAATTACAGCTGCTTCGGCATCTTCAGGCGATTTATAAAAATTATTTTCCGAATAAAAACCATAGGGTTCTTCGCTTAAATCGCAGGAGCTTACAAAAACAACCCCCAATAACAGAATAGTTTTAAATATCGTTTTCATAATGATAATCAATTAAAAAGTTAGATTTAAACCGAATGACCATTGTCTCAAACGGGGATAACTTCCATAGTACCGTCCGTCAGTCCCTACTTCCGGGTCGTATCCTTCAAATTTGGTGAAGGTGAATACATTGGAAGCATTCATAAACAAACGTGCTGAGATTCTTGAAGAAAAATCGAGGTTGTAGCCAAGATTCAGGTTCTGAATGCGAACAAATGAGCCGTCTTTGATCCACCAATCGGAAAACCGTACCTGACGGCCATCTCTTAAAGCCGGGTAATCGTTGGTCGGGTTGTCCAGGGTCCATCTCAAAGGCGAATTGCTTGGTTGTCCGAATGATTTTGTATTTAAAACATCGTTGCCAAAAACTCCGTTTAAGAATACGCTGACATCAAACCTTTTATAGTTCAGTTTTAAATTAAGGCTCGCCATAAAATCAGGATTTGGGTCCCCTATAATTTGGCGGTCGTTTTCATCAATAGCGCCACTCCCATCAATATCAACATATTTGAATTCTCCCGGCAATGCGTAATCGCCGTCAAGCCCGGCAGCTATTCCTTCTTCCCAGGTTTGTACTATTCCATCAGTAACATAGCCATAGAAGGCATTTACAGGTTGGCCTATCCCCAAAATATTGGGATATCCGCGGTACATTTCTATGCTATTTCCATAATATTGAAATTGCATTCCGGTATTGGGATCAGTCATTAAGCCCGACTCCTGGGCATTTCCCAGTTCGGTTACCTCATTCCGGTTTCTCGAGAAGATAAATGTGGCATTCATATTGAAATCCCTTCCGGAAATTACTTTCCCGTCCAGTGTCACTTCAAATCCCTTGTTGACAATGGAGCCATCGTTTATCAGCATTCGGTCATAACCTGAAGAAGTAGGCAATATTCGTTGCTGCAATAAATCATGTGTACGCTTATCGTAGTAGTCGAAAGTAATTTGCAGGCGGTTATTTAAAATACCCATATCAAATCCAATATCGGTTTGAGCGGTTGTTTCCCACCGCAAATCAGGATTCGGGATACCTCCCCAAAGCACCTCGATACCGTCTTGCCCAGTCCGGCCAACTTCCATACCCGGCCCAATGGCAGTTACCCAATTGCCGTCGTTATAATATTTACTAATGCCGTAGCGGCTTAAGGTTTGGTAAGGAGAAATCCCCTGGTTTCCTGAAATACCATAACTTACCCTGAATTTTAATTCATCAAAAAGATTCGCTTTCCTGACAAAATCTTCTTCATGTGCCTTCCAGCTAAGCGCCCCGGAAGGGAAAAAAGCCCATTTATTATTTTCGCCAAACTTTGAAGAACCGTCGGCGCGAGAAGTCATGGTCAACAGATACTTATCATTATAAATATAGTTTACCCTGAACATTCCCGATACCAGCTGGGTTTTTGTGAGACTGTTCGCCAGTGCGTTTAACTCGGGGTTTCCTGCGGATAAGTTCTCGTTATTAAGTGTCTCGTTTACAAAATCGTAGGCTCTCAAGTCAGAAGTCCGGACCAGATCATACTGATAGGAATGCCCTAACATTGCTCCTATTTGATGTAGTTTCCCCAAGGTTTTATTGAAATTGACAAACGTTTCAGATACAAATACATCGCCGTGCCAATTGCTAATGTATGCAGCCCCATTATTGTACGCGCCGGTTTGCGTGTACACTTTAGGCTGATATTGGTCGTTAATTGAACTACCGTTTTTATAATTGAACCTTGAGGTAAGCACCAGAGACGGGATGATTTTCCATTCGGTATCGAGATATGAAAGGATATCCAACGTCTTCGTTTTGTTGATTCTTCTCTCTGTTATTGCAACAGGATGTTCAAAATCATTGTTATTATAACGGTAATAAGTCCCATCTTCGTTGTACACCGGGATCAAAGGGCTTCTCCAGAAAGCCAGGCCCCCGTTGTTATCACGGAACCCCCGGGTTAAAATATTTGAAAAAGTTATCTTCAGGTTGTCGTACAACTTATGGCTGATGCTAAGATTATAGTTTAATTTTGAATAATCGTCTTCAATATAAACCCCTTTATCGGTATAATAATTACCGCTAAAATTAAAATTTGTCTTCTCGGTTGAACTTGAAATACTTAATGTTGTATTATTTGAAACAGGTGTTTTCCGAAACACAATGTCGTCCCAGCGGGTATTGTGAGGCCAGCTGCCACTCGCAATTTCTTCAACCGAGGGGTAATAAATACCTGTAGGTGAAACAGCGCCAATGTATAATGCCGGAAAACCTCCGTTTATTCTCGATTCGTTATTAAGTTGTGCCATTAAAACCGGGTCTCTCCAAAGATTTAGTTTGGAAGTAAACTCAGAAATGGTAACCTGTTGTTTTACACTTATCCTGGTTTTCCCTGCCTGGGCTTTTCGTGTCGTGATAATAATCACGCCATTCGCCCCCCTGGAACCATATATCGCTGATGCTGATGCGTCTTTTAAAACTTCAATCGACTCAATATCGGAAGGGTTCACCTGTTTGAGGTCGTCTGTCCCCAACGGAAAACCATCAATTACTACAAGAGGGGAATTAGACCCGCGCAACGAACTGGCCCCGCGAATACGGATGGTCGATCCGGCACCCGGATCCTGCGACGGAGATATTATCTGAAGGCCTGCTGCACGCCCCTGAAGGATATTTCCAATTGAATTTGCCGGAATATCTTTCATTTCCTGCAAAACAACTTTACTCACGGAGCCGGTCAGGTCGCTTTTTTTCGTCGTTCCATATCCAATAGCTACTACCTCTTCAATGCCAAAGGTTTCTTCATTCAGAGTTACATCAATCGCATTCTTTCCGGTTACTGACACCTCCTGCGCCTTCATCCCCACAAAAGAAAACACCAGTGTGGCATCGCCGGGAACATTGGCAAGAATATATTTTCCGTCAACATCGGTAATAGTTCCGTTGGTGGTGCCTTTTACCACCACTGAAACCCCGGGAAGCGGAGCGCCGGAAGAATCTGCCACTTTCCCGGAAACGGTAACTTTCTTTTCTACCTGCGGAACATTGTTTTTCAACACAATTTGCCGGTCATGGATCGTATAGGTCACCTGCGTCCCCTTAAAAACCATATCCAGCGTTTCCTGTACGGTTTTGTCTTTTGTATTGATACTGACAATGCGGCTTACATCAATTTCATCGTTTTTATACAAAAAGAAATATTCGCTTTGATCCTCAATATCCCGCAATATGTCCCTCACGGAAACATTGTTCGCAGAAATACTGAGCCGCGTTTGCTGCGAATAGACACTTGCACTAACGTGTACAAAGGTGATCAGTAAAACAAACAAGGTTAGTTTCATAGTACGTAACCATTTAAGCAAAGGACTGTAATGCCCTCTGGCGTTTAACCATTTTTTTTTCATAAATTTGCAATTAATAAGTGTTATACAAATCCCGTTAGGGGTTATTTAACCTGATCTCATGTTCGCGCATGAGGTTTCAAAGGAAAGTGTTCGCGCACTTTCCTTTTTTTATCAGGGTTTGCTGATTCTTACCATGTCTTCGTTTATTTCATAGTTCATATTGGTTGTTAAGGATAATACTTTCAGCATTTCGCGCAGGCTTTCGGTTTTTATCGTTGTGGTATACCGCTCGCCGGTATCCAGTCCGTCGGCCACCACAATCCTGACGTCGTACCAGCGTTCCATTTTTTTCAGTATTTCGGAAAGCGGGGCATTGTCGAACCGGAGGATATTTTCTTTCCATGAAGTATAAAGGCCGGTATCGACTTTATACAGTTTCGTCGTTTTTGTTTGCTTTGAGAACCCGAACTGTTCTCCGGGGCTGAGCCTGAATTTTTTTCCGGAACCTGTTGTGGAAATATTGACTGCCCCTTCTTCCAGGGTGGTATAAAACAAATCGTCGTCGGAATAAGAATATACATTGAACCGGGTCCCCAACACTTCCACATTTATTTCCCCGGCATGCACTACGAAAGGTTGTTTCATGTTTTTCGCCACATCAAAATAAGCCTCGCCGTCGATGAAAACATTCCGTTGCTTTCCGGTGAAAGATACCGGGTACCGGAATGTGGTGCCCGAATTGAGCCATACTTTGGTGCCGTCGTACAAAGTGACGGTCGATTTTTCGCCGTTGGGCACCTGTATTTCATTGTACATCCCGGCAAACGGGCCGTTTTGTTTTTGTCCGACATAATAAAGGGTCAATGCGCCAAGCAGAAAAGCAAGCAGAAAGACGGCAGCATATTTCAGAATGGCAGGAAATAACTGCATTTTTCGCACTCTTGACGTATTCCTGTGGGTAAAAAATTTCCGGGAAGTTTGTGCTTCAATATTTATTAAGCCGGTGAGTATCCAGAGTTTTTTTAATTCGTTATAGGTTTCCCGGTTTGCTTCCGAAGCCTCAATCCAGTCGAGTACCTCACGTATTTCCTTATCCGGGACGAGTTTCCCGTTGATGTATTGAATCAGTTTTTCTTCCATCGGAACTGAACGTTTTTTAAAGTATAACCAAATGGATGTGTTTTACCCTAATGCGAAAGGTAAATTATTTCAGAAAAAATAAAATGCAGAGAAGCGGAAGGTATTCTTTCAGTTCCTTCCGGAGGTGCTGAAGTGCCTTTGAAATATGGGCTTCCACGGTTTTTATGCTGATCCCGAGTTCGTCGGCAATCTCCCTGTTTTTTTTGTCCTCGTAACGGCTTTTCTCGAAAACAGCGCGGACCGGAGGCGATAACCGCGAGAGCGCTTCGTCCACTTTTTGTTGTAATTCCTCAAAAACAAAATGGCTGGTGTCGAAACCGGAAAGTGATTGGTAATTGATTTTCATCTGACGGGCTTTCAAATAATCGCCATACCGTTGTTTCGACTGCTCCCGGCTGATCTGTTTGAGCGATTTGTTTTTTGCGACCGTAAACAGCCATGCCTGTATATTGGTGTCATCCTGAAGACTTTGCCGGTGTGCCCACAGTTCGGTAAACACATCCTGTGCCACATTATTGGCTGCTTCGGGATCCATCAGATACTGGTTCGAAAAATACGCCAACTTTGGGCAGAAGAAGCTGTACAAACGCTCAAATGCAGGCCCATCGCCCAATTTAATCTTTTGTGCTATTTCCGGTCCTGAAAAATTCATGCGTATCTTGCGTTTATTCAACAGACCAAAAATAGACAGAAAAATCTGAAATGATTTTTCAATAGACAACTAATGTTGTGCCAACATTGTTTTGTCATGCTGAACGTAGTGAAGCATCTGTTGTGAATAGCGTAAAACGTGAGGCCTTTCACTTCATTCAGGGTGACAACGTACGTCTGACATGACACTAATTGATTACAGCTTTAACCACCACCGGCTGATGGTCTGAAGGGTACCGCTGTTCCTTGCTGTCGGTCAACACCCCGTATTTCCAAATATCGATTTGGCTGCTGACAAAGATGTAATCAATCCGCCTATTCATAGGGGCATCGAATTTAAACCCGTTGGTTGTCCCAACAGGGCCATAAGGAGGTGCTACCGATACCTGATGCGAATCCCTTAAAATAGCCTGCATGGTTTTTATTTGTTCGGTTTCCGGGGTCGAGTTAAAGTCGCCGACACAAAAAACCGGATCCCCACCGGCAATTTCCTGAATCTTTTTCGCCATCAGTTTCCCTGATTCTATTCTGGCCTGTACACCACGGTTGTCAAAATGGACATTAAAAAACCAGAATTCTTTTTTCGAGCACAAATCCCTGAATTTTGCCCAGGAACAGATTCGTCGATGACTTGGTGCATCCCATCCAACAGATGGCTGGTCGGGTGTCTCGCTTAACCAGAAGTCGCCTTCCTGTAGTAATCTGAAACGATCTTTTTTGTAAAAGATAGCCGAATGTTCGCCTGCCTCTTTCCCGTCGTCTCGGCCATGACCGGTATACTCAAATTCTTCCATCTCAAGCAGGTCGTTTAACTGTCCGGCAAATCCTTCCTGTGTTCCCACAATATCAAATTCGTGAAAACGGATTAAACCTTTCACCATTTCTTTCCGGTTGGGCCAGGCGTTGATTCCGTCGTTGGGGTTGTTTTGCCGGATATTGTAGGTAGCCACAACAATCGGGTGGTTGGGGCGGGCAAAAACAAAACCGCAACAAACCGATATGACAGACAAGAGTAAAATTGTTCGTTTCATCATTCTTAGTAGGATATTTTTTATTGAAGACTGAATTTTCCCATGATTGGATAATGATCTGAAATGTACGTAATTCCGGAATACAACCCATTGATAACCTCGTAGGAAACAGGGGAAGCATTTCGATACCAGATATAATCGATAACTGAACCGGAAGGGCCCCAGCCGTTAAATGTCGGGGAGCTGAAGTATTTTCCAGCAGGGAACTGGTCCCGGACGCTTTTCATATATGTTGCGAAACCTGTAATATTGCTATTGTCGGGTTGCATATTAAAATCGCCTGTAAGGATGACAAAGGCACCGTCTCCTGCTATTTGTTTGATCTTCTCCTGTATTGCCCAAAGGCCTTGTTTTTGTGCTTCCGTGCCTTTATGGTCGATATGGGTGTTGAAGAAAAAGAGTTCTTTTCCGGAATTTTTTGTACGAAGTTTTGTCCAGGTACATATCCGGTGGCATGCGCCGTCCCATCCTTTCGACATAAAATCGGGAGTTGCGCTTAACCAGAACGTACCGTGATCGAGCAGGATAAAAATATCGGAACGGAAACAAACGGAGGAATATTCAGTACTACTGCCGCTGCCATCGCGTGCAAGGCCAATTATTGTATAATTCTTCAGGTTATCTTCAAAAAATGTTTTCTGATCGGGCCTTACTTCCTGCATCCCGATAAGGGTAGGTTGGGTGCCGGCGATCATGGCCAGACATGCAGCTTTTCGGTTGTCCCAGCTATGTTCTCCTGTGTCGCCCCCACTGTACCGGACATTGAACGACATGGCTGCAATTTCTGAAAGTGTTGTATCCCCGGTTGTTTCGCCAACCGGGGTTTCTGAATTTTCAGAACAGGAAAATAGTATCATACAACACAATGCCATTTTTAATATGTGCAAAATACGCTTCATTTTCGAATAATTTACTCCCGGGGTGTATGAAATTATCATACCCACTCAAAATATTTTTACGGACGGAAAAATTCAGGATCATTCGATGGACCTATCCGAATATCTGTTAATGGATGTCACCGGGAAAGTGATATTCCAGAACTGAATAATTTATTTTCGCGTTAAAGTTCTTAATTTATTAATATTTTGGCAACAACCGGCAGATGGTCGGAGGGATACCTCCGGTCGACGTTGTCGGTAAGTACACCGTATTTTAACACCTCAATATTTTTACTTACAAAAATGTAATCAATCAGGTTGGTCAGCGGGGAGTCGAATTTAAACCCGTTGAATGTCCCAACAGGGCCGTAAGGTGGAGCCTGAGATGACTGCCGTGAGTCTTTCAGCAATGCCTGCATGGTTTTAATTTGTTCTGTTTCGGGAGTCGAGTTCAAATCGCCAACACAAATAACGGGCTGGTTGCCTGCAATTTCCTGAATCTTTTTAACCATCAGTTTTGCCGACTCTTTCCTGGCGATAACCCCCTGGTGGTCGAAATGGACACAGAAAAAGAAAAATTCTTTTGAGGTCTCTAAATCGCGGAATTTTCCCCATGAACAAATCCGGTTGCAGCAGGTTGCATCCCAGCCAAGCCCTGGCTCATCGGGAGTTTCACGCAACCAGAAGTCACCGGAACCGAGCAGTTTGAAACGGTCGGTACGGTATAGGATTGCCGAATGTTCGCCTGCCTCTTTCCCGTCTTCACGGCCATGCCCGGTATAGGCATACCCTTCCACTTCGCAAAGGTCTTTTAGCTGGCCGATAAAGCCTTCCTGTGTCCCATAAATGTCAAATTCGTGAAAGCGCACCAGCCCTTTTACTGCCTCTTTCCTGTTTGGCCAGGCATTTATTCCATCACGGGGAGTGTCCATCCGTAAATTGTATGAAGCCACCACCAGTGGTTTGTTGGGGCGTGCAAACGAGAATCCGAAAGCGATAAAGAAGGTGGTCAGTAACAAAACAAATTTTTTCATGTCGATCGTTCTTTTAATGAGTAAATATTTTTTTGTATGTGGACAATTTTCAACATTTCAGGAAGAATAGACAAAAAATTCCATAATTACCTTTCTTCTGTCCGGAACTTTAAAAATTCAGGAGGCCATCTTTACAAAGAAATATAACCTCCTGAATTATATCAAGCCAAAATTAATCAATTTCCATCATTGGCCCCGCCATTTTCCCAGCCCGGGTTTTGGGTGATGTCCGGGTTTTTGACCATCACCGATGAATTGATCGGGTACAGGTACTGTTTGTTTCCCCAAACCCGCTTATAGTCGTTCGGTTTGTCCCAGGTCAGGTAATAACCGGCTGCACCGGGCACTTTTTCAACCAGTTGCAGTTGTTTCGAGCTGCCTGCGCCTTCTTCAACGTAAATGGTGGCACAGGTTGCTTTGGCCACATCCCAGTTGCCCGTCAATGCTTTTGCGGCATTCAGCCCGGTAGTCGATGTGTAGAAAATCACATCGTAAGTACCGCTTTTGTCTAAGTCAATCGGCACATTGAGCTGTGATATGTACATTCCGTACCAGCTTTTCAGCAGCAGGTCGCCGCGTTTCCAGCGTCTCAGGTCGTCGAAACGGAAGCCTTCAAGGCACAGTTCAATACCCCTTTCTCTGCGGATTTCAAGAATTGCCGGATCGGAAATATTCGGAAAATAGAACGACTTGAAGTAATTGTCGACGGTTGTGGGTTTGGTTGAGTTTCCGCCGGTAATTCCGGCCCTTGCACGTATGGCGCCCACTGTTTTTGCCCAATCAGCATCGTTAAGGGTTCCCAGTTCGGCTTTTGCTTCGGCGTAGTTCAACAATACTTCGGCATAACGGAAAAGAGGCAACGCATTGGTGTTGAGCGCTGCGTTGTCATACGATTTTCCATCTAAACAGAGTTTGATAGGCTGATACCCGGTGCGTACATACCCGGCAAAATCAGGAGCAGTTGCCGTTCCGTCGCGGGTATATCCAGGGGTACGGATGGTTTGTGCCAGACGGTAATCGCGGTTTTGGCATTCGGTATAAAAATCTTCGGTTTCCCAGCCGGCTTTATCTGTATACGGCGTTCCGTCAAGTTGAAGGTAGGTGTTGATAAACGGACGGGTCATGCTGAAACGGTTCCCATAAGTAGGCGAAGTCCATTTCCAGTTGGCATGGTGTAGCACGGCAAGAGTGGAACTGGAGCATATGGCCATCAACACTTCATCGGTTACCGGATTATCGCTGGTAAATAACGTGCGGTACGATTTTTTTGTCCCGGCAGCCGTGTAAAGTTTCTTTCCCGAGTTGTTCATCAGGTATTCCGACATGGTTACAGCCCGTTGTAGCCAGGTGCTGGCCGATGTAGTCAGGTTCAGGTTGTGATATTTACGGAAAGTCCCTTCAAACAGGGCAACACGCGAAGCAAATGCATACGCTACCCATTTGGTGACTAAGGAACCGGTTGCATCGGTAGTCATTGTGATGTTGTTGCAGGCAAACTGCAGGTCTTCGTATACTTTTTCCATCACTAATTCGCGGGAGTCGCGCGGCGCATATAGCTCTTCGTCATCCACATCAAGCGGTTTGTCGATCCAAGGGACATCGCCGAATGTTCTGACCATGTCGTAGTAGAACCAGGCACGGAAAAACCGGGCAATACCAATGTAGTGGTTGCGGACAGTTTCCGATATCTTGGGATCGGTACAGTTTACAATGAAATAGTTGATGTTTCGCAATGCAGACCATGACCAGCCACTGCTGCTTGTTTCGCTGTACGCATTTTTGGTTATAAATGTATTGATGTTGTTGATCGCCCCAAAATCTACCAGATCAATTTCGATCTGGTTCAGGTCGCTCCCTGTGGGCAGCATGTTATAAAAAGAGTAGGAGTATGTTTTCAGCCCGGATTCCGAACCGAAGATAGCATCCTTGCCAACAGTATCTACCGGCGCCTCGTAAAGGTCACACGCAGTCAGAAGGATTCCGATGGCCAATATTGAATAGATTATCTTTTTCATGGTATCTACAAATTAAAATGTTACGGACAAACCTAAAGAAATACTCTTCATCAACGGGTAACTGTAATTGTCGCCACTTGTTCCGGATGTAAGATCAGGGTCTGACCCGGCTGTGTTGGTCACATCAAAGTCCCGTGTGTGCTTGTAAAGGGGCGACCAACTCCAAAGATTCTCTCCCGTCAGGTAGATGCGGGCATTCTGCATCCTGACTTTTGATGTCAGGCTTCGCGGAATGGTATAGCCTACCTGGAAATTTTTCAGGCGGATGTATGCCACGTTCTGCAGGTACCTGTCGCTGATTGCATTGTCGCCTCCGTAGCCAACTGAAGCATTATATCCTGCATAACGGGGCAGGTAGGCATCGCGGTTGTCTTCGGTCCAGTAATTGTTCAAATGCCATTTCGGCAACATGTTGTACGGACGATTGTATTGCCCCCAGAAACCACACTCTTTGTCGGGGAACCAATGTTCACGGCCAACTCCCTGGAAGAATGCGGAAACAAAGAACCCGTTCCAGTCGGCATCCACCATGAAACTGTAAATATAACGGGGTTCTGAGTTTCCAAGAATAACTTTATCGCCCGGGTTATCCAATGTTTTATCGCCGTAATCAATCTTCCCGTTGTTATTATTGTCCACAAACTTCAAATCTCCCGGATAGATGGTCCCGTTAGACGATGATTTGATAATGGTGTTTACATAACCACTGATTTCTTCCTGCGACTGGAACAAGCCATCGGTTTTGTATCCCCAAATCTCGCCTACCGTCATTCCTTCGTAATAATCGCTCAATGCCTTGGTCGTATTGTTGTAGCGGTCGATAACCGAAGAATAGTCGTGCAGGGTGGCGCGCAGTTCGTAATTGAACGGGCGGCCTCCCAGCGTGAATTTGTCTTGCCAGTTCAGTGAGATCTCCCATCCTTTGGTGGTCATATCGGCATAGTTACCTTTTGGCGAAGTAGCCCCAAACACATCCGGGAGGGTCATCCCTACCGTGTACATATCGGTTGTTTTACGCACATAATAATCTCCGGTGAAACGCAACTGCCCATTTATCATACTGAGGTCGAGGCCAAAATCTGCTGTTGTTGCTGTTTCCCAGGTCAGGCTGTTCGGGATCACTGCCGGGTTGTTGGTGTATTTATTTTTCGCACCATTTAACACAAACCCGGAAGTACTGATCGATAGAAGCTCCATGAACTGGTATGAATCCACATTTCCATTTCCTAATGAACCATACGACCCGCGGAGTTTTACGTCGGACAAAATACCCCGGTCGATGTTCCAAAAGGGTTCTTCCGATATCCTCCATCCGGCTGAAACCGATGGGAAAAAGGCATATTGCTGGTTTTCCGGGAATTTGGAAGAACCGTCGTAGCGTCCGTTTATTTCTAACAGGTAACGGTCTTTGTACCCATAATTAAAGCGGAAGAAGGCGCCGGCAATCCGCCACTTTTCATATCCGGCAGAAGTGGTGATTGATTCGCCCAATGCCATGTTCAGGCTTTCTGCATCTTCCAGGAGCAACCCGTTTCGCTGAACATAGTTTGATTCGTATTCTGATGTTTCGTAGTTGTACCCAACCATTCCTTTGAAATAGTGGTGGTCGGCGAATGTATCTTCATATTCGGAGTAAATGTTGGTTGCCGTATAAAAAGTATTCCGGTCGGAAACCTTGTAGTCGTTGTATTTCTCACTCAACCATACCGTTACTCCCTGTTTGGTGCTATAGGGGACAGCAACCCGTTTCTGCACATCGTTGTTGTCGTAGTTACGAAATGAGAAGTCCCCGTTTATACGAAGTTTATCGTTGAAAAACCGGGCTGTGAAGCCGGTCGTATTTTTTAATACTTTTTTGTGGGTATCGATGCCGTTTTTACCATAAATAAAATCGCCCACAGTATAGGCTGCCGACATGGTTAACGTACCATCGGGATTGAAAATGGGCGATGTCGGGTGCCCTTCGTCGGCAATGTTTCTCCATATTGATCCCCCTTCGCCCACGTTGAGCGGATTGTGATAAGTCATGTCGGAAAACTCCATGTTGTTGGTCACCTTCAGCCAGTCGTACACCTGCAACGACCCTTTTGCCCGGATGTTTGCGGTCCGGTACACATCGGAATTGTATTGAAACAACCCATTGTAATCGAACAACCGGCTTGAAATGTAAAAATCAGCCCTTTCGTTTCCTCCCGAAACCATCACGTTATGGTCCTGGGCAAATGACTGGTCGCGGTACAATACATCGTAGTAGTCCACATTTCCGAAATAGGTATAGGTCCCATTGGCTTCGGTTACCACTTCTTCGGTTATGCCTTGTTCCTTGCGTTGCTTGAACGTTTGCAGCCAGGCGTCGGAATATAACTGTGATTTATTGATCTTGCTTGGAAGCGACGAGTAATTGTTCCATGCATAATAGGCTTCGCGGAAGCGTTCGGCCCATACATAGCCATCCGAAACATTATCCTGGACAGCTACTGGTTTTTGAATAGAAAAACTACCAGTATAACTGACGTTTACTTTTCCCTTTTGAGGTTGCTTGGTGGTGATCAGCACCACGCCAAAGGTACCTCTGGCCCCGTAAATGGCAGCCGAAGCGGCATCTTTCAGCACCGATACGCTGGCAATGTCGTTGGGGTTCAGCAAGGCCGGGTCTCCGGCCACGCCATCGATCAATACCAGTGCGTTGCCTCCCTGTCCGATTGACGTTTTACCACGAACATTGAAACTTGACGATCGGGTCGGTTTCCCGTCGGACAAGGTGATGTTCAGGTTTGGGACCACGCCCTGCAACGCCTGAGTCACGTTCGATACCGAGCGGTTCTCAAACACTTCCTGGGTTACCTGGTCGACGGCCCCTGTCAGGTTGACCCTTTTTTGTGTACCATAACCGATGGCCACCACTTCTTCAATGCCGATGGTTTCTTCTTCCATCCGGATGTCTATCACAGCTCTTCCGGCCACTGTTACTTCCTGGCTTTTCATCCCCACGAACGAAAAAACCAATGTAGCGTCAGACGGCACATTGTCTAAGGTGTAATTTCCGTCAAAATCGGTAACAACCCCTTTGGCAGATCCTTTTACCACCACAGTGGCACCGGGTACCGGTTCTCCGCTGCTGTTGGTTACTTTTCCTTTTACTTCCTGTTCCTGTTGCACACTCATCCCGCCTGGACCTGATCCCTGTCCCTGATGGATAATAATCAGCTTGTTTTTAATGGTGTATGCCATGTCGGTTCCATCCAGCAGAAAATCCATCACTTCGTTAATGGGCCGGTCTTTAATGTTCATCGAAACAACTTTCGACAAATCAACTTCTTTGACATTGTAAAAAAACGAGAATTCAGACTGATCTTCAATCTGGTTCAATACCTGCTCAATGGTCAGGTTTTGTCCCGACAGGCTGAGCTTTGTGTTTTGTGAGTAGGATGATGCCGATACCTGTATCAGCAATACAAACATAAACAAACAAATTAATCTCATAATCCGATAAATTGTAGAAAAATCCGTCCGGAGGGGACGATCCTTCTTGTTTCGCTTTTTTTTCATAAATTTGAAATGTTTAGACAATTAATTATTTGATTGTTGGAAGGTGGGTTGTTGTGGCGACAGCCCGCCTTTGCTTTTTTAATATTTTGGCTTGTACAATAATTCAAACTCGCGAAAATTTATTTTCCGGTAGTCGATAGGAGAAGTGAGGGCCAGGGCATCCAACACCTGCCATATCGTTTCCTGGTTTAGAAATTTTCCATTGTAAACCATTGCATCAAAGTCACTTCCTTTATAAATCAGCTTTACGTCGTACCAGCGTTCAAGCCGTCGTACCAGGTCAGGGAAAGGGATTTCTTTAAAAATGAATTCCCCTTTTACCCAGGCCAGTTCTGATTCAACATCTGCCTGTTCAAGAAACGGTTCCATCGTTTGTTGCCTGAAACTGATCTTTTCTCCCGGTTTTAAAGTAAATGAGGTATTATTGAAAGTTGAAACATGAACTTGTCCTTCGGTAAGCGTGGCGCTGATTTTCTGATCGTTCGGATAACTGCTGACATTGAATTTTGTCCCGGTAACCCGAATGTCAAATTTTTTTGTCCTGACGGTAAATGGATGTTCACGGTCGGCTTTTACATTAAAATATCCTTCGCCGGTGAGCGTGACCGTCCGGTTACGGGCAGAAAAATCATCACATAGTTCCAGGCGGCTGTCGGAGTTCAGATCGACAATGGTGCCGTCGGCCAGGGTGACCTGAGAACGCGAACCCGTCGGGACAGAAAATGACTCTACCTGGCTTTTACTTTCCCGGAAATTACCCTGTAAAAGGCTGCCCATAATTAAGCCGGCAACCAGGACGGCAGCTGCTGCAGCGCCTGATATCCACCCTGAAAGACCGAATGCGCCCTTTTTAATCGCTTGTTTTTTGTAAAACTGAAGGAGTTGTTCTGTTTCTTTTGCACGGCTTTTCAACGCAGCATCCCAGGAATCTTTTGCTTCGAAGAACAGCTTTTTGTTCCCTGGATTTTCGGAAATCCAGCAAAGCAAGGCTGCTTCGTCATCCTTTAACAGCTCACCATTCAGATAGCGGGCAATCAATTGTTCGTGTTCGTTTGTATTGATCATTTTTGAATACAATTCTGCCTGTTTGTAATCAATACAACTTTGTCAAGAAAATTACGTCATCAAAACCGGACTTTTTTTTCAATGGAAGTTAACAGGCAGATATGCAAAAGGATATGGAATGTTTCCCCGGATAATTTTTCGCGCAGCAACGAAAGTGCCCGGAAAAGCCTTGTCTCAACAGTCCGTACCGGGATGTTCAGACGTTCGGCAATCTCCTTGTTTTTCAGGCCCTCGAACCGGCTTAGTTCGATCACTTCCCGGTAAATCTCTGCCAGGGAACCGATTGCCTGATAGATTTTTTGGAGCGATTCCTTTTCAATCAGTGATTTTTCGCCGCTCCCGTAATATTGTATTTCCATCTCCCTTAAAACCAGGGTCCCGGTTTCATGGTGTTTGCGAATTACTTTTTCATGTTTCAGAAAATTGATACAGGCATTGCGCACCGAATTGAAAAGATAGGCTTTTACATGTTCTTCTTCGAGGACGAATTTCTTTTTTTCCCAAAGCAGGGTAAAAACATCCTGCACCAGGTCAAGGGAAATGTTTTCGTCGCCTGTGAACTTTTGTGCGTACAAAAACAACGGGGTATGATATTTTCTGAATATTTCCTCGAAGCTGAGCATATCCGTAGCTTAATGAAAAGCCAAATTAGTGAATTTAACTCAATACATACGCCTACTTCATTACGATTTATTTTCGGGGCAGGTCAGTTTCTTTTTTAACTTCCCGGTGGTCCATCACAAGTTTTACCACACCCGAATAATCTTCAATCCCCCTTTCAACTTTATTTGCTTTCAGGTATGCATCATTGACTTTCCCGGCTACCTCGTCAATCTTTTCATTCCTGAGCGCCATCCAGTGGTCCCGTATTTTTGCATAATCCTGCCGGACTTCTTTCTTCAGGTTGTTGACGATTTCCCGTGTTTCCTCGAGCCGGGAGGCCTCGTTGATAAAATACCTCAGGATGTACAGATTGGCACTGTATGCTGCCTGCCGGTCGCCGCTTTGCGTGCAAACGAACCATGCAAAAAAACTGGCCTCGGCTTCGCTGGTGATCCCGAACTGGTGCGCCTTTTCGTGGGCCAGTACCATCGGGTACTCGATCGGTAACACCAAACGATTGACATGTACTTCGCTGAAGAACGGCCCGTAGTAACCCGAAATCATCGCTTTTGCAAAAAAACTTCCGCAGGTAATGTGTTTTGGGTACCGGGAACCCGACGGGTACGAAATTTTCAGCTCGCCGGCATGCTTTTGATACGAATTTTCGATTATGGAATCCACAGCCAATCGGTCAATCGAATATACCGGCAAATAACTGGTGTTGGTCGCATTAACCAATTCGCCGAGCGCTGTGAGCAATTCCATTTTGTCGGGACTTGCGCCGGGAATGCCGAACCGTGCATTGAAATCTTTCCGAAAATAATTAAAACCCCACAGCCAGTAAAAAAGAACAAAGCAGACCGACAGGGAATTAACCAGCAACATGCAGGCCTCTTTCAGCCCTGTTTTCTTCATGACAACGGAAAAAACCAGTATCAGGAAGGACATAAGCAGGAAAGCATAAAAAACATCGCCGACCGAAAAGGGAATATGCCTGCTGAAAGAAGAGAGCACTGCGGCAAGAAACGGATACAACCCTTGCGAGTACAGTTGTTCGGTCAGTGTTGGAAAGGCCGCCAGCAAACGGCTGAGCACAAAAGTAAAAACGGCAGCCCAGGAAAGCAGCAGGGATTTCTGAAAGAGCAATTTTCCAATTTTTTTCACCATGTCAGGGAAATAACTAAAAGATTTTTAAGACATATTTGCACATTGTTCGTGCGTCCCCGTTTGTGTGGACAACACTATTCAACTCAAAACTACTGTTTTTTTTGGTCCCAACTTTTAAATACTTTTTGGGGAATTGTGGAATACACTGTAAAAATAAGAATACAATATCCCTGAGTGAAAGGTTCAGGATATCGGAGAATGTTTGGGATTCTTTTCTCTTCTGCATTGTTCCTGCGTGATTAAATTTTTTAAATTTGAAGGATCGTTATTTTTATTTCATGGTCGTAAGTCTGTGAAAGATTAACTTAATCGGTAAACCCAATGACCAAACTATCCGGATTTGTAACGGGTGCTTCTGTTTTTCTGCCCATGCTGGTTTCTGCCGGGTCACCGGCGGCCGGTCCAAAAACTGGAAACCCCAACATCGTGTTGATTTTTATCGACGACATGGGTTATGGTGATTTAAGTTGTTTTGGCGCCACGCAATACAAAACCCCCAACCTCGACCGGATGGCCGCCCAGGGGATGCGTTTTACCAATTTTTATGTGTCGCAGGCTGTGTGCAGCGCTTCGCGGGCCGCGCTGATGACCGGTTGTTATTCGAACCGCGTCGGCATCAGCGGAGCATTGATGCCAACCGCACAAATCGGTTTAAACCCGGAAGAAGAAACCATTGCCGAAGTGCTGAAAAAACAAAACTACAAAACGGCGGCTATCGGGAAATGGCACCTGGGGCATCATAAACAATTTTTGCCTTTGCAGCAGGGCTTCGACGAATACCTGGGGCTTCCGTACTCAAACGACATGTGGCCGGTTCATTACGATGGCACCCGGAACATCCCGGAAGAACTGAAACGGAAGCTTAACTACCCTGAACTGCCGCTTATCCGGGGAAATAAAAAAATACGGGAAATAAAAACGATGGAAGACCAGGCCGGACTGACCACATTGTATACCGAAACAGCCGTCGATTTTATTAACCGGAACAGGAAAAACCCATTTTTCCTTTATCTGGCCCATTCCATGCCCCACGTTCCGCTGGCTGTTTCCGAAAAATTTAAAGGGAAAAGTGAACAGGGGTTGTACGGCGATGTGATCATGGAAATTGACTGGTCGGTAGGACAGGTGATGAAGGCGCTGGAGAAAAACGGACTGACTGACCATACGCTGATCATTTTCACCTCAGACAACGGGCCGTGGCTCAATTTTGGCAACCACGCCGGATCGACAGCTGGTTTGCGCGAAGGCAAAGGTGCCAGTTTCGAGGGCGGCCAGCGGGTACCGTGTATTATGAAATGGGAGGGCACAATCCCCGCAGGTGAAATTTGCAACCGGATTGCTTCCACCATCGATATTCTGCCGACCCTGGCAGCTATCGCCGGACCGCCCCTTCCGCAGAAAAAAATCGACGGGCTCAGCATTCTTTCACTGATGAAGGCCGAACCCCATGCCGAACCCCGTGACCATTTCTACTACTATTACCAGAAGAACAGTCTGGAAGCCGTTCGCAAAGGGAACTGGAAACTGGTATTTCCGCACAAACACCGTTCGTACCAGGGAGTTTTGCCCGGCAACGATGGTTTTCCCGGCAAATACAGGGAGGCTGAAACCGGCCTTACCTTGTACGACCTGCGGCGCGATCCCGGAGAATGCTACGACATGAAAGAGCTCTATCCTGAGATCGTTGACGAATTAAGCAAACTGGCTGATGAAGCCCGCGAGGACCTGGGCGACGACCTGACCGGCAATCCGGGCAAAAACCGAAGGGAGCCGGGAAAAGTAACTAATTAAAAAAAATAAACCCAATTTCTTAACTATAAACCAAATGAAGAAAGACTTATTTATTTCCGGATTGCTTCCATTGTGTGCAATCGTGGGGACCGGATGCTCCCAACACGCAAAAGAGCAGGTTGGCCCTCCGAACATCATTTACATCATGAGTGACGACCATGCCTACCAGGCCATCAGCGCGTATGGGCATGGGCTGAACAAAACTCCCCACATTGACCGGCTGGCAAAGGAAGGCGCTATTTTTACCCGCGCCTGCGTCACCAATTCAATTTGTGCCCCCAGCCGTGCCGTTATGCTGACAGGGAAACACAGCTTTATAAACGGGAAAGTCGACAATTTTACGAAGTTTGACTGGAACCAGGACAATTTCCCGAAACGGCTTCAACAGGCCGGTTACCAGACGGCCATGATTGGCAAGATACACATCGCCGGGCTTCCGCAGGGCTTCGATTTTTCAATGGTGTTGCCTGATCAGGGACAATATTACAATCCTGATTTTTTGATCAACGGCGAGCGGAAACGGATCCCTGGTTACTGTACCGAAATTACCACGGAATATGCCCTGAAATGGCTCAGCGAAATGCGCGACAAAACCAAACCTTTTTGCCTGCTGTACCATCAGAAGGCCCCTCATCGTAACTGGAAGCCGGCGCCCAAATACCTGAACCTTTATGATGATACAGTATTTACGCCCCCGCCTACTTTTTACGATGATTACGAAGGGCGGGGCACTGCCGCCAAAACACAGGAAATGCAGATTGACGGACATGCCCAATGGGGGCACGATTTCAAGCTGATTGTGGGCCCGGACGGCGACAGTACCAACTTCGCAGGCGAACTGAGACGAATGGACCCGGAACAAAGACAAAACTGGATGGATGCCTACGAAAGCGAAAACCAGGCTTTTCTGAAAGCAAAACTGCAGGGCAAAGAACTGGCCGAATGGAAATACAACCGTTACATCAAAGATTATCTGCGTTGCATTCAATCGGTTGACGACGGGGTGGGAGAGGTACTCGATTATCTTGAAAAAAATGGTTTGGCCGAAAATACCATCGTGGTTTACACCTCCGATCAGGGCTTTTACTTAGGGGAACACGGCTGGTTCGACAAACGTTTCATGTACGAAGAATCGTTCCGCACGCCTTTGCTGATCCGTTATCCAAGAGAGATCAAACCGGGTACCAAAATCGACAAATTGATACAGAACCTCGACTTTGCCCCGACTTTTCTCGATTATGCAGGGGTTGAAATCCCGGCAGACATGCAGGGCGAATCGTTTCGCAAATTGGTTGCGGGCGAGACCGGCGAATGGCGCGATGCCGTTTATTACACCTATTATGAATATCCGTCGGTGCACATGGTGAAACGCCATTATGGAGTGGCCACCGAACGCTACAAACTCATGCACTTTTATTACGATGTGGACGAGTGGGAAATGTACGACCTGCAAACCGACCCACAGGAAATGAAGAATATTTACAACGACCCGGCGTATGCGGATGTACAGCAAATGCTCCACGGACGGTTGGAAGAACTACGCGAAAAATACGGCGATTCGGATGCCAACAACCAGCGTTTCTTAGATGCTTATCTAAATGCAACAAAGAAGAAATAACCGATTGGCTGAAAAGAGGCTGTTCAAAAAATAACTCCGTGAAACTTTTGTGTTTTTGAACAGCTTCTTTCCTTTTTTCAGAAGTTATTTTTTACCCAGTCGGTCAGCGCTGTTTCAGGGATGAGGTTCATGCAGTTGAAATGCTTTTTCGGGCATTTGTGTTTGCCTAACTTTGAGCAGGGGCGACATTTTAGCCCGCTTACTTCGAGCATCTTCGAACCTTCAGCCGGACGATAAGGGTGCATGCCCAACTGCGGGACCGTATTGCCCCATACCGACAGTATTTTTTTACGGAAAGCGGCGGCAATGTGCATCAGCCCGGTATCGTTGCTGATGACTAAACGGGACTGTCTGACCAGCGAAGCTGATTGGTTGATGCTTAGTTTTCCGCACAGATCAACCACATTTTCACCGGCACCGGCCATTACCGACCGCGCCATGTTTGTTTCTTTTTCGCCTCCCAGCAGCACAAAATTATATTGTGTGTCCCCGATGAGCGGCAGGTATTTCTCCGCAGGCAACCGCTTGGTAAAATAAGTCCCGGCCAGGATAATTGCGACAAACCCATCTTGAAACCGGTTGGGTAACCGGGCGAGGTTGAATATTTCATCTTCCGGGATAAAATAATCGAGCCCCTCCCCGTCGTCTTTTATGCCAAGTTTCCGGGTCGTATCGAGATAGCGGCTGACAATGTGGATATGGGGAAGCTGATCGATCTTAAAGTTGACCAGCAACCATTTTTTGAAATTCAGTTTTTTGAACGAGAAGGAACGGGCCTGCAGCGATTGTTTGATCCTCAGGCTACGAAGATTCCGGTGAAGGTCGATCACATAATCGTATTTTTCGGCTTTCAGCAAGGGAATAATCTCGTCTAATTTCCTGTCAAATGAATGAATCTTGTCGATGTACGGATTGGCTTCCAAAAGACTACGGTGTTTTTCCTTGGTCAGATAATGAAGTTCAATATCGTTCAACTGCTTTTTCAGTTGCCTGACAACCGGCGTGGTCAGCACAATATCGCCGATCGAACTAAACCGTATGACTAAGATTTTCTTTTTCAACTTATAAGAAATAAAAACCCTGAAGTTTTGCCTTCAGGGTAAATATAACGAGAATTGACAATTCTAAACGGATTCGGCCAGGACAATTATTTTGTTGGCTTTATTTTCGATCACACCGCCGTTGATCTCAAAAAACTGTTCCTTGTCGTTGAGGTCGATAATTTTGATTGTCCCTTTGTCTAAGGTTGAAATGATCGGGGCATGGTTCTTCAGAATTTCGAAAGCGCCCTTGCTGCCCGGTATCCTGACTAATTTAACCTCGCCGGAAAATATCTTTTTGTCGGGTGTGATGATTTCTAATAACATGAACTTCGTTTTAGCTTATTAGATATTGGCGTCGGCCAGCATTTTCTCCCCTTTTGCAATCGCTTCCTCAATCGTCCCCACTAAGTTAAAGGCTGCTTCAGGGTACTGGTCTGTTTCGCCGTCCATGATCATATTGAACCCTTTGATGGTGTCTTCAATGGAAACCAATTTGCCTTCCAGGCCGGTAAACTGCTCGGCAACGAAGAATGGCTGGGAAAGGAAGCGCTGTACACGTCGTGCGCGGTGCACTACCAGTTTGTCTTCTTCCGAAAGTTCGTCCATCCCGAGAATGGCAATAATGTCCTGGAGTTCCTTGTAACGTTGCAGCAGCTCTTTTACACGCTGTGCACAAGTATAATGTTCCTTTCCGACTACCTCGGCGGAGAGGATGCGCGAAGTGGAATCGAGCGGGTCGACAGCAGGGTAAATACCCAGCTCCGATATTTTGCGGCTGAGTACCGTGGTTGCATCAAGGTGGGCAAAGGTCGTGGCAGGCGCAGGGTCGGTAAGGTCGTCGGCAGGCACGTATACTGCCTGTACCGAGGTGATTGACCCGTTTTTAGTGGAAGTGATGCGTTCCTGCATGATCCCCATTTCGGTGGCCAGCGTAGGTTGGTAACCTACTGCGGAAGGCATGCGCCCGAGCAGTGCCGAAACTTCCGATCCGGCCTGGGTGAAACGAAATACATTATCGACAAAAAACAGGATGTCTCGTCCACCGCCGGTAGTCCCGTCGCCATCGCGAAGGCTTTCGGCAATGGTCAGCCCTGAAAGGGCTACCCGTGCACGGGCGCCCGGAGGTTCGTTCATCTGTCCGAATACCAGTGCCAGTTTCGAGTTTTTCACCGATTCCATGTCTACTTTCGACAGGTCCCAGCTGCCTGATTCCATCGATTTTTTAAATTCTTCGCCGTAGTTCACAATGTTGGCTTCGATCATTTCGCGTAGCAGGTCGTTGCCCTCGCGGGTGCGTTCACCAACCCCCGCAAATACCGAAAGACCACTGTGCGCCAGGGCAATATTGTTGATCAGTTCCTGGATCAGAACGGTTTTTCCCACACCGGCACCGCCAAACAAGCCGATCTTTCCTCCCTTGGCATACGGTTCAATCAGGTCGATTACTTTGATCCCGGTGTACAACACTTCGGTTTCGGTGGTCAGGTGTTCGTATTTGGGCGGTTCGTTGTGGATGTTCAGGCCTTCTTTGGGCAGTCTTTCCAGCCCGTCGACCGGGTCTCCGGTTACGTTGAGAAGGCGCCCCAGCGCCACTTCCCCTTTGGGCATGGTAATCGGGCTGCCGGTGGCAACTACCTCCATGCCCCGCCTCAACCCGTCGGTCGAGTCCATCGATACGGCGCGTACCGTGTTTTCGCCAATGTGCTGTTGGCACTCGACCACAAGATTGTCTTTTCCTTCGCGGACAATTTCCAAAGCATCGTAAATTTTGGGGAGTTCGCTTCCTTCGCGATCGAAGCTAATGTCCAGAACAGGACCGATTACCTGTATAATTTTACCAATATTCTGACTCATGAAATGATATTTAAAGTCGTGCCGGAAATTACGAAAACCTGCGGATTTGAACAAATATATCCGGTTTGAAAATCGCGTCATTATTTAACGCGCCCGACCAGATCAATGATCCCTCTGCATGATCATCCCTGAAAGTGCAGTCAGTCCGGTTTTTTGGTCCGCCGGTATGGCGAGTTCATCAATGTTTTTCATTACGGCATGGTAAAATACCGCAATTTGGTCTTGTGTGACCTGCCGGATACCGAGTTCGGAATAAATCTTCCGGACTGCGTCAATTTTTTCAGAAACGTCAAAATGGCTTGCCGTAATCCATCCGAGCAACTGTTGTTTTGTTTCTCCTTTTGCTAATTCAAGTGCTTTTAACAGCAAAAAAGTTTTTTTGTTCGTAACAATATCGCCGCCGATCATTTTTCCAAATTTTTCCCCGTCAGCGAAAACGTCCAGCAGGTCGTCCTGTAACTGAAAGGCCATCCCCAGGTTGACCCCGGATTCGTAAAGCGTACCGGCGACAGCCTGTCCGGCCCCGGCTGCCAAAGCCCCGGCTTTAAGGCTGCACCCGAGCAGAACGGCTGTTTTCAGCCGGATCATCTTCATGTATTCGCCAATGGAGACATCAAGGCGCTGCTCAAAATCCATATCGTATTGCTGGCCTTCGCATATCCCGATGGCCGTTTGCGAAAAAAGCTGTGCGAGCTGCCGGATGTCCGCAATTTTGGTTTTCAGGATATACTGGTATGCTAAGATTGACATGGCGTCGCCCGAAAGAATGGCGGTGTTTTCTCCGAATTTTTTGTGTACCGCTGGTTGTCCGCGGCGCATGTCGGCGCGGTCCATAATGTCGTCGTGCAGCAGGGTAAAATTGTGAAAGATCTCGACAGCCAGGGCGACGGGAAAGGCTTTTTCAATGTCGTGGCGGAACAGGTTGTAGGACAGTAAGACCATCACAGGGCGAAGCCTTTTACCCCCCATATCCAGAGTATACGAAACCGGACGGTATAAATTCAGGGGTTCCGTCCTGCCGATCCGCTCCGCTTCTCTCTGAATTTCTTCGGCAACAATGGTTTGAAGTTGTGGTATGGTATACATCCGTTTTTTTGAAAAACTGCAGCCGTTCAAATCGGGACAACTGCAAAAGGTTGCGGCGAAAATAATCATTTAAAATGGGATTACGAAGAAACAGTAAGACGATCGCCATACCACCGGGGTTTTTGTTTAAGGACAGGCTGGTTTTCCGTTCGGGCGCCTGTTTATAAAATATTTAAAATCCGGCATACCGGATTATTCTTTTGTCCATGAAGTTTGCATAAATTGGAAACGCTCAAAAGGAGGTGTGTATTCCTCTGATTTGGAGCAGTATGTAAGATATAGGCGGGTTAAATGTAATAGGCGTACATGTCATCGTCAGCAACAATTATAAAAACTGAAGAAAGGCTGACCGGCATTGATCTAAGAGGTGATAAAAATATTTTAGCAAATGTATTTAACAGGATTGCAAACGGTCGGCCAACCTGTAAATTTGTTTTCAAATTCAACGGTGGTATTATTACATTTAAAGGGCTGTTGTATCAAATAAACTTTTTAACAGTCTGACCGGGGAGTACTTTGAAATTGACAACTAATTATATCGAGAAACGGTTACTTATCAATAGATTATTCATTCATGTGTAAATAAAATTACAAAGGATATGGCAACGATTTTAAAAGCTGAAGAAAGAGAATTCACGGAAAGTCCGAAGAAGATTGATCATTACAGGATATTCACAGATGTGTCAAGAATTAAAAAAGGGATCAATCCTGAAAACCTGAACTTCGATTTACGACAATTGAATCCGGATCAGTATTCTGCCCCGTTCCATTTCCATCGGTACGCAGAGGAACTTTTTATGATTATTTCCGGGTCCGCCACATTGAGAACCCCTGATGGATTGGTGATTGTAACGAATGGGGACCTGATCTTTTTTGAAAAAGGGGAAACAGGGGCGCATCAACTGTATAACCATACCGCCGAGCCATGTATTTACTTAGACATAAGGACTTACATCGGGTACGATGTAGCGGAATATCCTGATTCGAATAAAATACTATTGGCTCCGTCATTTGAAATTTTTGATAAAGATTCGCAGGTGGGCTATTTTGACGGAGAGGAAAAGTAAGGACAGATAGGACCAGATTGGGATAACAAACAATGCGTGGGGGTTTCTTCCTTATATTTGGGAATTTTTGTACGGCTAAGGTTCTCATGCAAGCAAGCCTGTTTTTCTCAGGCCGGGGTGCCGTGCTTTTTTAACCTGATCATCAGGGGCAAATGCCACGCGATACAATCGTGCGGGGGACGGGGCACAGAATTGAGTTTGAACATGATCAAAAAAACAAAAATATCAAAGAGATTGACTTTATTTCACAGCAATTATGAAGAGATGTAAAATAACGGTATTAAAAAGGATTTACAACAGGGAGTTAATATCTGAATATTGCAGCCTGGATTTGCCGGAGAATTGTACCGGGTGTCCCCGGTTTAAAGTAGGGGACGAGTTTATCGTGGATAGCCACAATGACGTACCACAAGGTTTTTGTTCATGGGCATGGGCCGATATTCAGAAAGATGTATTAACAATAATGTTTGACGGCAATGTTCCCTGGATTAAACAGAAAGGAACCACTATTACATGTTGTACCGACGGGTTAATGCCGGTCATTTTCAGGATTGAAGGAATAGTGGACTGATGACAACAAACGCCCTCGAAAGCTATAATACGGATACAACACAAAGCATCCATGCGGGCAGAGTTGAATAAATGAGCGCCCCCATCATCGTAAGCCCTCAACAATAAAATGGGTGGCTAAATCCTTTTACAAAAAAGTAGGCTTACTTTCGGGCAAAACATGGCTTGCTTTTCATAAAAACCTAACTTGCTTTCCTAACTTGCTTTTGGGGAAATTTATTGTTTGTCCTGTTTCTTTAAAGCAAACACGCTGATTAGAAGGATATTGTCCTTGTCGGGACAGGCGGCGGGCTGTTTATTTCTTCTTCTTTTTCTTTTTCGGAAGATCAATTTCTTCTTTTAACAACGAGCGCCAGTCGTTATTGTGGTCTTTGGTAAAATCGAGGGTATCCAGATAATCGTTTTTCGCGATTTCCAGCACCTTCACCTTTTTATCAAGATAGCTTTCAATTTCTTCCAGAATGGGTTTTTCTTCCTCGCTGCAAAACGAAACGGCGTGGCCACGCTCATTCCCTCGCCCGGTGCGCCCTACCCGGTGTACATAGTTTTCAGGCTGTTCTGGTAAATCGTAATTGATCACGAAATTCACTCCCGGAATATCGATCCCGCGGGCGCTGACATCGGTGGCTACCAACATCGTTATTTCGCTGCTTTTAAACCGGTCGAGCGCCCCGAACCGTTCTTTCTGGTCTTTGTCGCCGTGAATGGTTTCGCTTTTTATGCCGACCCGTTCCATCGCTTTTTTTACCCGCTCGGCACGTACTTTGGTGCGTACAAAAACCAGGATTTTTTTATCCGGGTTTTCTTCTACAATGCGTTCCAGAAAGAAACGTTTGTCGTCCATCGAAATAAATGCCACCGAGTGGTCGACATTTTTTGCTACCGGGTTTTTCGGGGAAATCTGTATGCGGATGGGTTTCCGGGTCAGCGAGTAGGCCAATTCTTTTATTTTTTCATCGATGGTGGCTGAGAAAAACAGGGTTTGCCGGTTCTTCGGAAGAAATTTCAGCAGGTCGCGGATGTCTTTAATAAACCCGAGGTCGAGCATGTGGTCGGCTTCGTCCAGAATCAGGATTTCGGTACGGTTAAAATGGATGTGCCCCTGGCTGACTAAGTCGAACATGCGCCCGGGAGTGGCCACCAAAATGTCGATCCCTTTTTCGAGCCGGGCAATTTGCGGCCCCTGTTCCACCCCGCCAAACACGCAAAATGTTTTCACCCGCGTGTGTTTCCCGATCTGCTCAAAAACGCCGGTAATCTGCAAGGCCAGTTCGCGGGTAGGCACCATCACCAGGCATTTGATGCCATCGGGGCGGCCCGTTATTTTTCGTTCGTTGAGCAGATGAAGCACGGGAATGGCAAAAGCCGCTGTTTTGCCAGTGCCGGTTTGCGCAATGGCCAATACGTCTTCTCCTTTCATTATAGGCGGGATCGACTTAAACTGAATATCGGTTGGCCGGTTAAACCCCAGTTTCGACAGGCTTTTTTTAATATTCGGGGAAATGGAATACTGCTCAAACTTCATGTTGCGTTGCCTAAAATTTCAAAAATACAAAGCTAAACCTTTTTCCCGTATCGCCCCGATGATATTTTTCAGCGAAAATCAAATATCAATTTCACCGAAAAATATTCATCGGGAAATGCTGGTTTTGCCGCACTTTTCCGTGTGGGCGGCTGGGAGTGCACCGGGTTCAGGCAGAAGCTGGAACTGATCAAAACAAAAGAATAATATTTTGGCTGGTGGCTTTTCCAGGCCACTGTATCCTATGTATTTTAAAAACTTCATTTTTTTACGGAGATACCGGGTAAACTCTTTCTCTGTGAGAGATATTTTTCGTTAATTTACGTCCTCAAAAAAAATCTTTCGATAAAGAACTTAAATTATATGGAAAATCTTGACTGGAAAAAATTGGGATTCGGGTACCGGAAAACTGATTACAATATCAGGTGTTACTATCGTGACGGGAAATGGGGAGAATTGGAAATCAGTTCTTCGGAACACATCGACATCCACATTGCTGCTACCTGTTTGCACTACGGACAGGAATCGTTCGAGGGATTGAAAGCATTCAAAGGCAAAGACGGTAAGGTCAGGGTTTTCCGGATGGACGAAAATGCCAAACGGATGCAAAGTTCCTGCGACGGCATTATGATGGCCAGGCTTCCGGTGGAGAAATTTGAAGCGGCAGTAGAACTGGCTATTAAGTTGAACGCACAATACATCCCTCCCTATGAATCGGGGGCATCGCTTTACATCCGTCCGTTGCTGATCGGAACCGGTCCTGAAATCGGCGTAAAACCAGCTGAAGAATATTTGTTTGTGGTGTTTGTAATGCCTGTGGGCCCGTACTTTCCAGAAGGGTTTATGCCCACCGACCTGGTTATTATGCGCCAGTACGACCGTGCTGCGCCACAGGGAACCGGAAAATACAAAGTGGGCGGGAACTATGCTGCCAGCATGTATGCCGGGAAAAAGGCCAAGCAAGGCGGCTTTTCTGCCGTGTTGTACCTCGACTCGAAAGAGAAAAAGTACATCGACGAATGTGGCCCCGCCAATTTTTTTGCTATAAAAGACAATACCTATATTACTCCGAGATCGGAATCGATCCTGCCATCGGTTACAAACAAAAGCCTGATGGTTTTGGCCGAAGAAGTAGGCCTGAAAGTGGAATGCCGCCCGGTGTTGTTCGATGAACTGGAAGGCTTTGAAGAAATCGGCGCCTGCGGTACTGCTGCAGTGATTTCGCCTATCAAAGGGATTTACGATGCCGATAACGACAAATGGTCCCGCTACGGAGATGAACCCGGCCCCTGGAGCACCAAACTGTACCACAAGCTGCGTGCAATCCAGTATGGCGATGAGCCCGATAAATACGGGTGGGTGAAATTTGTGGAATAGAAAATTATTTTTCAGGATACAATCCCCGTTTGGCACTTGCCGACGGGGATTTTTATTTTCAGAAAACGGGATAATTCAGCGCCGGGATAAAGCGCGAAACTATTTTTCGTTGTAACTTAGGGCAAACCAAAACTAAAAAAACGAATGCAAAACCAACTGACCGGTAATTCTGAAAACATCCCGAAACCGCCTCCCGTTCCCAAACCCCCGACAATTATTGACGGAATGATGCAACCGGGTTTCCCGACAGCCAAAGTCTTCACCTGCTTCTTTTTGTCCGACTGCATGGTTTTTGTAAAAACCGGGAGTATTTCTACTGATACAGCCGGCAGCATAAGATCGTTCTTTGGTGGTTATACCAGCGATGCACTGCTTTTGGGGGCTGTTGGCGGGCTTGTCGATGACTACAACCGGCAAAAACGGATGAAGAATGCGGCGCGTGCCGTAGCCTGGGACCCCCGGCAGATGGTTGCCGCCCACAAACGAAATTTTATGCTCCCGTATAATCTTATTCACACGATTGAGATAAAAGGGCCTAATTTTGCCGGCGAGGCCAGGGTGGTTGTAGATGCCGGGAAGATTTACAAATTCAGGCTCAACCGGCAATCAAAAGCGTCGTTTGCATATTACGAAAGGATATTCAACGATTTTTTGCCTGGGAAAATAAAGAAAAAGTAATTTTTGGTTTTTTGAAGCAAGATTATTTCCGTGCCGTTTGGCACAAACTGTTATATTTGCGACAATTTAAAAAAAGTAGTCGGGTTCTTTTGCCGGACCGGGTTCACAAAATTAAGTATAGTGATAAAATTTGGAATTGTAGAAATACTCACATTGATCGGATCGCTGGGTTTGTTCCTCTTTGGAATGAAATTGATGAGCGAGGCTTTGCAGAAAGTGGCCGGCGACAAAATGAGGAGTATCCTGTCATCCATGACATCAAACCGGGTCAAAGGCCTCCTGACCGGTGTACTGATTACTGCTGTTATTCAATCGTCGTCGGCAACCACCGTGATGGTAGTCAGTTTCGTCAATGCGGGGCTTCTTTCGCTGATCGAGGCCATCGGGGTGATCATGGGTGCCAATATTGGTACTACCATTACTGCCTGGCTGATTTCGATCCTGGGTTTCAACGTAAAGATGAGCACCATTGCCTTACCTCTGATCGGCATTAGTTTTCCGCTTCTTTTTTCAAAAAATAATCAGAAAAAATCCTGGGGCGAATTTATCATTGGTTTTGCCATCCTTTTTATGGGGCTGGAATTCCTGAAAGACTCAGTCCCGAACATAAAAGAACACCCTGAAATATTGGAATTCCTCTCCCGCTACACAGGCATGGGTATGTTCTCCAACTTTATTTTCCTGATTATCGGTACCGTGCTTACCATTGTCATCCAGTCGTCGAGCGCCACCATGACCCTGACCCTGGTGATGTGTTACAACGGGTGGATTGATTTTGAGATCGCAGCATCAATGGTGCTGGGTGAAAATATAGGGACAACGATTACTGCCAATATTGCGGCAATTGTTGCCAACGTATCCGCCAAACGGGCGGCTCTTGCCCATCTTATTTTCAACCTGTTCGGGGTGTGCTGGATATTCTTCCTGTTGCCGGTATACATCAAAGGGATTGACCAGGTGATGATCTATCTCGGCAGCGAATCCCCGTTTACTTCTTCTACGGCAATGCCTCTGGGATTATCTGCTTTTCATTCTTCATTCAATATCCTGAACGCGCTTTTCCTGATCGGTTTTGCACGGGTAATTGAAAAAATAGTGATCCGCCTGATCCCTCAAAAAGAAGACGACGATGAGATTTTTAAACTTACCCATATTTCCACGGGTTTGCTTTCTACTTCCGAGTTGTCTATCCTTCAGGCAAAAAATGAACTGGTTTATTTTGCCAACCGCTCACAAAAAATGTTTGGGTTGGTAAAAAAAATATCGGTAGAGGATAAAAAGGGAAAATTTGAAAACCTGTACAAAAAAATTGAAAAATACGAAACTTTCAGCGATAAGATGGAGGTTGAGATTGCCTCTTACCTTACCAAAGTTTCGCAGGGCGAATTAAGTAGTTCGGGATCGAAAAAGATAAAATCGATGTTCAAAATCGTGGATGAAATTGAAAGCATTTCCGACAGTTGTTTCGGACTGGCGCGTACTTTCAAACGCAAACAGGAGAAAAAGGCCTATTTCCCGGAACAGGAAGAAAAGAACATCCGCAAAATATTTTCGATGATCGACGATGCGTTTGAGGAAATGATCATCAATCTCGGGAAAGAAGGAAAAATAAGCTCGATCGGAGAGGCATATGAAATTGAGGGGAAGATTAACAAATTCCGCAATGAATTGCAGAAAGATCACATTGAAAGTGTGAAACAGGGGGCGTATTCGTACAACGAAGGGGTGATTTACAACGATGTGATCAGTCATGCCGAACATCTTGGCGACCACATTATCAATGTATCGGAAGCCTTGTTGAAAATCGGGGAAGAGTAGGTGTCTATTTTCTTCTTATCTGATCTTTCCGAATTTTATAGATGGCGTTTCGCATGCCCTTTTCTATTTCCCGATAATCCGGAATCTCTTTGCCAATAAAAACAAACATGATGGCAAGCTGGATGTTTTCGGTTTTCAGTATTTCGTAAAGATCATTTTTATTCAGACGAAAAGCCTCGCGCATCCGGCGTTTGATAAGATTTCTCCAGACCGCTTTTTTGAAATTTCGTTTCGAAACCGAAAATGAGGATTGTACCGGAAAGGAGCTGTCGAGCGGAGTTTTCAGCATGACGACTTTCATCGGATACGAAAGAAACGATTCCCCTTCACTGAAAAGTTTTTCAATGATTATGCGGCTGCAAAGGCGTTCTTCTTTTTTTAAGGTAAACCGTTCCATTGTGCGGCTAAAATACAATAAAAAAAGGGAACCCGAGGGTCCCCTTTTCACGGAATATAAAATGTCATTTACAATCTTTGTTGTGCTTTTTGATGAATTGTTCAAGTGCCATAGTCATTGACGGGGCCACTTCGGTGGGCGCCTCAATGTCAAGTCTCAAACCGGCTTCCTTTACTGCCTGTGCCGTAGTAGGCCCAAACGAAGCAATTTTAATCTCTTTTTGTTCGAAATCCGGGAAGTTTTGCAACAACGATTTTATTCCCGACGGGCTGAAGAAAACCAGTACATCGTAATTCACATCTTTCAGATCTGAAAGATCACTGCTTACCGTCCGGTACAAAATGGCTTTTGTGTACTTGTAATTAAATTTGTCCAATAATTGCGGTATCTCCAGATTGTGGATATGCGAA
Source organism: Prolixibacteraceae bacterium (assembly GCA_034003625.1). Classification (GTDB taxonomy): domain Bacteria; phylum Bacteroidota; class Bacteroidia; order Bacteroidales; family Prolixibacteraceae; genus GWE2-42-39. The sequence continues at coordinate 15,326 of JAVEYG010000009.1, read as the reverse complement.
AGGGGCACTAAGAAATTCTCATCCTTATGCTTTTTCATCACTTCCATTAAATCTTCGAAACTACCGTCTCCGTAAAAGATTTTTCGTTTTCTGTAAACAATATATTTCTGCAGATAGAAGGCGGTTGCCTCCGAAACGCAAAAATATTTCATAGTGTCAGGAACGGTGGCCCGCATATCCTGACAGATTCTGAAGAAATGATCAATCGCCGTACGGCTGGTGAAAATTACTGCAGAATGATCCAGAATTTGAATACGTGTTTGCCTAAATTCTTTGGCCGATACTCCCTCCACCTGGATAAACGGGCGGAAGTCAACCTGAACATTGGTTTTGCTCGCCAAATCAAAATAGGGAGATTTGGGCGACTCAGGTTTTGGTTGCGAAACCAGAATTTTCTTGATTTTCAAGACTCAATGATTTTTAGTTACTATCCTGCCTCTTACCCCGTTGCAATCTTTACGATTACGAGCAAGGGCAAAAATTCAAGGGTACAAAGGTATAAAATCAAATAAGAAATTGAAAAATGTTTTCTTAATAATATTTTTGCCCCCCTGAGAAGCGATAATCCCCAGAAAACAGCAATGATGAATGAACCGCTGATCAGTAGCGGTCCCATATTGCCGATCGGGGCAAAAGCAAGCAACAGGATGAACGGGAACAAAACAATGCCCAGCACACGGTTATAAACATTCAGGTTGAACAGATATTCAGATGTTTCCGGCTGGCTCTCCGTAACAGTGGCGACAAACATGTATAAAAAACGTTTCAGCATAAAATAGCTAATCAGGGCCCCCATGGAAACCAGGTACGCAAGAAAAGGCATTTTGGGGAACAGTGAAACACCAAAAAACGAAAGTGCCTGACAGGCAAAAAGCGACAAAACCATGAAAAACAATATGTCGAGGCGAAATGCAGCATGCAGCAGGTTAAAAGTCCTTTCGCGGAACAGGCGGGAAGCCGTTGTAAAATTAATGGTTGCACTGAACAGTTGTTTCAGGTAAGCGCTCGAAATAATGCGTACCGACGCAATGATGACCAGCGCCAGCACAATGATGCCGAACGTCCAGTCGTTGTTTTTCCGGAATACATCTTTTCCCGGCAAAAACACATCGGCTTTTACCGGTATTTCAGGAATGGCAACCGAAATACGGGGTTCCGTGAGGATTACGGTATCCGGTTCCGATTTTATGACGGGGACTGTTTTTTTTAGTGGTTGCTTTGCCTGCGCCCGTTTCGCCGAATCTTTTTTAATTTTTGAATTTAGTTTGCGGAATTCGCTGGTGTCAATCACCTTTCGGGTTATTGTCAGGTTTTTGTTCTGCTGCAATGAAGGTGATAAATCGAGGCTTTTGCTTACCGAGTCTGATTTTTCCTGAATTTGTTGCATTACAACAGACAATTTATACGTTTGTGGCTAACAAAAATAGTTAAATAATAAGCGGATACTGAAATTTCTCCCGTTTTTTTAAGCCTTTATGGACAAGACTTCCGATCATCTGATTTACCTGGCCCCGTTACAGGGCTTCACCGGTTTGTGTTCTGGAAAGCACATACTGAAGTTTTTCCGGACTGTTCAGCCAACCGCATAAAGTATATAAACTGATAAGGAAAGCAGGACCGCCTGAAAAATATGAAGCGGTGGCGAAAACTATTTTTGCCGGTTATTGCCGTTAATTCATGGAAAGGTCGGGGCAGTTTTCCTGCTCGTAAATTTCCATCAGCGTGAGTAATTGTTCCAGTTCGGCAGCTTCGGGCGAAGCTGTACGGCAGTTGCTTATTTCCAGAAAACGCCTCAGCGCTTCCCGGTATTCGTCTTCTGTAACTAATTTTTCCATCATGGGCAATCCCTTTTTCAGAAAATCGTTAATGTGCTTCTAACCAGTTGTCGCCGGTATTCATCTCCACCGTCAGCGGCAGGCCAATGTCCACTGCATTTTCCATTCCGTTTTGTACAATTTCCTTCATCCGGTCCATTTCGTTGAGCAACACATCAAAATTCAGTTCGTCGTGTACCTGCATCACCATTTTCGATTGCAACTTCTGCTGTTTCATTTCGCACCATATGCTTATCATCGCAATTTTAATGATGTCGGCTGCCGAGCCTTGTATCGGCGCGTTGATGGCGTTCCGTTCGGCGACGCCGCGCACCACTGCATTGGCCGAATTAATATCGCTTAAATAACGTTTCCGGCCCATAATGGTTTGCACAAAACCGGTTTCACGGGCCTTTAAAATACTGTCGTCCATGTATTGTTTTACGCCGGGGAAATTTTCAAAATAACCGTCAATCAGTTCTTTCGCCTCAGTGCGCGGGATGTTCAGCCGTTGCGAAAGACCAAAGGCCGAGATGCCGTAAATAATGCCGAAGTTGGCAGTTTTGGCCTTGCGCCGCATATCGGAATTTACTTCAGAAACCGGTACCTTGTAAATTTTGGAAGCCGTAATGGCATGAATGTCTTCCCCTTTGCGGAAGGCTCCTATCATTTGTTCGTCTTTGCTCAGTGCGGCCATGATACGGAGTTCGATTTGCGAGTAGTCGGCTGATAAAAACAAATGGTTGCCGTCGGAAGGGATGAACGCCTTGCGGATCTCCCGTCCGTTGGCATCGCGGATCGGGATGTTTTGCAGGTTTGGGTCGGTTGAACTCAACCGCCCGGTAGCCGCAACCGCCTGGTTGTATGAGGTGTGCACCTTGCCGGTACGGGGGTTGATCAGTTGTGGCAGGGCTTCCACGTAGGTCGAAAGTAGTTTTTTCAAGCCACGGTAATCCAGTATTTTCCCGATAACCGGGTGCCGGTCGGCCAACTTTTCAAGTATGTCTTCCGATGTAGAATATTGTTTGGTTTTGGTTTTTTTTGCGTTTGGGTCGATTTTCAGTTTCTCAAACAAAATCGGGCCCATTTGTTTGGGCGACGAAATATTGAATTCCTCACCGGCCAGTGCAAAAATTTCCTGTTCAATATCAATGATCTGGCGACGTAAAATTTCGGCATAACGGTTTAGTTCCCCGGGGTTAATTTTTACGCCGGTCATTTCCATATCGGCCAACACATATACTAAGGGCATTTCCACTTCGTTGAACAGTTTTCGCACGCCTGCCTGATCGAGTCCCGGATTGATGGCCTTCTTCAGTTGAAGCGTCAGGTCGGCGTCTTCGCAGGCATAGTCTTTTAGTTTTTCGATGGGGACTTGCCGCATGTTCATCTGGCTTTTTCCTTTTTTCCCGATCAGGCTTTCGGTGGTCACCTTTTCATATTTCAGGTATTGCTCGCACAGATAGTCGAGGTTATGGCGCAGCTCGGGCTGGATGAGGTAGTGGGCAATCATTGTGTCGTACAGCGGGCCTTTCACTTCGATGCCGTAGTTCATCAGTACCGAGATATCGTATTTCAGGTTTTGCCCGATTTTTACAATGCGCCTGTCGCCAAAAACCAGTTCAAATTCTTTCACAACGGCCAGCGCTTTTTCCCGTTCCTTCGGAACAGGTACACAATAAGCCTCGTGGTCTCGGAACGAAAACGAGAGGCACACTAATTCGGCATCGCGGGTATCGAGGCTGGTGGTTTCGGTATCGAAACAAAATTCATCCTGAATGGAAAGTTCGGCACGCAGGCTGGCTCGTTGGTCGGGTGTTTCAACCAAATAATAATCGTGTGGCACAGTGTCGATGGTGTCGAAGTTTTTTTCTTCGGCAACAAGCGGTTCGAGGGCGGCCCCGAACAACGACCCCTGTTCAAAGCCGGGAGTTGGCAGAGGTGCAGTTGGCGCTTGCCCGGTACCGGCAGATAAGCGTTCGAGGAAGGTGCGGAATTCAAGTTCCGAGAAAATATTTTTCAGTTTCGGAAGATCGGGGTCGCTTATTTGCAGCGCTGCTTCGTCGAACGAAACGGGTACGTCGAGAATAATCCGGGCCAGCTCTTGCGACATACGCACCTGCTTTTCGTAGGTTTCCAGGTTTTCTTTTTGCTTGCCTTTTAGCTGGCCGATGTTTTTATACAGATTATCGATACTGCCAAAATCGGCAATTAGTTTCATGGCCGTTTTCGGCCCCACGCCCGGGCAGCCGGGAATATTGTCGGCAGTGTCGCCCATCAGTCCCAGCACATCAACTACCTGCCCGGGCTGCTCCACCATAAAATTTTCTTTTATCTGGTCGACGCCCCATATCTCTATTTCGTTGCCGCCACGCCCGGGTTTATACATGAAAATATTTTCGGAAACCAGCTGGGCATAGTCTTTATCGGGAGTGACCATGAAGGTTTCGTAACCTTTTGTTTCCGCCATTTTAGCCAGTGTGCCGATCACATCGTCGGCTTCAAAACCTTCTTTTTCAAGGATCGGGATATTGTATGCCTCAATGATACGGCGGATATACGGGATCGATTTGCGCAGGTCTTCGGGCATTTCCTCGCGGTTGGCCTTGTATTCCGAAAACATTTCGTGCCGGAAAGTGGGGCCGCTCAGGTCGAAAACAACAGCAATGTGGCTGGGTTTTTCATTTTTCAGCAACTGGTCGAGCGTGTTCACGAAACCAAACATGGCCGAGGTGTTCATCCCTTTCGAGTTGAAACGCGGATTTTTGATAAAGGCAAAATACGAACGGTAAATCAGTGCATACGCATCGAGCAGGAACAGCCGTTTTTTATTTTCTGACATGAGTTTTTGTTTAAAGGTTATCGGAAGCAAACCATTCGGCAAACGAGTTAACGGTTTCGTATAAACGCACACTGAACAGTTTCAGGTGTGCAGGCAACAATTTTTGAATCTTCCCGGCGATATATATAACAAGATTTTCAGTGGTTGGTTGAAACCCGACCACATGAAAGCGCTCGTACATCTGCCCCAGCTCTTCCGGGTTGCGGTGCGGTGCTGCTGCATTGATCATCAGCGAATGGTCGAGTTCGTCCACAATACTTTTGTTGATGAGCTTTTTCAGGTCCCCAAAATCGATGACCATGCCGTTTTTGGGCTTGCCCGGGTCGTTTATGGGCTCACCTGTAATGGTAATGCGCAGTTTGTACGAATGCCCGTGAATGTTACGGCACAACCCATCGTAATTGAACAGGGCGTGCGACATCTCGAAACTGAATTGTTTGCTGACCCGGATGATTGCCATGTGTGTGATTTTGTGACCGAAATTAGAAAGAAAGTTTCAGAAATGAAAAAAGGTAATCCTGTATCTTCTCAAAGAAAAAAAGGCGATGCCTTGAATGTCTGTTTGACAGCAGCGGGAGTTGCTGGTTATTGTTGTGTGGCATTTGAATAGAACTTTTTCGGGAAGGTCAAACCTCTGCCTCCACCCAATACCCATTGTGTTTCCGGATGTTGATCACAGTATCGCTGTCAAAAATCAGGTATTGCCCCTTGATACCGGTGAGAATCCCCGCAATCTCGGGTGTTTTATCGAAAGTGAGGCTGGTAATTCTTTGCGGATATTGTTGTACCGGATATTCGATTTCCCATATTGTATCGTTGCCTGAATAATATTTCTGAAGTTCCGGGGTCAGTAACCGAAGGGCATTTTTCTTTTCTTCCTGCAGGTCAATGCGGGTGTCAACCTGATTTTGAAGCATCGCCCGCCAGTTGGTTTTGTCGGTAAAATATCTTTTCAGCCACACTTCAATTACGCCGGCAATGTGGCGATTGGGTGTGCGGCACAGTTCAATGGCAAAGCTGGCGCCCTGATCGATCCAGCGGGTAGGGATCTGGTGGTGACGGGTTACTCCTACTTTCAAATCGTTCGAGAGGGCAAGATAGACCACGTGTTCAATAAGGTCGTGTTCGCGTGCCCAGTCCATGTCGCGTGCAATACCCAGATGGGCTTTTGAAAGTTCGGGCCGGGTCACGGTTTCACTGGCCTCGGGCGACGTTTGCAGGCACGAATAACAAAATCCCTGGTTGAATGAGGTTTTGGTTTTCTTTCCGCAGGAGATACAGTTGATCTGCCCGGTAAAACGAAGCCGTATATTGGAGCCAATCCATTCGTTCATTGTGAGTTCCCGGTTGCCTACCGGAAGAAAATACGTTACCGGGGCCCCGTATTCCGATCTCATTTTCGATATGTTTCCTGAAAAAAGCATAATCCGGTATTTTTATATTCAGGCAAAATAATAAAATGTTTGTGTGATTCTGATTATCTTTCCTGAAAATTAACGAAGCAAAATCATGGGCCTGCCCGATCTTCGCAGCAACAATATTCAGTTGTACCTGTGCAAAACCGACATTATTCATGAAACCGTGCAGCAGATCATGAAAGACTTTGCCATGTTTGGTGTGGAAATTACTTTTTCCGGAAATACGGAACAAGCTTATAACGAACTACATGGGCAACTTATCTTTCAGGTGGGGAAACTGTTGGCAAATAATTCGGGGCTATTGATGTCGGTGTTGTATCAGGTTGATATCAGCGGACGCGAAATAGAACAGGCAGCACACGAATTGCCTGAATATAATCAGGTGGAAGTAGTTGCCCATCAAATCATTTTTCGCGAGTTAAAGAAGGTCCTCTTCCGAAGATATTACCGGAACCACTGAGAATGATCTGCCGAAGTGAATGGCTAAAAAAAAGACCGGGGGAAATCCGGCCTTTTTAATTTGTTATAAAAATTGTGGATGGGGAAAACTCTAAAAAATAGAATTAAAACCAAAATTTATCCTCCGTTTTCCCAATAGGTAACCTCTAAAATCGGATAATTATACGAAACCCCCTGTTTTTTTTGATGAAGTGTATCTGAATCGGGATGAAGACCCCCTTTTTTCGTGTTTTCAGAGTTCTATTTTACATCCATTTATGTATTGCTTCGTTTAAGTAGTTGTTTATCAGTGATAATTCTTTGAAGGCTTCAATTGTGTGCGGAACAAAATCGGGACTTGTAATGAACTGGTCGCTTAGATTGGAGCCAACCGCAAACGACTTGTATTTTAACAGCCCGATGTGTTTGTGATCGGCGGGATAGCCTTTGGGGGCAGATTTCAACTGGTCGTCATATAACTCCGGAAAGAATTTTCTGAAACTTTTCCTGTTCAGCAATTCGAAAAGTTCATCGCCGTTGTCGCCAATTTCTGTACGCACGGCTTTCAGTATATCGGCTGAAGGCATGTACAAGCCACCGCCCACAAAACTGGCACCCGGTTCTATATGAAAATAATAACCGGACCAGGTGCTTTTCCGTCCGCCGTTGGCTATAAAGCTGCCCATGTTTGTTTTATAGGGCGTCTTGTCGTTCGAAAAACGTACATCCCTGAAAATGCGAAACAGGCATTCTTTCGGATCATTAAGCGGAATGGAGGGGTCAAATTTGTGGATTTCGGCATTAAAAAGTTCAGTCATAAAAAGCATTTTCTGACGGCATTCCTGGTACCGGTCGCGGTTTTTGTCAAACCATTCTTTGTGGTTGTTTTCTTTTAATTCGGTTAAAAATTTCAGAATTGTTTTCATTATCCAGTAATTTAAGTTCATTCGGTAACTAAAAGTACAACAAATAAAAATTTCGTTTGCTGCACATCCCGATGAATTATTTTTGCCCGGCAGATTTATTATTTTTGTTCCCGTACCAGTAACAAAAATGAAAAAATTTGCACTTATCGTCGCCGGGGGGACAGGCAGCAGAATGGGGACCTCATTGCCCAAGCAATTCATCGGTTTGCTTGGCGAACCCATCCTGATGCACACTATCCGTGCCTTTCATTGTTTCGACAGCTGGATGAAAATCATTGTGGTACTTCCCGAAGATCAGAAGCCGAGGTGGGAAGAACTGTGTGTACAACACCGCTTTTCCGTTCCGCACCAGCTTGTCACAGGTGGGAGCAACCGTTTCGGGTCGGTGAAAAACGGGCTGGAGGCAATCGGGGAAGACGGGATTGTGTTTATCCACGACGGGGTACGCCCGCTGGTAAGCCGCGATACGCTCAGCCGGTGCCTGGCTGGTGCAGAAGCACATTCAAATGCCATTCCGGTGGTGCCGGTCACCGAGTCGTTGCGGAAAGCAGGCCCCGGTGAGAACAGTGCCGTCGACCGTTCAATGTATTTCCATGTGCAAACTCCGCAAACATTCCGGGTTTCAGTTATAAAGAAAGCGTACCTTCAGGAATACGACCGGCAGTTTACCGACGATGCGTCAGTGCTGGAACGTACGGGTTGCCCGATACACACTGTGGAAGGAAATTTCGAAAACATTAAAATTACCCGCCCCTCAGACATCGTGGTGGCCGAAGCGTTCATGAAACGACGGAATTCGGAAAAATGAATTTTAATTTTTTGCAAAATCACTTTTTCCCCGGAATATTCTCTAATTACTCCCCGATTTTCTCCTTTTACCGATTTCTTTTCTGAAAACTTTTTCCGTTCCGGTAGTTTTGTCGTTCGTTTAAAAGACCATAGAAAACAAACAAACAATGTGTCCTGAATGTTATAAGTGGAAACTTGAGAAACTATTTGTTCAAAAAAAGTTTCCACGGGATTTTTCAAGCAATACATTTGTGATTTTATGGATGAGAAAAAGGAATACATATTAAAAAACGTAGGAAAACTATATCTCCGGTACGGGATAAAAAGTGTAACCATGGACGATGTGGCGAGAGAACTGGGGATATCGAAAAAAACTTTGTACGATTTTTTTAAAGATAAAGAAGAATTGGTCGACCAGTCGATAAATTATTACATGAAAAACCCGGTTATTGATTTCGATTGCTGTGACGATATGAATGCGATTGACAAGTTCTTCCTGTACCGCGAACACGGATTGAAAATGCTGAGATTATATAACAACAATATTGATTTTGATTTAAAACGGATGTACCCCCGCATCAATAAAAAGTTGCAGGAGTTCAAAAAGAAAAGGATTTACGGGCAAAATTACAAAATGCTTGAACAGGGGATTAACGAAGGGCTTTTCAGGAGCGATCTGAATATTGATATTGTTGCGCGCCTGCAGGTGGGACGAATTTTGTTGACAATGAACGTGAATAACGCGATTTTCAAAGAGGAGGAGATCAGGTCGGAGAGTTTTTTTGATGCGGTAATGGATTATCATTTACACGCCATTTGTACAGAAAAAGGATTAGCATATTACAAACAGAAATTAAACAATGCTTAGAATGAAAAGTAAACTGAAACTACTGTTGAGCTTCCTGTCCGGTCTAATTTTTTATATGCCGGGTTATTCACAGGAAAACCTGAAGTTTTCGTTAGAAGAAGCTCAGGATTACGCGGCCACCCATTCGTATGTGGTCATCAACTCGGACCTGGATATAGCAAAAGCGCAGAAAAAAGTGTGGGAAACCATTGCCATGGGTTTGCCACAGGTGAATGGTACCGGATCGTACATGAGTTTTCTGAACCTGCCTGTTTCGCTTATACCGGGTGAGTTCTTTGGAGAAGAACCCGGAACCTATATTCCTGTGAAATTTGGACAGGATTACAGTTCCGACTTTGGTTTCTCGGTCGACCAGCTGATCTTCGACGGATCGTATATTGTGGGAGTCGGTTCGGCACAGATTTATTTGCAGATGGCCCGACAAACCAAAGAGAAAACAGAGATCGATATTCGCAATGCCGTGGCACAGAGTTATTACATGGTATTGGTGGCCCGTGAAAACCGGAGGGTAATGCAGGAAAACCTTGCCAATTCGCAAAAGCTGTTGAACGACACCAAAGCCCTGTTCGAAAACGGATTTGTGGAAGAACAGGATGTGGAACAAATGCAGCTGATGGTGAAAAACAGTGAAAACCAGGTATTGAAAGCCGAGCGCGAGATCCGCGTTTCAGAGATCGTGCTGAAATTTGCCATGGGGGTCGATATGGAAACGGACATCGAACTGACCGATTCCCTGGAAAAACACCTGAACCCGCTGATTTCAGGAAACGGGACAGGAAACGGTTTCGATTACACCTCGCACATCGACTACCGGATGCTGGGTACCCAAAAACAAATCTCGGAGAAGCTGCTCAACCTCGAAAAAGCTGCGTACCTGCCAAGCCTCGACGGTTTTTACAACTGGACCAAAACGGCATACGGGAATGATGCAAACCTTTTTAAAAGCCAGGTACCATGGTTTAAATCGTCTTATGTCGGGCTGCGCCTTTCTGTCCCCATTTTTAACGGAGGGATGAAAAGTGCAAAAGTAAAACAAGCCCGGCTCGACCTCGAAAAGGTTGCAAACAACCAGAAACTCGCAGAACAAAACCTCCAGAAAGATTATCTCTCGGCGGTGGCCGACATGGAAAATGCAGTCGCCCAATATGCCAACAATGTGGATAACAAAGAACTTGCAAAACGAATTTACGGCAAAACAACCGTGAAATACGAGAACGGGCTATCGGGAAGTACCGAACTGGCACAAAACGAAAGCCAATACATTCAGGCGCAAGGCGCTTTTATCAACTCGGTAATCCAGTTACTCAATGCAAAAATTAATCTCGACAAAGCCATTGGAAAATATTAAAATCAGAAAAATGTACCCAAAATTTGTAAAATCAGGAAAAATGAAAACAATATCATCCATTGTTTTACTGGCCTTTCTTGCAGCCTGTGCGGGAACGCCGGCAGTTGAAGGCACGAAGGAAAAAGAAACGTTACTTGCCCAGTACAAGCAGCAGGTACACGAATTAGAGCAAAAGATCGGCACCCTTGAAAAAGAACTTCAGGAAGGAAAAGAAGTGGAATATGTAAATGTAAAGGTTACCGAGATGCAACCTCAGTTATTTGAACATTTTATTGATGTGACCGGAAATGTGGAAGCCGACCAGGAAGTGGATGTAAGCGCCGAAGGTGCGGGCAAGATTCTGGAAATATTGGTACGCGAAGGGCAAAAAGTGGAAAAAGGTCAGGCACTGGCTATTCTGAACACCGAAATCTTAGACCGTAGCATCGAGGAAGTAAAGATCAGCCTTGACCTGGCAACCACCACTTTCGAAAGGCAAAAAAACCTTTGGGAACAAAAGATCGGGTCTGAAATGCAATACCTTCAGGCAAAATCGAACAAGGAATCGCTCGAACGCCGTTTAGAAAGCCTGCAGGCACAAAAGGACATGACTATGGTAAAATCGCCGGTTTCGGGAGTGGTAGATGTCATTTATCAGAAAAAAGGCGAAATTGCCGGGCCGCAGATACCCTTTGCCAAAGTAGTGAACATCGACAAGGTGAAAATTTATGCCGAAGTTTCGGAAAGCTATCTGACCAAATTAAAACAGGGAGACGAAGTATTGGTCGATTTTCCCGCCCTGGGCAAACAGGTAAAGGCATCGATCAACCTGATCGGGAATTACATCAATCCGGATAACCGTACGTTCCGCGTCCGTATCAATCTCGACAACCGCGACAACATGATCAAGCCCAACCTGCTTTCGGTAGTGAAAATACGCGATTATGTGGCCAAAGATGCTTTTGTAGTTCCCTCCTTGCTTGTAAAACAGGATTTTAAAGGAGAATATACGTTCATTTCCGAAAACCAGCAGGCCCGGAAGGTATATGTAAAAACCGGGGTGAACAACAATAACATGGTCGAGGTACTCGAAGGCCTGAAAGCAGGCGACCTGATTATTTCCGAAGGGTTTAACCAGGTCGTGAGCGGGACCCATATCCGGTTCTGAGAATCCCGAAAACAAACACAACAATCATTACAAAAATGTCGAAAGAAATAAGTAACAACAGCGAACATATAACCCGTAAATTCAGGCCGACTTATCTGGCCCTTGAGAATAAAACAACGGTTTTCATCCTGACTTTACTGATCGTCTTTTTTGGGTTATTTTCTTACAGGCAAATGCCCCGCGAGTCGTTTCCCGAAATCGTGGTGCCCTATATTTTCATACAAACCGTATATCCGGGAAACTCTCCCGTCGATATTGAAAACCTGATCACCCGTCCCATTGAAAAGGAGATGAAAGGAATGGACGGGATTAAAAAATTGTCCTCGGCTTCCTATCAGGACGTCAGTCTGATCGTGGTCGAATTCTCTACAAAAACCAGTGTGAAGCAGGCCCTTCAGGACACCAAGGACAATGTGGACAAGGCTAAGTCGGAATTGCCTGCCGATTTGCAGGACGACCCTTTGGTCATGGACTTCGATTTCGCCGAGTTCCCGATCATGAACGTGAATATTTCGGGAGACTTCAGCATGCGGGAACTGAAAAAATATGCAGAATTACTGAAGGATGAAATTGAGGGCCTGCCCGAGATTTCGGAAGTAAATATCCGCGGGGTCGACGAACGTGAAATACAGATCAACATCGATCCCTATAAGCTGGAAGCGCACGGACTGACTTACGAAGATGTGGCGTTTGCCGTTCAGTTTGAGAATGTAACCATTGGGGGAGGTGAATTCACGGCCGATAAAATCCGGCGGGTAATCCGTACAGAAGGCGATTTTACCAATGTACCGCAAATTGAAAATATCATTATTAAGCTGAACAACGGCAAAGCTGTTTACATGCGTGATATTGCCACTATTGTGGATGGGTACAAGGAAAAATCAACCATTTCGAGATTGAACGATAACCCGGTTGTAACCCTGTCGATCACCAAAAAAAGCGGCGCCAACATTCTCGATGCAACCGACAAGATCAACAAAATATTAGTCGACGAAAAAGCAGAAGGCGCTCTTCCTCAGAATTTGCATATTGTGACAACCGACGATATCTCGCAATACATCCGGAACGAAATAGCCAACCTTGAAAACAGTATCATCATGGGAATGATCCTGGTGACTTTTGTGCTGTTCCTGTTTCTCGGGTTCCGCAATGCCTTGTTTTCGGGCCTGGCTATCCCCATTTCCATGTTCCTGTCATTTATCATTCTCGACCAGTCGGATGTGACCCTCAACTCGATGGTGCTGTACAGTCTGATCCTGGCGCTGGGGATGCTGGTCGACAACTCGATCGTGGTGGTCGAAAATGTGTACCGTCTGTACAGTTCGGGGTATTCGCTGTTGACTGCCACCAAACGGGGTGTCAGCGAAATCGCATTCCCGATCATTTCGTCGACGCTTACTACATTGGCGGCATTTTTCCCCTTGCTGATGTGGGAAGGGATCGTTGGACAGTTCATGAGCATCTTCCCGAAAACCCTGATTATTGTGTTGTCTTCATCCCTTTTTGTGGCATTGATCATGACCCCGCCGTTTATGTCGTCTTTTATGAAAATTGACAACATCCGGCAAAGGGCGAATTCAAAAAAATCATTCAAAAACGCGGGGATCCTCACTGTTGTGGCGGTACTGTTCTATGTTGCCAAAATTTACCTGATCGGGAATATTTTAGTAACCATTGCCTTGTTCCTGGTACTGAATATTGTTGCCCTTCGTCCGCTGGCCCGCTGGTTCCAGACCCGCTTCCTGGTTTGGCTCGAACGGTTTTACGAACGGCAGCTTCGCCATGCGTTGACGGGAAAAATGCCCCTGGTATATTTCATCGGAACATTTCTGATGTTGATATTCTCTGTCATTTTTTATGGGATCAGACAACCCAACGTGGTTTTCTTCCCCGATACCGACCCGCGTACCATTTACGTGACTACCGAACTTCCGCTGGGAACGGCAATTGAACGTACCGATGAGGTCTCGCATGAGGTGGAGAAAATCATCAAAACAACGATTGCCCCTTACGAACATATTTTGAAATCGGTAACAACGAACGTCGGGAATGGCAAAGGAGGCATGTTTGAACCAAACAACAGTCCGAACAAATCGCTTACCTCAATATCGTTTGTTGACTTCGAGTACCGGGAAGGCATCAACACTTCGAAGATAATGCAGGAAGTTTCTGCGGCCCTGCAAGGGTTTGTAGGTGCAAAAGTATATGTCGAAAAAGAAGAAGAAGGCCCTCCCGTCGGCGCTCCGATCAACATCGAAATTTCGGGAGATGAGTTTGACCAGCTCCTGAAGATTACCGACGATTTTCTGACAAAAATTGAAGCCGATAACATTCCGGGTATCGATGAACTGAAAATCGACATCAATATTCACCAGCCTGAAATGTTGGTGAAGATCGACCGCGACCAGGCCCGCCGTTTTGAATTGTCGACGCAGGCAATAGCAATGGCTATCCGCAACTCGCTGTACGGGTATGATGTGGGTAATTATAAAGAAGGGGAAGATGAGTACGATATTTTCCTGCGCCTGGACGAAAAATACCGGAACGATGTTTCGACCCTGATGAACCAGAAACTGATGATCAATGATCACAAAATCCCGATCTCATCCGTTGCTTCGTTCGAGTATTCAACAACTTATGACAAGATCAACCGTATCGGGCATAAGCGGGTAATTACCATTTCGTCGAACGTGGTGGAAGGGTACAATGCCAACGAAATAAACAGCCGCATCCGTCAGGTATTAATGGATTATGAGATGCCGAAAGGCTATCATTATGCTTTTACCGGCGAACAGCAGGAACAGGACGAAAGCAGCCAGTTCCTGTTCTTTGCCCTGCTGGTGGCCATGGCGCTGATCATGCTGATCCTTGTTACCCAGTTCAATTCGTTCATCCGTCCGCTGATCATTATGGCAACCGTACTCTTCAGCACCATCGGGGTTTTCCTGGGACTGGCAACTTTCAAAATGGAATTCGTGATCATTATGACCGGGATCGGGATTATTTCGCTGGCCGGGATTGTGGTGAACAACGGGATTGTGCTGGTTGACTATATCGACCTTCAGCGGAAAAAGAAACGCGAAGAACTGGGCTATTCCGAGAAGGCATTTCTTTCGCCCGACCAGGAAATTGCTTGTTTGGTGAAAGCCGGCAAAACCAGGTTGCGCCCGGTATTGCTGACAGCCATCACCACTGTGCTGGGATTACTGCCTCTTGCGTTGGGTATTAACTTCGACTTTATTCACCTGTATACCAATTTTGATCCGAAATTTTCCATGGGTGGCGAGAGTGTTGCATTCTGGGGTCCCATGTCGTGGACAGTAATTTTCGGGCTTAGTTTTGCTACCTTCCTCACTTTATTGATTTCGCCGATAATGTACATGCTTACCATCCGCATCAATTACCGGATCAAAAAGTGGACCGGCAACCTGCCCCCCGAAAATCAGAAGCAACTGGAAGAAGCCAGGAAAGAACTGCATTAATTTGAAAAGGGGGCTGTCCAAAAGTCTGGAATAGGGTCATCCCGAACTTGGTTTGGGATATCAGTGCCTGACGAGAATTACGGATTTTAGAGCTTTTTGGACAGTCCCTTTTTTTTAAAGTTCAATCTTTTCCTGACTTCCGCGCTCAATTTTCCATAAAACCACAAGCAACACAATAAGAGGCACTTAGGCCTGCGTTACGTGTCATTTTGGGTGTTAATTCTTTCTGTATTTTTGATTTATGTTTGTTCGAA
>JAVEYG010000008.1:0-128426 GCA_034003625.1 Prolixibacteraceae bacterium | reverse complement strand
AAAACTTAAAATGTTACTTTGTTTTTGCATAAGTTATTGAGTTTATAGTTAAAGTCGTCGAAAACTCTAAAAATAATGCTCTTTAGCTTATGCGCTTTGTTCATTGAAACACAAACATAGGGACTTTAATATTTCCGGGAATACGATGGTTATCGACAAACCAGTATATCATACTTTGTTCAATCTGAAAAAAACAAGCAAATGAAAACAAAGACAACCTTTATCATTGTAACAGGCCTTATCGCCGCATTTGCCCTGAATGCAGTTATTACCGGACGGGCTATTCAGCGGTTTAAAAAGGAGGACCGGGCTATTTCGGTCAAGGGATTTTCCGAACGGGAAGTCAAATCGGACCTGGCGTTATGGACGATCCAGTGCAGAGTTGCCAACAACGACCTGATGGAAGGCAGTAAACTGATCGAAGATGCGAAAAACAAGGTAATCGGTTTTTTAACTCACAACGGGATCATCCAGGACGAAATCATCCAGAAAGATTTGGTAGTAACCGACAAGATGGCCCAGGAATACGGGAACTACAATTCAAGCAACAACTTTCGGTACATCATCGACAAAGTGATCCAGGTACGGAGCAACAATGTGGATAACGTTCAGAAAGTAAGCCGGATGACCGATGAACTGCTGAATGCCGGAGTAGTGCTCAACAACCAGTACGGAGGTGCGGTCCGATATTATTTTACGAAACTGAACGAGGTAAAACCGGCTATGCTGACCGAAGCGACAAAGAATGCCTATCATGCGGCCATCCAGTTTACAAACGAAAGCAGGGTGAAACTTGGCAAGCTAAAAAGGGCCAGCCAGGGGCTTTTCTCCATTGTCGACAGGGATGAGTCGCTGGGCAGCCAGGGAGAAGGATATTACATGTCGAATACAATGGATGTGTATAAAAAAGTACGGGTCGTTGTAAGCGTGGAATATTCGGTGGAATGACAGGCTTGCTTGTGCAGTGGAAGTGCCGGCGATGAACCCAGGGGAAAGGGCCAATATCGGGTTTTTATCAAACGTTAACACCTGGTCCAGCAGGAGTATCTGTGCTTTTCCCTATTTTTGGACCAAAATAAGATCATGGTCAAATTAAACGGCATACGGAACATTATTTTCGACTTGGGCGGAGTGTTGCTGAACCTGGCCCCTCACCGGACTATGGAAGAATTCAGAAAACTTGGGCACATCGGTCTGGTGGAAGAAAATCCATGGAATTTTAAATACGAAATTTTTTACAAATTTGAACGGGGGTTTATTTCTGTTGATGAATTTCATTCCGGGGTAAAAGAAATACTGGGGAACGGGGTTACCAACGAACAGATCGATTACGCATGGACGGCCATGCTGCTTGACATTCCTTCCATTCGCGCCGGCATTTTACAAAATCTGAAAAAACAATTCCGGACATTTCTGTTCAGCAATACCAATGCGATACATGTGGAACGGATACACGCAGATTTTCACCGGCAACACGGTTTCGAGTTTTCTTCTCTGTTTGATAAGGATTTCTATTCCAATGAAATACATGTTAGGAAGCCCGATGTGGAATCATTTTTGAAGGTAATCCGATTATCCGGCGTAAAACCGGAAGAAACCTTGTTTATTGACGATTTTCAGGAAAATATTGTGGCTGCCCGTGAAACCGGGCTGCAAACTCTTTGGTTGCAACCGGGGATGACGGTCGAAGAAATATTCAGCGATTTTCGTTAATTTTCGGGATCTTTCCAGTCGCCGTTTTCCCGGATCAGCGTTTCCAGTTCTTCCACTGCCTGCTCAAACGGGATATGTCTTTTTTTAAGGGTCTGCCCTTTGTACAGGTTCACTTTCCCCGGCCCTGCGCCTACAAAACCGTAGTCGGCATCGCTCATTTCGCCCGGGCCGTTCACCACGCAACCCATGATCGCAATTTTTAGCTGGTTCAG
This sequence comes from Prolixibacteraceae bacterium, assembly GCA_034003625.1. GTDB lineage: Bacteria > Bacteroidota > Bacteroidia > Bacteroidales > Prolixibacteraceae > GWE2-42-39. The sequence goes on along the minus strand of JAVEYG010000008.1, from coordinate 126,501 downwards.
GTGTTTAAAATGCTCTTTCACTTTCAGCGTGGTGTCATGCAGGTCGAACAAGGTACGCCCACAGCCCGGACATGAAATGAACTCGGTTTTCGAGATACGCATCCGGCTGGCCTGAAGGATCGAGAAACTCAGGTTTTTCAGGTCGGTAAATGTGATGCTGTCGTTCTTGTTGGTCACGCAAATACCATCACCATACCCGTCGATCAGCAGACCGCCCAGATCGGCAGCCGCTTTAATCTGCAAATCTTCGAGATTCCGTTCGTTATATTCACGGAAAATGATGACCGGTACTTTCCATATATGTGATTCGAGTGTCATGAAAAAAGCCCTCAGTTCGGCAAAGGGGTTTTTATTGAAACTTTCGAGTATCAACACAGTTTTCCGGGTTTGTTTCAGCTTGGTGATGATCTCCGGATTGTCGTTCATAAACCGGTCGAACTCCATTTTGTTGGTACGGATAAACTTGGTTTGTCCCCAATGTGAACCGCCAAACAGGTATTCTTCCAATGTGAGGATGGGATAAATATGGCCTTCGAGATCGCGTACTTCATTGCCGTCGAGAAAATATTCGGGAATTTGTTTGCCGCGCAGGGGTAGTATTTCGGGAAGCGAACGTCCCCTCAGGTCGGCCATCACAACCGGGACCTGTTTGTCTCCCATCTTCAACACCGGGCGGACCCCGCGCCTTTCGTACTCAAACGGGTTGGTCTGGGCAAACAAAGGAGCTTTTATTTCCTGGTGATTTTTGTAGCTTTCAAAATGATCGATCAGCTTACGGGCCACCGGGATTTCTTTTTCCGGCGACTCGGTCAGCGAAACGCGGATAGTGTCGCCAATGCCATCGGCCAGCAATGCCCCGATGCCCACCGCCGATTTAATCCGTCCGTCTTCTCCTTGTCCGGCCTCGGTAACGCCTAAATGAAGCGGGTATTTCATATCTTCCAGCCGCATTTTGTAATTCAGCAGCCGCACGGTATACACCATGGTCCGGGTATTGCTCGACTTGATGGAAATAATTACATTGTGGAAATCCTGTTTCTGGCAGATGCGGAGGAATTCCATCACCGACTCCACAATCCCGGCAGGCGTGTCGCCGTAACGGCTCATAATACGGTCGGAAAGCGAACCCTGATTGGCACCGATACGCAAAGCCGTGTTGGTGTCTTTCAATACCTGGATGAACGGGACAAATAGTTCTTCTATACGCGCCAGCTCAGCTTTGTATTCCTCATCGGTATACATGTGGTGTTCAAACTTTGCTCGCTTATCATAAAAATTTCCCGGGTTGATGCGTACTTTCCGTACATACTTGGCAGCAATTTCGGCGTGTTTCGGGTTAAAATGAATATCGGCGATCAACGGGTGATCGTACCCACGTGCAACCAATTCTTTTTTAATGTTTTTCAGGTTCTCGGCATCGCTGCTGCTCCGCACGGTAACCCGCACGTAATCGGCGCCGGCATGAATGATCCGGATGATCTGTTCCACGGTTTCTTCCGTATTGGCCGTGTCGGTATCGGTCATCGACTGAATGCGGATCGGATAATCGCTCCCAAGGGGTGTATCCCCGATAATTACTGTGCTTGTTTTCTGCCGCTGGTACCTCGTCAAATCTTTGATATAGTTAAAATTCCGATCTTTCATCTCGCCTTGTTTTGCAGTTTGCAAAGTTAATTTAAAGTTAATACATATAAAATATTCAACCCTTATTTAGAATGAGAATTTCTGATCTTTCGAGGGGCCCTCAAAAAACAAATCCGGGTAAAATAATAAGGAACTGGTCGTGGCAATGAAGGCTGGTTTCAATTATTGCTGTTTCCTGATCGAGATTTTGAAGAAACTCTGGTTGTCTTCCCTTAATTATCCTGAAAAATTGACCTTTTTCAGTTTTGCTTGATTAAAATAGAGTATTTTTGCACCCTGATTTTCTTAACAGTTACATTATGGCAGAAAAATATAATCAACTTTTTAACGAGTTCCCTCCGGTGAGTACCCAGGAATGGATGGAGAAAGTGACCGCTGACCTGAAAGGGGCCGATTTCAACAAGAAATTGGTGTGGAAAACCAACGATGGGATCAATGTGATGCCGTTTTACAGGGCCGAAGACCTTGAAAAGCTCGATCACACTAACAGTTTACCCGGCGAATTTCCGTTTGTGCGGGGGAACAAAAAGACCAGTAACGAATGGCTGGTACGACAAAACATCATCGTAAATGATGTCAAAGAATCCAACGAAAAAGCGCTCGATATTCTGAATAAAGGCGTCAACTCGTTGGGTTTTGTTTTTAAAGGCTGCAACGAATTTACTGCTGCCGACATTACTGCTTTGCTAAAAGGCATTTGTCTGGAAGCCGTTGAAATTAACTTCGTATGCTGCTGCAAAAAACTGAAGTTTGCCCGGTTATTGGCCGATTTCATCGAAAAAGGCAACTGGGAGAAAGCAACTGTTTTTGCATCGGCCAATATCGACCCGCTGGGCAGTTACTTACTGAAAGGCAAATTCGCCGACGACAGCATTGCCGAAATAAAAACATTGATCGAAGAAACCGCCGACCTGAAAAAATTCAGGCTTATCACAGTTGCGGCGAAAAACTACAGCAATGCAGGTTCGTCGATTGTACAGGAACTGGCCTTTTCATTGGCTCAGGGAGCCGAATATCTGAACCTGTTAACCGAAGCCGGATTAGGTATTGACACCGTTGCCAGGAAAATTAAGTTTGACTTTGCCGTGAGCGCCAATTATTTCATGGAAATTGCCAAATTCCGCGCCGCCCGTATGTTGTGGGCGCAAATCGTGAAAGCATACGATCCGAACTGCAAATGCAGTTGTAAGATGGAAGCCCACGCCGAAACCGGAAGCTGGAATAAAACGCTGTACGATCCGTATGTGAACATGCTTCGTACCCAAACCGAAGCAATGAGTGCTGCGCTCGGTGGCGTTGAGTCGATCACCGTACTGCCGTTCAACGCCATTTACGAAGCACCGACCACCTTCTCCGACCGTATTGCGCGCAACCAACAATTGCTGCTGAAAGAAGAATCGCACCTCGACAAGATCGTCGATCCTTCAGCCGGTTCTTATTATATTGAAGAATTGACCGTTTCAATTGCTGAAGAAGCATGGAAACTGTTCCTCGAAATTCAGGATAAAGGTGGCTTCATCGCCGCAGCCAAAGAAGGTTTTATCCAGAAACAGGTAAAAGAGATGGCCGCCAAACGCGATATGAACATTGCAACCCGCCGCGAAAATCTGCTGGGTGTAAATCAGTTCCCGAATTTTACCGAAAAGATTTCTTCTGAAATTGATGCTTCGGTTTTTGAAGCCAAAGACCGCACTGCTGAAGATGCCGAAATCGAAACACTGAAACCATACCGAGGGGCGCAGGCTTTCGAAGCATTGCGTTACCAAACCGATGTATATTCGAAAACCAACAAACGCCCGATGGCATACATGCTGACCATTGGCAACCTGGCCATGCGCAAAGCACGCGCCCAGTTTGCCTGCAACTTTTTTGCCGTAGCCGGTTACGAAGTAATCGACAACAATGGTTTTGCTACGGTTGCCGAAGGCGTAGAAGCTGCTAAAGCTGCAAAAGCCGACATCGTGGTTCTTTGCAGCTCCGATGATGAATATGCTGAACTTGCTCCTGCCGCTTCCGAATTGCTGAAAGACGACGCCATTTTTGTAGTGGCTGGCTCTCCTGCTTGTATGGACGACCTGAAAGCCAAAGGCATTTCAAATTTCATCCACGTGAAGAGTAACTTACTGGACGAGTTAAAAGGTTATCAGATTAAGTTGGGAATTAAGTAGGAAACCGGATTCTCAGATTTTAAGATTCTCAGACAAATAAATCAAGACATGCATAACTATCACGAATTAAAGATTTGGCAGGAAAGCAGAAAACTCGTTAAAGATGTTTATTCGTTAACTTCTGTATTTCCCAAAGAAGAAATGTATGGTCTTACATCTCAAATAAGAAGAGCTGCTGTTTCAGTACCTTCCAATATAGCTGAAGGAACAGGAAGAAATGGTGATAAAGAATTTAGTAGATTTCTTGATTATGCAATTGGATCTTTATTTGAATTGGAAACTCAGGTTATTTTAGCCAATGATCTGGGATTCATTCCCGAAGAGAAATTCACCGGAATTAACGAAGGGATAAAATCGCTAATCAAAATGACAACAAAATTCAAGTCAGTTCTTAAAGTCTGAAAATCCAAAAATCTGATCATCTAAAAATCTAATCGTATATGAAACCAAATTTCAAAGACATAAACATCAAAACTGCCGGTAGCGCAACGAATGCAGCAAGCTGGGCGGTTGAAAACAAAATTGAAAAGAACTGGGTAACCCCGGAGCAGATTCCGGTGAAACCGGTTTACAGTAAAGACGACCTCGAAGGCATGGAACACCTGAACTATGCAGCAGGTGTGGCTCCGTATTTGCGTGGTCCCTACTCGGTGATGTACGCCATGCAACCATGGACCGTGCGTCAGTACGCGGGGTTCTCAACGGCTGAAGAGTCGAACGCATTCTACCGCCGCAACCTGGCTGCCGGACAGAAAGGTCTATCAGTGGCATTCGACCTGGCCACCCACCGTGGCTACGACAGCGATCACCCGCGCGTGATTGGCGACGTTGGTAAAGCCGGTGTGGCCATTGACTCGATCCTTGATATGAAAATCCTGTTCGACCAGATTCCGCTCGACAAAATGTCGGTATCAATGACCATGAACGGAGCCGTTTTGCCGGTGATGGCTTTCTATATTGTGACTGCACTGGAACAGGGCGCTACCCTGGATCAACTGGCCGGGACTATTCAAAACGATATTCTGAAAGAATTCATGGTGCGGAACACCTACATTTATCCGCCGGAATTTTCGATGAAAATTATTGCCGACATTTTCGAGTTTACTTCTCAGAAAATGCCAAAATTCAACTCTATTTCTATTTCAGGATACCACATGCAGGAAGCCGGCGCTACTGCCGACATCGAAATGGCCTACACGCTGGCCGACGGGTTGGAATACCTCCGCACCGGCATCAAAGCCGGGATCGACATCGACGCATTTGCGCCCCGTTTGTCGTTCTTCTGGGCCATCGGGATGAACCATTTTATGGAAATCGCCAAAATGCGCGCTGCCCGTATGATTTGGGCCAAATTAGTGAAACAGTTCAACCCGAAAAACCCAAAATCAATGGCGTTGCGCACCCACTCGCAAACATCGGGCTGGTCGCTTACCGAGCAGGACCCGTTCAACAACGTGGGCCGTACCGCTATCGAAGCAATGGCATCGGCGCTGGGGCACACCCAGTCGCTGCACACCAACGCGTTGGACGAAGCCATCGCACTGCCAACCGATTTCTCGGCACGTATCGCCCGTAACACACAGCTTTACATTCAGCAGGAAACCGAGATATGCCGTGCGGTTGACCCGTGGGCCGGTTCGTATTATGTGGAGTCGCTGACTCAGGAATTGTACACCAAAGCATGGGCGCTGATTGAAGAAGTGGAAAAATTAGGTGGCATGTCGAAAGCGGTTGAAACCGGCGTTCCGAAAATGCGTATCGAAGAAGCAGCTGCACGTGCGCAAGGACGCATCGACTCGGGAACACAAACCATCGTGGGCGTAAACAAATACCGCCTCGAAAAAGAAGATCCGATCGACATCCTCGAAGTCGACAATACCGCTGTTCGTCTGGCACAGATCGAACGTTTGAAAAAACTTCGTGCCGAGCGTAATGAGGCAGAGTGCCAGGCCGCATTGACAGCTTTGAGCAACTGCGTGGAAACAGGCAAAGGAAACTTATTGGAACTCGCAATTGATGCCGCTAAAAAACGCGCATCGCTGGGTGAAATTTCAGACGCATGTGAAAAACATGTGGGACGTTATAAAGCAGTAATAAGAACTATTTCAGGCGTGTATTCATCAGAAAGTAAAAACGATTCGTCCTTCCGCGAAGCACAGGAGCTGGCAAAGAAATTTGCCGAACTGGAAGGCCGCCAGCCACGTATCATGGTTGCCAAAATGGGACAAGATGGCCATGACCGCGGCGCTAAAGTAGTAGCAACCGGTTATGCCGACCTCGGTTTCGACGTAGACATGGGGCCTTTATTCCAGACTCCGGAAGAAGCAGCCAAACAGGCCGTTGAAAACGACGTGCATGTAATGGGCGTTTCGTCGCTGGCTGCTGGCCATAAAACGCTGGTACCAGCCGTGATCGAAGAGCTGAAAAAACTCGGACGTGAAGACATCATGGTCATCGTTGGTGGTGTAATTCCTGCGCAGGACTACCAGTACCTGTACGATGCAGGCGCTGTGGCCATCTTCGGACCCGGTACTTCGGTAGCTGCCGCCGGTAAAAAGATTTTGGAGATTTTATTGGCTGCGCACGAGTAATCGAATTAAAAAATCCTGACAGGGTTTCAAACCCTGTCAGGATTAAAAATACACGAAAGCCGTTCCTGTAAAGGGGCGGTTTTTTGATTGGGTGTGCCGGTTATCCGGCTACTGCCCGTATCACTTTCTTCCACACAATCAGCAAGGGAAAGTGTTATTTTTACATTTTATCATGCTTTGTTCTGTCAACAGAAAAACGTCCGTCCGGAATTTTACTTCTTACAAGTATAACAAAAGCGCACTTCTATAATTTGATGAATATTTTCTTCCGGTATAAAACCAAAGCAGGGATGAACAGTACTGCAATATAAAAAAGCGAGTAGCAGAGGCTGGCCAGTTTCATCCCGCATCCCAGGCCGGAAAACAAATCCATCATGTGCGTATTGACCGAACCTCCGAAGAATTCGACCCGTCGGAACACATAACCAAGCAAACCGGCCAGCACATACACCGAAATAGCGTTGGCGCCAAAAATTACTCCTATTTTGGTCCCTCGTGTGTGCCCCAGTATGTCGACTATATAAATACTGGAAGCCAGTATCATCGCTGCCAACCCCGATGTAACCATTACAAACGAACTGCTCCACAGGTTCTTGTTCAGCGGAAAATTCCAACTCCAGATGTACCCGATGAGCATTGCTGCAAAACCTGCCAGAAACAACCAAATTACTTTTTTATACTGGTCTTCCTTACTAAGGATAATATGCCCGGCCAACATTCCGCTGATACCACTCGCCACCGCAGGCAAGGTACTCAGCAATCCTTCCGGGTCCCAGGTCCCCTGCCACATGCGTCCGGGCAATAAAAAACTGTCGACCCATGCAGCCAGATTTTGTCCCGGTTCCAGCGATACTGTGCCAATACCGGGCGTTGGAATTAACACCATCGCCAGCCAATATCCAACAAGCAACACCACGCCGATAATCGCCTGTGTTTTCCATTTGGTAATCAGGTAAAGAATGGCGCAAATCAGAAAAACAACGGCAATACGTTGCAACACCCCGGCCACACGCAGATCGGTAAAATTGAATTTGGGGTACAGGCTCAGGAAAATACCCACCGCAAATATTTTTAGCGAACGGAAAATAACTTTTTTATACATCCCATACGTTGGTGTTCCGGATTTCAGCCGTTTGGAATATGCCAGGGCAATGGAAACGCCGACAATAAAAATAAAAAACGGAAAGATCAGGTCGGTAGGTGTCAGCCCGTGCCATTTGGCATGGAGCAGTGGCGCATACACATGCGACCAGGTGCCGGGATTGTTGACCATGATCATCGCGGCAATGGTAAACCCGCGAAAAGCATCCAGCGATATCAGTCGTTCAGAATTCATAATGATTGGTTTCGTTTTCAGGTTAAGGATATGATTCCAAATATATTGAATTTCCAGTGACCAAATACAATCCGTATTTACCGTTTCTTTCTGAAAAACTCCGTCATCAGATCGGCGCAGTCATCGGCCATGATGCCCGAAACAACTTCGGTTTTGGGGTGAAGGGCTGTGGGCGCAAATCGGGTGAAGCCCCGTTTATCATCGCGTGCCCCATATACCAGCTTTCCTATCTGCGACCAGCCTAATGCGCCGGCACACATCACACAAGGTTCAACAGTTACATACAACGTGCATTCATTCAGGTATTTTGCCCCCAGCAAATTGGCAGCGGCAGTAATGGCCTGCATCTCGGCATGGGCCGTCACATCGGTAAGGGTTTCGGTTAAATTATGAGCCCGCGCAATGATGCGGTTGTTGGCAACCACCACAGCCCCAACCGGGATTTCATCTTTTTCGAAAGCCGCTACTGCCTCCTGAATCGCCCGTTTCATAAAATATTCGTCGGTAAAAGGCTCCATGGAAATTCACTTTTTAAATACAAACATAAAGCAAATATGCTGTTTTTAATTCTGATAATCTGTGTATTTTTGCAGGCAAAATTAAAATTGAGCATCAATGTACAGAACACATACATGTGGCGAATTGCGCCTCGAACATCAGGGCGCCGAAGTTACCCTGGCCGGGTGGGTCCAGCGCAAACGTGAATTCGGGAGAATGACATTTATCGACCTACGCGACCGTTACGGAATTACGCAGTTGGTTTTCGATGAAAAAACGAATCCGGAAGTCACTGAAAAAATGAAAAAGCTGGGACGCGAGTTTGTAATCCAGTCGAAAGGGATTGTCCGCGAACGAAGCAATAAAAACAAAAATATTCCGACCGGGGATATTGAAATTGAAGTTTTGAACCTGCAAATTTTAAATGCTTCGGAGGTGCCGCCTTTCACCATTGAAGATGAGAGCGACGGCGGCGACGACATTCGCATGAAATACCGCTACCTCGATCTGCGCCGTGCGCCTGTTCGCGACACGCTGATACTTCGCGCAAAAATGGCCCATGTTGTACGCAGCTACTTGAACGGGCTCAATTTTATTGAAACAGAAACGCCGGTTCTGATCAAATCAACGCCGGAAGGGGCCCGCGACTTTGTAGTCCCTTCGCGCATGAACCCGGGCGAATTTTACGCGCTCCCGCAATCGCCTCAACAGTTAAAACAATTGCTGATGGTTGCCGGGTTCGACCGTTACTACCAGATTGTGAAATGCTTTCGTGATGAAGATTTGCGTGCCGACCGTCAACCTGAATTTACCCAGATCGACTGCGAAATGTCGTTTGTCGAGCAGGAAGACATCCTGAACACATTCGAAGGGTTGACCCGCTACCTGTTCAAAGAAATTAAAGGAATTGAAATCAACGAATTCCCGCGCATGCCTTATTCCGAAGCCATGGAGAACTATGGTTCCGACAAACCGGATATTCGCTTCGAAATGAAAATCAAGGACCTGACCGGACTGGTAAAAAACAAAGGATTTCAGGTATTCGATGACGCTGAATTTGTTGGTGGCATTTGTGCCGAAGGTTGTTCGGAATACACCCGCAAACAACTCGACGCATTGACCGAATGGGTGAAACGCCCGCAAATCGGTGCCAAAGGGATGGTTTACCTTAAATATAATACTGATGGCAGTTTGAAATCATCAGTCGATAAATTTTATTCTCCGGAAGAACTTAAAAAGTGGGCTGATTTGCTTGGTTCCAAACCGGGCGATCTGATCCTGGTACTTTCAGGAGGAAAAGAACAAACACAAAAGGCACTTGGCGAATTGCGCCTCGAAATGGCCAACCAGCTTGGGTTGCGCGACAAATCGGTATTCCAGCCGTTGTGGGTGGTCGACTTTCCGTTGCTGGAGTGGGACGAAGAAACGAAACGCTACTATGCCATGCACCATCCGTTCACCGCTCCGAAACCGGAAGACATCCCGATGCTCAAAACCAATCCGGGAGCCGTTCGTGCCAATGCGTACGATTTGGTCATCAATGGGGTTGAAATTGGTGGTGGTTCGGTCCGTATTTTTGATAAAGGATTACAGGCAAAAATGTTTAACATGCTCGGATTTACCCCCGAACAGGCCGAATACCAGTTTGGGTTCCTGATGAATGCCTTCAAATTTGGCGCTCCACCACATGCCGGCATTGCCTTCGGATTCGACCGACTGACCTCCATGTTTGCCGGACTGGACAGTATCCGCGACACCATTGCGTTCCCGAAAAATAATTCGGGCCGCGATGTAATGATGGATAGCCCGTCAACCATTGCCGATTCCCAACTGGAAGAATTGTGTATCAAACTGGATATGAAAAAATAGTACAGAAGATGCCACACAAAAAAGCCTGCAAATCATTTGACTTGTAGGCTTTTTTGTAAAATAAACCGCCCTTCCGTAGAAAAGCGGCTTTGAAATATGTAGGGTAAACAACCGATCCGCCCCAAGGCGGTACTGCTGTTTACGAAGATAGAAGCCTCCCCAACCCCTCCAAAGGAAGGGCTAAGAAGAGTTCTAATGTCAAAATGTTCTTACAACAACAATCATCTCCGATTTCTAAAGCCTCCCTTTCGGGGAGGTTGGTGGGGCATTTATTTTATTTCCGCTCCATTTTTTATCGGCTGTACCGGCGAAACAAATTTCAGCGAGCCATCGGCATCTTCGGCCATCAGGATCATTCCCTGCGAAACGATACCACGTAATTCTCTCGGTTCAAGGTTTACCAAAATGGAAACCTGCTGCCCAATAATTTGTTCGGGTTCGTAATATTCGGCAATGCCCGAAACAACCGTGCGCTGGTCGATGCCGGTATCAATTTTCAGTTTCAGCAGCTTTTTTGTTTTGGCCACTTTCTCGGCTTCAATGATGGTGCCGGTGCGGATGTCCATTTTCTGGAAATCGTCGTATGTGCAATTTTCTTTGGCCGGTTTGGCAGTGGCATTGGCGGCTTCGTTTGCTTTTTTGGTGTCCATTAACTTCTGAATCTGTACTTCAATGGTTGCATCTTCAATCTTCTCAAAAAGCAACTCGGGTGTATTGACTTTATGCCCGGACGGAAGTAAATCGGTATTCCCCAAATGTGGCCAGTTTAGCTTTTCGAGATTGATAAATTGCCGTAGTTTTTCCATGCTAAAAGGAAGGAACGGTTCCAGCATAATAGTCAGATTGGCCGTGATTTGCAGGCAAACGTTCATCACCGTTTTTACCCGTTCCGGATCGGTTTTTACCACTTTCCAGGGTTCTTCGTCGGCCAGGTATTTATTGCCCAGGCGCGCCAGGTCCATCGCCAATTTCAAGGCTTCGCGGAAACGGTAACTGTCGAGGCTTTTTTCCACTTCCGCTTTCAGCTTGCTAATTTCAGCCAAAGTCGCCCGGTCGGTTTCGTTCAGTTTTCCGCCTTCAGGGACAACTCCTTCGTAATATTTTTGAGTAAGCACCAACGCACGGTTCACGAAGTTTCCCAGCACGGCCACCAGTTCGTTGTTGTTTCGTGCCTGGTAATCTTTCCAGGTAAAATCGTTGTCTTTGGTTTCAGGCGCATTGGCTGTCAGCGCATATTTCAGTACATCTTCTTTGCCCGGGAATTCATCGAGGTATTCATGTAACCAAACCGCCCAGTTGCGCGAAGTGGAAATTTTATCGCCTTCGAGGTTCAGAAATTCGTTGGCCGGGACATTGTCGGGCAAAATAAAACTACCCTCGGCTTTCAGCATGGCCGGGAAAATAATGCAGTGAAACACAATGTTGTCTTTTCCGATGAAATGAACCATCTTGGTTTCGGGGTCTTTCCACCATTTTGCCCAGTCGTTGGTCCATTCTTTGGTGGCCGAGATGTAGCCAATGGGCGCATCGAACCACACGTAAAGTACTTTCCCTTCGGCGCCATCTACCGGGACCGGTACGCCCCAGTCGAGGTCGCGGGTCACGGCACGCGGCTGCAAACCACTATCGATCCATGATTTACACTGCCCGTATACATTGGTTTTCCATTCTTTGTGGCCTTCCAAAATCCATTCTTTTAACCAGGGTTCGTACTGGTCGAGAGGCAGGTACCAGTGTGTAGTTTCCTTCATCACCGGCACATTTCCGCTGAGAACGGATTTCGGGTTAATAAGGTCGGTCGCATTCAGCGAAGTACCGCAACTTTCGCACTGGTCGCCATACGCTTTTTCGTTGCCACATTTCGGGCAAGTCCCGGTGATGTAACGGTCGGCCAGAAACTGATGGGCTTCTTCGTCGTAATATTGTTCCGAGGTTTTTTCGATGAATTTCCCGTCGGCATATAATTTTTTAAAGAAATCGGAAGCCGTTTCGTGGTGGACTTTGGCACTGGTGCGCGAATACACATCGAACGAAATCCCGAAACGTTGAAACGAATCCCTGATCATGTTGTGGTATTTGTCGACCACATCCTGCGGGGCAACCCCTTCTTTTTTCGCTTTTAAGGTAATCGGCACACCGTGTTCGTCGGAACCCCCGATAAAAGCGACTGCTTCTCCTTTCAGACGGAGATAACGTGCGTAAATATCAGCCGGGACATACACGCCGGCAAGGTGCCCGATGTGCACCGGCCCATTGGCATATGGAAGGGCAGAGGTAATCAGGGTACGTTTATAATCAGTCATTGTATTTTTCATTTTATTGAGGGTGGCAAAGATAGTTGAAAAACGTAAAGTATTGAAGATATTTGTGAGCAATACGTATCATATCAACCACATTCATCGTCATTTTCTATTTGGTGACAGTCATGGAAATTCATTGCGTTGCTTATGATAACAAACTTAAAAAAGAAGCTGAAGGGCATATAGGCCAGAAGTATATAGAATTGCCGTTTCTGCCACCGCATTTTTTCCTTCGCTACCTCAACAAATCGCTAATAATTCCCGCTAAACGAACTTTTTCCAGGCTGTTTCTCCTGTTTTTTACAGAAAAATGTACTTTTGTAGACTTTCAAAATCAGCAATCTGTAAATAGCGGTCCAAAAGTATTGAAACATCATGAAACGACTGAAAATTAAAGAAGTATTAACCGGAGACCAAACCGGTAAAGAAGTGTTGGTAAAAGGATGGGTACGTACCAAACGGGGCAGTAAAAATGTCAGTTTTATTGCATTGAATGACGGTTCAACCATCAATAACCTGCAGGTTGTGGTTGATGTGGACAAATTTGGAGAAGAATTTCTGAAAGATATTAATACCAGTGCCTCGCTGGGGGTTACAGGCGATCTGGTCGAATCGCAGGGAAGCGGGCAAAAAGTGGAGTTAAACGCCAAAGAAATTTTTATTTACGGGAAAGCCGACCCCGACAAATACCCTATCCAACCCAAACGGCATACGCTCGAATTTTTGCGCGAAAATGCCCATTTGCGTTTCCGCACGGCTACATTCAGCGCGGTCTTTCGCATTCGCCATGCCATGGCTTTTGCTATCCATAAATATTTTAACGACAAAGGTTTTGTCTACCTTCACACGCCTGTTATCACAGCTTCGGATGCCGAAGGCGCCGGGCAGATGTTCCGTGTGAGCACCCTTGATGCGTCGAATCCACCGCGTACCGCAACCGGGACTGTCGATTTTGCACAGGATTTCTTCGGAAGGCCAACCAACCTGACTGTTTCCGGTCAGTTGGAAGGCGAACTGGGAGCCACGGCTTTAGGCGAAATTTATACTTTCGGCCCAACATTCCGTGCCGAAAATTCAAACACAACCCGACACTTAGCCGAGTTTTGGATGATCGAACCGGAAATGGCATTTTACGACCTGACCGACAACATGGACCTGGCGGAAGAGTTTCTGAAATACCTGATCCGTTATGCGCTCGATCATTGTATGGACGATCTGAAATTTCTCAGCGAACGCCTTCAGAATGAAGAAAAAGACAAGCCACAGAATCAACGTTCGATGGAACTGATTGAAAAACTGAACTTTGTGGTTAGCAATGATTTTGTGCGTTGCACTTATACCGAAGCAATCGATATTCTGAGAAACTCGAAACCATACAAAGCTGGTAAATTCCAGTTCCCGGTGGAATGGGGTACCGATCTGCAAAGTGAGCACGAACGTTATCTCGTCGAAAAACATTTCAAAAAACCCGTAATCCTGATCAATTATCCGAAAGACATTAAAGCTTTTTATATGAAGCAAAACGATGATGGAAAAACAGTTGCTGCAATGGATGTCCTGTTTCCGCAAATCGGGGAGATCATTGGCGGGTCGCAACGAGAGGAAGACCTGGACAAACTGGAAACCCGTATGAATGAAATGCACATCCCGGTTGAAGAAATGTGGTGGTACCTCGATACCCGCCGTTTCGGGACGGTGCCGCATGCCGGGTTTGGCCTCGGGTTCGAGCGGTTTATCCTGTTTGTAACCGGAATGGGCAATATTCGCGACGTAATTGCTTTCCCCCGCACACCGAAAAGTGCCGAATTCTAAGAACAGATTTTCTCCGCGATACAACAGTTTAACCATTTTTTACAGGTTTTTTCCGGACGCAGCCCTGGAATGTATTTTACAGCTCTTTTTTAAACCGGGCGGTTTAACATTCGTATAAAAATTTTACTTTTGAAGAAATTGTTTTTCTATGCCCGGGCAGAAATTAAGTTTACAGCAAAAGTTGTTGCAGAAGCTGTCTCCTCAACAGATACAGGTAATCAAATTACTGGAGATACCTGCTATCCAGCTGGAACAGCGCATCAAAAAAGAGCTGGAGGAAAACCCGGTATTGGAGATGGTTTCCGAATCGTCGGAACTGGAGGAAAGCATGTCGGAGGATGAAGGGCAAGACAGCAAAAACGATGATGAGTTCTCAATCGAAGATTACATCGAAGATGATGAAATACCTACGTACCGCCTCAATGTAAATAATTATTCACCCGATGACAAGGTTTCTGAAATACCATTTTCTGGAGGGGTCAGTTTTCATGAATTTCTGACCGAACAACTGGGCCTTACCGACCTGGACGAAGAAAAGAAGAAGATTGCCGAATACATTATCGGCAATATCGACGAAGATGGCTACCTGCGCCGTGATTTGTTGTCCATCAGCGACGACCTGGCTTTTGCGCTCAATATGGATGTTCCGGAAAAGGAACTGGCCGAAATACTGGAGATCATCCAGGAGTTTGATCCGCCGGGAGTGGGCGCACGTGACCTTCAGGAAAACCTGATGTTGCAGATCCAGCGCAAACGGGGGAAAACCTCAACCTGCCTGGCAGCAAAAATTATTCAGGATAATTTTGAGGAATTTACAAAAAAACATTACGATAAGATCATCCGCAAGTATGAAATTACGGAAGAAGAACTGAAAGCCGGTATCGACGAAATACTGAAACTAAACCCCAAGCCGGGCAGTTCATATAGTAACCCGCTAAACAAGGCAAACCAGGTGATCACCCCCGATTTCATTCTTGACAATGCGGACGGAGAACTGGAATTGAGCCTGAACCAGAAAAACGTACCTGAACTGCGGCTTAGCGGAACGTACATGAATATGCTGAAGGCTTATACGACCCACAAAAAATCGGCGCCCAAAGGACAGAAAGATGCGATGATGTTTGTGAAACAGAAACTCGATTCGGCAAAATGGTTCATCGACGCTATCCGACAACGGCAACATACCCTGCTGGTTACGATGAGCGAGATCGTCAATTTTCAGAAAGAATATTTCATGGACGGCGACGAAACGAAATTAAAACCGATGATCCTGAAAGATATTGCCGATCGTACCGGCCTCGATATTTCCACGGTTTCAAGAGTTTCGAACAGTAAATATATACAAACCCATTTTGGTATTTTCCCGCTGAAATATTTCTTCTCGGAAGGCATGCAAACCGATACCGGAGAAGAAGTTTCGACCCGCGAGATCAAAAAAATCCTTCAGGAATGTATTGAAAACGAAGACAAACGCAAGCCGCTCACCGACGAAAAGCTTGGGTTGATACTAAAGGAGAAATCCTATCTTGTAGCCCGTCGTACGGTGGCCAAATACCGTGAACAACTGGGTATCCCGGTAGCGCGGCTGAGAAAGGAATTATAAATTCAGTTATACAGAAAAGCAGGAACAGTACGTTTACCTCCTGAAAAACGAGGAATGCCCGGCAATGTTTGGTCTGCCGCCTATTATAAAAAGGACAAGCTTATTCAACAAACTTGTACCCGATCCCTTTCAGTGTTTTGATGTGGTCGTTACCGATTTTTTCACGCAGTTTACGGATATGTACATCAATGGTACGGTCGCCTACCACCACATTGTCGCCCCAAACCGAGTAATAAATTTCTTCGCGGGTAAATACTTTGCCGGGCTTTGAAACCAGCAACGACAATAATTCAAATTCTTTCCTTGGAAGGATCATTTCTTCTTCGCCCTTGCGGACAAGGTATCTTTCCTTGTCGATGATCAGGTCGCCGATCATAAGGGTATGTAAATTTTCTGCCGGGGTGTTTCCTGTTACCTGGACTCCCGCTTTTCGTTTCAACAGCGCTTTTACCCGGCTGATAAGCACTTTTGGGCGAATGGGCTTGGTAATGTAATCATCGGCGCCCGCTTCAAATCCGGCAATCTGGGAATAATCTTCACTACGGGCAGTTAAAAATGCGATCACTGTGTTTTGCAGGGCAGGAATTTTCCGGATTTCTTCACAGGCGGCAATGCCATCCATCTCCGGCATCATTACATCGAGGATGATCAGGTCGGGAATTTTCTTCTCTGCTATTTTGATGGCTTCGATGCCATTTTGTGCTGTATATACTTTGTACCCGTCTTTTTCAAGGTTGTAACTGATGAATTCCAGGATATCAACTTCGTCGTCAACCAACAGGATTTTTTGTGCTTCTTCGCTCATCGTTTCTGAATTGAATGGTAAAAATAGGAACAAATTATGAAGAAAAAGTTACAGTTTGATTAAATTACCCGGGTGAAAGTACAAATTTCATCTGGCTTTTTCAAGAGTGAATGTAAACGTGGTCCCTTCCTCGATCACACTTTTCACATTGATGGTTTGTCCGTGCGCTTCGATAATATGTTTCACAATCGACAAGCCCAGCCCAGTACCGCCTTGTTCGCGTGAACGCGATTTGTCAACCCGGTAAAAACGCTCAAAAACACGGGGCAAATCATTTTTCGCAATGCCAATTCCATTATCGGCTACTTCTACCATGACCAGATCATGCAAATCGTAAAATGCCACTTTTACAAACCCTTTCTTCTTTCCATACTTAATCCCGTTTACAATCAGGTTGGTCATCACCTCCATGATCCGCTTTTTATCGGCGCGGACCATTACAGGTTTATCCGGTCGTGGGTTAAATTCGAGGCTTATTTTCTGCAAATGGGCTAAGGGCTGTTCCAGTTCAAAAGCATCTTCGGTGAGTTTTACAATATCGAATTTGACGTAATTGGGTTTCAGTTCTCCTGCTTCCAGTTTGGTGATCGATTCGAGGTCTTCTACGATTGAGATCATCCGGTCGATGCTTTTTTCAGTACGTTTCAGGTACAATTTGTTGATGTTTGGATCGTCGATACCTCCTTCGAGCAAAGTCAGGATGTATCCCTGGATATTGAAGATCGGGGTTTTCAGTTCATGGGAAACGTTTCCCACAAATTCTTTCCTGTATCTTTCTATGTCTCTCAAACGGGCTATTTCGTCCGTCTTATTTTTTGCCCATTCTTCCACTTCCTTTTGCACATCCGTTATAATGTTTCCTTCAGGAGATGATGTCTTCAAATGTTTTTTTTCCTGAACAGGAACGTCGCGTATTGCTTTGTACAAAGGTTTTATCTTGTCGTAAATAAAACGGTTCAGGATGTAACGGACACTTATGTAAGTTAGCCCGAAAAACAGGAAAACTGTGATCACAAGTGTCAGCAACCGTGCATGCAGTACCAGGTTCAGAAAGATGAATAACGCACCCAGGACGCTGAGAACAAGCGAAATAAAAAGCGACAGTTGTTTTGGTGAATAAGTCTTCATAAATGGTATATGAAATAACGCAGGGTTAAAATTATAACAATTTTTCGGAGGAGGACTGATTAACAGTAATTTGATGGTTCAATAACAATACCTTAACAAAAGATAACCAAATAGCCTTTTACTTAGACGTATCTTTGCGACCGGATATAAAACCAATGTAAATGGAAAATTTTTATCTCGTTCTTGTTGTTATTTTATTTGCCCTCGCCATCTCCGATCTCGTTGTCGGGGTCAGTAACGACGCAGTAAACTTTCTCAATTCAGCGATCGGTTCGAAAGCTGCACCCAAATGGATGATTTTTGCAGTAGCCAGTCTCGGGGTGCTCATCGGGGCTACTTTTTCAAGCGGAATGATGGAAGTGGCCCGTAAAGGGATTTTTCATCCTGATATGTTTGTATTTTCGGAGATCATGGTCATTTTTCTGGCCGTTATGATTACCGATGTGATCCTGCTGGATGCCTTTAATACGTTGGGCTTGCCTACATCGACCACGGTTTCGTTAGTGTTCGAGTTACTGGGTTCGGCCGTAGCTGTTTCGTTGGTAAAAATCAGTCAGGCAGGTAACGCAATCGGAGAAATTTCAAAATACATCAATTCGGAAAAAGCGCTGGCCATTATTTCCGGCATTCTGGTATCAGTTGTCATAGCCTTCACGGTCGGAGCAGTCGTGCAATATCTTACCCGCCTGCTTTTTTCGTTCCGGTACGAAAAAAGTATAAATTATTTCGGAGCAATATTTGGGGGGCTGGCCATTGCCGCAATTACCCACTTCATGTTGATCAAAGGAATGGACGGATCTATTTTCGGTGAAATCAAACTCTCGTCGGGCGAATCGGTCGAAGAGTGGATTGCCGCAAACAGTTTTCTCCTTTTGCTGTACAGTTTCATTGGTTGGACAGTTATTATGCAACTGTTCAAATGGATTTTCAATATTGATATACTTAAAGTGATCGTTTTGGTCGGGACATTTGCACTGGCAATGGCATTTGCGGGCAACGACCTGGTAAACTTTATAGGGGTGCCAATTGCAGGCCTTAAATCTTACCAGGCATGGTCGGCTTCCGGCGGTATTGCACCTGATGGTTTTACCATGGGAATGCTAAAAGGGAAGGTCGATACCCCGGTGTTCATGTTACTGGTCTCCGGTCTTGTAATGATCATTACCCTGATCACAAGCCGGAAAGCACGGTCGGTAATTGCTACAACGGTCGATTTGTCGCGGCAAAATGAGGGCGACGAGCGATTTTCATCCAACCTCGCGGCAAGGGTGATTGTCCGTTTTGCTGTAAATATCTCAAAATCAATCAAAAGATTTCTTCCTGATTCCGTAAATACAGCCATTGACAAACGCTTTACAGCCATTCCTCCCGAAGGAAAAAAGAACCAGGACAAACCGGCTTTCGATAAAATACGGGCATCATGTAATCTTCTGGTTGCCAGTATCCTCATTTCTCTTGGAACATCGCTTAAGTTACCGTTGTCGACTACTTATGTAACTTTTATGGTGGCAATGGGAACTTCCCTGGCTGACCGGGCATGGGGACGTGAAAGCGCTGTGTACCGTATTTCGGGGGTTTTCTCTGTGGTTGGCGGTTGGTTTCTCACCGCGCTGATCGCTTTTACCGTCGCGGCAATAATTGCCTGGATTATTTCCATAAGCGGTAATTTTATGATTTTTGTCTTTATCGGGATTGCGATTTTTATGGTACTCCGCACCCAGGTCCTTTTCCGTAAAAGGAGCAATGCGAAAAAAGAAGAGGAGGAAGAAGAGATACAGGAGGTGTTTACTGTGACCGAAGAAGTCTTAACTAAGTGTAAGAACCAGTCGGTGAGCGCGATCCTTGCTTCCAACCAGATTTTTACCGTTGCAATTGAAAGTTTTGTCAGGGAGGAACGGGCACAGTTAAAGGAAATCGCGCTTATAAACAAGGAATTTAACAAGAAATCGAAGAAACTGAAAGCAAGAATTTTAAATACGATCGGGAAATTGCAGCAGGATTCTGTCGATTCGGGACACTATTATGTGCAGGTTATCGATTACCGCCGGGAGATGGCCCATTCGGTCAATTACCTGCTTTTGCCTCTGGTCGAGCATCTTGAAAACAACCATCGCCCGTTTGTAAAAGAGCAAAACGAAGAAATGCTGAAATTTATAACCGAGGCTGATGCTTTTTTCAACCTGGCAACCCACATCGCAAAAGAAGAAAAATTCGGCCTTATTGAAGGACTGATCAACAAACGCGACGACCTGATCGAAACCCTGATCAGAATCGAGAAAAACCAGATCAAAAGAATAAAGGCAAAACTGGTAAATACCCGGAATTCGATCCTTTATTTCAAAATTATTTCAGAAACAAAAAATCTCCTGCTTCAAACTGTCAACATGGTAAAATCGCAGCGCGACTTTTTTACCAATTCGAGAGGGGAAGAAATCAAAAAATAGAAGGTTAGTTTTTCAGAAAAAGGCTGCAAAAAGTCATCTTCCGTCATGTGATTTTTTTTGCAGTCTTTTTTTTTGTTTTTTTATAGCCGCAATTCACAAAATAATAATGTGGATTGCGCCTATAATTTAACTGTTTTGTAATCGTTTTGTAATCCCGCTGTGATCGACAGGCAGCATATTTGCGCGTGGTCATATCGGGGAAAATGCCAATCTTAAGTGTATGAACAATTTTTACCTGATTGTAGTGGCCCTGTTTTTCACAACAATGAATAGTATTTCGCAGGAAAAGCCTGAAGATTTTAAACCTCACGGAAAGCCTCTTATGAAGATTTATTCCAATTATCATTCGACGTTCACAGAGGGGGGAACACAAAAAGCTTTTGAACTGACAAGGGTCTACCTTGGATATCAATATGCTTTCAGTAAAAATTTTTCAGGAGGAGTAGTTTTTGATGTGGGCGACCCTGAATCAGGGAATCACCAGTTGGCTGCATTTGTGAAAAATGCAGAATTGGAATACGATTGTGGAAATCTCAACGTTCATTTTGGGTTGATTACGACTACCCAGTTTAAGATCCAGGAAAATTTCTGGGGTTACCGTTACCTGTTAAAATCATTTCAGGACGAATACGGATTTGCTTCGAGCGCCGACCTGGGAGTAAGTATTTCGTATCGTTTCACCAACTGGTTAGATGCCGATTTTGCTGTTTATAACGGCGAAGGATATAAAAAACTACAGGCTGACAATATTTTCAGGAATGCGGCAGGCATCACGATCCTGCCCGTAAAAGGGTTTATCCTCCGGGGCTTGTTCGACTGGATGGGCAACGATGCCGCCCAACAATCGTGGGTCGGATTTGCAGGCTATTCGGCAAAAAAGTACAGCATTGGCGCGGAATACAATTATCAGAAAAATCAGGATATGAAGGCAGGGCACGACTGGTATGGCCCTTCTTTTTATGCACAATATGAGGCTTCGGAAAAAATAATATTTTTTGCCCGTTTTGATCAGCTTTCATCAAAAAAAACAGATGGAGCGGTCAATGCGTGGAATTTCTCCCGCGATGGGAAGTTGTTCGTTGTCGGGATGGAATATGCCCCGTTGAGGGGGATCAACCTGGCGCCGAATTTCCAGGGATGGACCCCTGCTGACGGAGACCTGCCAACCCGTTCGTCGGTTTTTCTTAACTGCGAAATATATTTTTAGAAACAGGGAACGCTTTTCAGCACACACAGACGGGCTTTGAAATATCCTTCGCGGGAAGATGGTCAGAAATACAGACAGGATGAATGAAAAATACAAAATACTGATTGTTGACGACGAAAAGGATTTATGCGAAATCCTTCAGTATAACCTGACGAGCGAAGGCTTCGATATTGATGTGGCGCATTCGGGCGAAGGAGCGCTGAGAAAAACACTTTCGGGGTTTGATCTTATCCTTCTTGACGTGATGATGGGCGGGATATCAGGGTATCGGCTGGCCGATACGATCCGGCGGGAAATGCAGCTGAATATTCCCATTATCTTCCTGACGGCCAAAACCGAAGAAAACGACATGCTGACAGGCTTCAATGTAGGCGGCGACGACTATATTATAAAGCCGTTTTCGGTCAAGGAAGTGGTGGCCAGGATCAAAGCGGTGCTCAAACGCACAGGAAATACAACGCTTTCTTCCCGCCTCATCAGCATCGATGATATGACCATCGACCCGGAACGTAAAACCGTAACGCTTGGCAACGGGCCTGTTAACCTGACCCGAAAAGAATTTGACATTCTGGTACTTCTGGTTACTCACCGCGGGAAATACATCGGGCGCGACGAAATTCTTAACCGGGTGTGGCGCGACGACGTAATTGTTACAGAACGCAATGTGGATGTAAATATCGCCCGGCTCCGGAAAAAAATCGGACCGTATGGCGAGATGATAAAAGGAAAATCGGGATATGGCTACAGCTTTGAGTAAAATACCGCGATTTCTGGAATACCACAAACCTGGAAAAATCCTTTAGCCGTGAACAAGCAGAAACGGACTTATCAGCAGCGCATTTTCTTTTATTTTCTGGCCCTTTTCACCTT
This sequence comes from Prolixibacteraceae bacterium, assembly GCA_034003625.1. GTDB lineage: Bacteria > Bacteroidota > Bacteroidia > Bacteroidales > Prolixibacteraceae > GWE2-42-39. Next base: position 104,226 of record JAVEYG010000008.1, on the reverse strand, counting down.
TTTTACCATCGTCATCCTGATCTTCCAGTTCAACCGGGAAAAAAGGTACAAAATTGCCCAGTTGGAGAATACGCTCGGGAATATCACCGGAATAGCCCAAAAATACATTAGCCGTCACCATGTTTTTGAAAACGGCGATTTCCGCATGCTCGACAGCCTGAAAACCATTCTCCCGCTCGAAAATGTACGCATCACGGTGATCGACAAAAACGGACAGGTCCGGTATGATAGTTTCGTGGCCGATTACGGGGAAATGGAAAACCACCTTGCCCGTCCGGAAGTGGAAAAAGCACGGTTGTTTGGCAAAGGTTCCAGTATCCGGTATTCATCTACCACACGCCAGGATTTCTATTATTATGTGCGCTTTTTCAATGATTATTTTATCCGGACCGCAGTGGTCTACAATGTGGAGATTGTCCATTTTCTTCAGGCCGAAAAAATATTCTTTTTTTTCCTGATCTTCATGTTCCTGGTTTTTGGTTTTTTGCTCTTCTTTGTAACCCGCCGTTTAGGCGATTTTATAACCCGCCTGAAAGATTTTGCCGTCCGGGCAGGGCGCGACGAAAAAATAGAAAGCCCGGTCAGTTTCCCTGACGATGAGTTGGGTGTGATCAGCCAGCAGATTATTCAGATATATAAGAAAATGAAGCAGGCTAAAGACGACCTGGGAAACGAAAAAGAAAAACTTTTCCGTCATCTTCAGGCGCTGAATGTGGGGATTGCTTTCTTTTCAGCGAAAAAGGAAAAAACACTTGCCAACAGCCATTTCATCCAGTATATCAATTTAATTTCTGAAAAACCGACCATCTCTGCCGGAGATATTTTTGGGATACCTGAATTTAGTGAAATCTCCGGTTTTATCAACAACCATTTGGACGATGATTTCTTTCCGGGGCAGGATGGGTTGCCGCGCCACGAAATTACCATTACACGGGGCGACCGTTTTTTTCAGGTACAGGTGATTATTTTTGCCGACAAGAGTTTTGAAATACTGGTGACCGACATTTCGCGCCCCGAGAGGCGTCGCCGGTTAAAGCAGCAACTCACATCGAATATTGCCCACGAGCTGAAAACTCCGCTTGCATCCATTAGGGGCTACCTCGAAACCATTCTTTCAAACGATGTCCCGCCCGAAAAGCAAAACTATTTTATCCGAAGGGCTTTTGCCCAGTCGGAACGCTTAAGCGACCTGATCAACGATGTGTCGCTTTTGAACAATATTGAAGACGCAGGAGACCTTTTCGGGTTTAACATGCTGAACATCCGCCGGATTATCGGCGATGTGATCGAAAACCTGAGCAGCCGGCTCGATCCCATGAATATCCGTTGCGAAATCGGGGTTGACAGGTCGGTGGAACTAAACGGCAATGATTCGCTGATCTTTTCAGTTTTTCAAAACCTGGTCGAAAACTCAATCCATTATGCCGGGAAAAACATCACGATCCGGATTAATCAGTATTTAGAAGATGAAGGCAATTATTATTTCTCGTATTCCGACAACGGGCCGGGCATCCCGGAAGAACATCTGCCTCGTATTTTTGAACGTTTTTACCGGGTCGATAAAGGCCGTTCGCGCGAAACAGGTGGTACTGGTCTGGGCCTGTCTATCGTGAAAAATGCCATTCAACTGCACAAGGGTGAAATATCGGTGCGAAACCGTCCCGAGGGAGGATTGAAATACTTGTTTTCACTGGCCAAGCGCTGATAACCGGGTATCGCGAATTGCATTCGCGGTTTTTATGGCGATTAGAACAGAAAATTGAAAATCTCCTCACCCGTCAATCTCATCAGGCAAATAATACCACAGGAGCACCTGTTCACAGCCCATCTGTTTCAATTCGGACAATACCCCGAAACGATGCTGTCTTTTTCTCAAAACGATGCTGTGTTTTTTTAAAACGATGCGCAGGTTTTCCCTGGAACAACGTTACATTGTCTTCCTATGGAACCGGGGGGGAAATAAACCCAATCAAACATAGGTTTTTAAACCACTTAACCTTAAAGATTTGGAAAATCCCGCTAAAGGATGCCCGGCTTTACTTTGCCAATATATGTTCAAGAGTAGGTATAAGGGAGAGGCATCAATCCAGTTGTTTTGCCATTATGTTTGTTAGGTAATCGAAAATATAGGAATATCAGGGCATTCTTAAATAAAGGGTATTGCGTCCCAATGGATTTTGGGGCGCATCCGCGATCAAAAAAGACACCGGTAACAAACCGCCACTCCGAAAAAAGTGGTTTCTACCTTTCTCCGGGGACTAAAAAAAGTTAATACAGAAACCACCGTCTCGAAATTTCAATTAAATTTCTATTTTTGTTCTCATCCTGCCTTGCAGGTTATTTTTTGACTATTACCAAAAAACAATAATCATAAATGGGGAAAGGGCCTGACGGTTTTTTTCTGAATAATACTTAAGAAAAATGAAGAAAGTAGCAATTGGTGTGGATATTGGCGGTACAAATACCGCGATCGGAGTGGTTGATGCAGACGGGAATGTAATGGTAAAAAGCAACATTACAACTCCTTCGCATGGAGATATTAACCGGTATATTACCGAATTGGCAGAAGCAATCCGTGAACTCATCAAATCGGTTAAATTACTGAATGCGGATATTGAGATATTAGGAATCGGAGTGGGCGCCCCAAACGGCAACTACTATAACGGTACGATTGAATATGCCCCCAACCTTTCTTTCCGGGGCGTGATCCATTTTGTGGCCCTGTTGAAAGAGAAATTTCCTGAACTTTCGGCCATTGCCCTGACCAATGATGCCAATGCGGCAGCAATTGGCGAAATGATATATGGCGGCGCCAAAGGCATGAAAAATTTTGTAATGTATACCTTAGGTACCGGCGTAGGCAGTGGCATTGTGGTCGATGGCAACATGGTTTACGGGCACGATGGCTTTGCCGGCGAATGCGGCCACTCGATGTTGGTCCCCGGTGGACGTCTCTGCGGATGTGGTACAAAAGGGCATCTCGAAGCCTATTGTTCTGCTCCGGGAATGAAGCGTACTGCTTTTGAAATTATGGCACGCGATAATGCTACCAACAGTCTGTTGGCTGATAAATCGTTTAACGAACTCGATTCAAAAATGATTTTTGATGCCGCTGAAAAAGGCGATAAAGTGGCGCTTGAAGTATTTGAACAAACGGGTAAATGGCTTGGACAGGGACTGGCCGATACCGTTCATCATACCAGCCCCGAAGCAATCTTTTTGTTTGGCGGACCAACCGCAGCCGGCAGTTATATATTTAAGCCAACGATCGAAAGCATGAATGAACATTTATTGCCCATCTTTAAAAACAAGATCAAAGTGCTTCCTTCTCAGTTAAAAGCCGGCGATGCGGCAATAGTGGGGGCCAGTGCATTGGTTTATAAGGAACTTGAAAAATAAGGATCAGATATTTATGGATCAGGCGGGACCATTGGTTCCGCTTTTTTATTTTTCTATTTTTATAAAAAAAACGATGGTCCCGTTAAATGTAATCCGTATTCCGGTTGGCTATGCCAATTCGTTCCTGATTCTCAACGGCAGGCGTTCGCTCCTGATCGATACAGGGATCCGCAAACATGCAACGTATATTCTGCAAACACTGAAAAAATGCAAACTTGAGCCATCTGATCTGGCACTGATCATTCAAACCCACACGCATTTCGACCACGCGGGCAATACTGCCGAACTGAAACAGCAGACCGGCGCCCGGGTACTGGTACATGAAAAGGAAGCTGCCTGCCTCGCACGAGGATATACCCGGATACCTGACGGCACTAACCTGTTGACCCGGAACATTGCTTCATTAGGAAGAAAAGTCTATCCTTCGCTTGCTGCTTATCCGGCGGTAGGCCCCGACATTGTTATTTCCGGGAAATACAGTCTTGCCGAATGGGGCATCGATGGGTACATTTTACCCACACCCGGACACACTGATGGTTCGGTTTCCGTGATCCTCGAAAACCGGCTGATCATTACCGGCGATTGCTTCTTTCCGGTTTATCCCCACACGGTATTCCCCCCGTTTGGCAACGATGTCCCGTTGTTATTGAAAACCTGGAAGCTCATTCTCGACCTCCACATCAGTGAAATGTATGCCGGACACGGCCCAAAATTCACAAGAGAGCGGGTGTTGAAATGCTATCGGGAAAAATGTGCAGGACGTTCAACGGCAAACTGACCCATTATCATTATCCTGAAAAACTTCAGAAGTTATATTTTCCGGGAGGATAAACAGAATAATCTTTAGCCTCTGTCCAAGGGAGCGAACCTACCCGTGAAGCCCATTCGTCGAAAGCCTGGCTAAGTTGTTGTACAACCTCAGGGTATTTCCCGGCCAAATTATTTGTTTCGCTACGGTCGGCTTCCACATTATACAGTTCCCATGGAGAAGAGAAAAAACTGACCAGTTTCCACTGACCACCGCGTACCATACGGTTCCCTTCGTGTTCACAACATATTGGCCGGTTATGTATTGGTTTGTCTTTTCCCTGTAATACGTCCTTCAGGCTATGCCCATCACTCTCGGGGACCGGCTTCCCTTTTATGGCTTTAGGACGTACAGCCGAGGCAACATCAAGACAGGTTTCCACAATATCGGGCAAAAAACCGTACTGTTCCACGATTTTATTTTGCATATCTGCTTTTATTCCGTCGGGCCAGTGCACAATAAGCGGTGTTTGTACCCCTCCCTGGTGAGTGAAATGTTTGTACTCGCGAAATGGCGTATTCGAGAAAGTAGCCCAGGCCCGTCCGTAATTCTGACCGCCTTTGCCATACTGCCCTAAATTCTTTAGTTGAAATGTTCCGAAAACAGGACTTTCGGCTTCTGCCCCATTATCGGAAAGAAAGAAAATAAGCGTGTTATCCAGCTCATTTGTTTCGCGAAGATGTGCAATTAATTTGCCTATATTTCGATCCATGCGGTCAACCATACCGGCAAAGGTAGCCATGATTGCATCCATCGAATCCTGTTGTGCAGGGCTGAGGGTGTTCCAGGCAGGAACAGAGCCTCCTTTGCTTCCCAACCGGTTGCTTTCGCCCGGACGGGGAGAAAGTACCGTATTTTCAGGGATCAGTCCCATTTCTTTTTGGCGGGCAATAATTTTTTCACGCAGCACATCCCATCCTTCTGTAAAATGCCCACGATATTTCTGAAAGTCTTCGGGCATGGCCTGCATCGGGAAATGGGGGGCATTGTATGCTAAGTACAGGAAAAATGGTTCTTTGTCACGGGCGGCTTCGTGTTTCGTTAAATAGTGAATGGCTTCGGAAGTAAAAGCATCTGTGGTATAATATCGTTCTCCTTCAGGTTTAACAAGCCGATTATCCCGGTGCAGGTCGTTTGGGTTGAAATAGTTTGAAGTGCCTTCCAGAAAACCGTAGAAACAGTCGAATCCCCTTTGTTTGGGCCATGTGCAGGTGTCGCCCGACCCGACATGCCATTTCCCCGACATATAGGTACGGTACCCTGCTGTTTTAAGCATTTCCGGCAACGTGGGCACCGCGTCTCCTAACCATCCCCGATAGGAGTAAGGCATTTGCATGCGTTCAGAAATCACCGACGGCTTGTTGCCTGTCCGTTTAAACGTCATGTGTCCTATGCCCGATTCGTGTGGCGACAGGCCTGTCAGCAGGCTGGCACGGGACGGGCAACACCGGGCCGCGCTGTAGAACTGGCTAAAACGTATCCCGGTTTCAGCCAGTTGATCAAGATTGGGAGTTTCGATCATTCCTCCAAAACAGCCAATGTTCGACCAACCGAGATCGTCGGCAAGAATGATGATGATATTCGGCTTTTCATTCGATGCCGCAAACGATAAGGGAGAAGTCAAGCCGGTCAAAAACAGGGTAGTCAGAAAATGGTTCGGGCGAAATACTGAAGAACAGTTGATCATATTCATATCTGGTAGATTTTATATCCCGTTTTGAAAAATAAGTTTATAAATATACCCGGAAAAACCGAATTCAAAAAACGCAGATATTTTATTTCGGTATAAAATTCCCGGCACCTACTGTTTGTATTAGCCTGGTTTTGTTATGCTTAGAGCCTGTTTTGAAATCATTTTTGAAATTTATTGAACATGCCTTGAATCATAGAAAGTGGTACAAATACAACACTTGATTCAGTAAGCCTTTCATAATCCCCCATCTGCAAAGATTTTAACTATCCCGTTCAGGTACTTGTTCTTAAGTTCTTTAAATGCCGGATATCATGGATTAAGAAAAGCCAGCACTTCCTTCCCTTCGCGACCGTTCACCTTTTACTATCGCTTATTCATCGAAAAAAAGAAGGGCAAAATCTTCCTTTTTGTATTTTAGCGCCGGTTAAAATCATCAATCATCAATCGTATGCAATCACACGAAATTGACTACAAAATTATTGGCCACGATGTACAATTAGTGGAAGTGGAACTTGATTCGGGAGAAACCGTCATTGCCGAAGCAGGCGCTATGCTGTACATGGAAGACGGCATCAGTTTTGAATCGCGCCTGGGCGACGGATCCAACCCTCAGGCTGGTTTTTTCGATAAACTTCTTTCGGCTGGTTCGCGGCTGATCACCGGCGAATCGCTGTTTCTCACGCATTTCACCAATCAGAGTTGGGGAAAGAAACACGTGGCCTTTTCAGCCCCCTACCCGGGAACGATTATCCCTGTCGACCTTCCCAAAATGGGTGGCCGTTTGATTGTTCAGAGAGATTCTTTTCTCTGTGCCGCATTAGGGACAAAAATTACGATCACCTTTAACCGCCGGTTAGGCGCTACGTTCTTTGGGGGTGAAGGTTTTGTGATGCAACAGTTACAAGGCGACGGAAAAGCATTTATACACGCCGGGGGAACGGTCATTGAGAGGCAACTGAACAATGAAGTTTTACGTGTTGATACCGGCTGTATTGTAGCCTACGAACCATCTGTTGATTTCAGCGTGGAACAGGCCGGAGGCTTGCGTTCAATGGTATTCGGAGGTGAAGGTATTTTCCTGGCGACCCTGCGCGGGACCGGGAAAGTATGGCTGCAATCGATGCCCATCCGCAAACTCATCGCTGAATTGTCTCCCCGCGGAGGCAACCAGCGTAAAGAAGGTGGTGGCCTGTTGGGAAACTTCCTCCAGGATTAATGCACAACTGAAAGTCTTCCGGGAAGATTGAAATGCCCGAAATGGATCCCTGTCACCGAAAAAGATACAGATTGCCGGTCGCGTGCCGAAAAGGATTTTTTTTCGGTAACACAATATTTTTACCTTTACCGTCAGTTACCATTCTGATTTTGTGGTAAGGTTTTTGTGTGCCAGTAAAAAAATCAAAAAATATACAGTAATGAAACGAGCAGCTTTCCTATTCTTTTTATGGACATTACCGGCCATCTTTTTCCCGTCGTGTCGCGACAATAAACCGTTAAAGATGGACATAACCGGAAAAGCCGGTGAGATGATTGTTGTAATTTCACGGGAAGCTTGGCTGGGTGCGCCCGGGAAAGTGCTTCGCGATGTATTGGCGCAGCCCCAACTCGGGCTTCCCCAGAACGAACCGGTTTTCGATCTGATTGATGTGCCTCCTGCAGCATTCAAAGACATTTTTAAAACGACACGGAATATTATTACTGTCCGTATCTCTTCAACCATTGACAACCCGGTGGCCGAATTCAAGAATGATGTATGGGCGAAACCCCAGGCTGTGGTCAACATTGATGCAAAATCGCAGGAAGAATTTGAAAAAATATTCCTTGAAAATGCGGACCGGATTGTTGCTTTTTTTCTAAAAGCCGAAAAAGACCGTTTGATGGGAAATTACAAAAAATACAACGAAAATGTTGTATACAATACATTGCAGAAAAGTTTCGACCTAAAACTGAATGTAGCGCCGGGGTTTAAAATAGCAAAGAAAACCGACGATTTTGTATGGATCCGGTACGAGACTCCGGATATCAGCCAGTGGTTATTTATTTATACTTACAAATACGAATCCGACAGCACGTTCACCCGCGAATATCAGCTTGCCAAAAGAGACGAATTCATGAAGAAATATGTGCCGGGACCCCGGGACAGTACCTACATGACCACTGAAAGGCAGGTTGAGCCCTTATTTAATATTTTTGAGCACAACGGGAATTATGCCTGCGAAATGCGGGGTCTTTGGCGGGTTGAAAACGATTACATGGGAGGCCCTTTCATCAGTATTTCGGAGCTTGATGCAAGCGGCAACCGTATTGTGACAGTGGAAGGCAGTGTGTATGCTCCCCGCTTCGACAAACGTAATTATTTGCGCCAGATGGAGGCAATGGTATATTCTCTTGAATTTGTGAACCAGGCAAAAAACGACAAAATAAACAGTGAAATTAAATCGGGAAATTGAAACGTAGCCAGGCGAATTGCTATTTCCGTATGATTTTTACTTCGCCGCCACTTCCCAGTTTAATAATGCTGGATGGAACAGCGGGGGTGTGGTCGTCTTGCCTGTACCGGACAATATAGTCGACAGCTGATTTTATCTCTTCACTGATTTCTGAAAAGCAGACAGGCGACGGTCCGCCGCTTACATTGGCCGAAGTTGAAACGACAGGCTTTTTAAATTGCCGGATCAGTTGTCGGGTAAAATTCTCGGAAGTAATGCGAATGCCGATACTGCCGTCGGAAGCAATCAGGTTCTTAGCCAGGTTCTTGGCGCCATCGTAAATAATAGTCACCGGCTTTTCGCTGAGTTCTATCAGATCGTAAGCTACTTCCGGTATCTCTTCCACATAGCGTTCCAGCAGGTTTGCATTTTCCATCAATACCAGCATGCTTTTCGAGTCCTCGCGTTTTTTTATCCGGAAGATACGTTGTACAGCGGCTTCGTTCGTCGCATCGCAGCCAATTCCCCAGATAGTGTCGGTAGGATATAGGATTATTCCTCCTTTTTGCAATGCGTCAAGCGCCTTTCTCAAATCATCATACATTGTAAATACGGGTGTAAAGTTTGTCCATTTGCTGGGTAAACAATTCCGGGGTAAACCGTCCGGCGTTCCTGTGTCCCTGTTCAATCATTGCTTGCCGGTATTCGCCTTCCGACAGGATTTTCAGGATAGCATCTGCAATTTCCTCACTGCTCACCGGGTTCACATATACTGCTCCTTCTCCCCCGGCCTCCGGCATACTGGCCGAACGGGAAGTTACTACCGGACATCCTGATGCCTGAGCTTCAATTACAGGTAACCCAAATCCTTCAAAAACAGAAGGATAAACCAGCATTTCGGCTGACTGATATAATGCGCCAAGCTCCCGGTCACTGGTCCCTTCCAGAAAATAAACGTTCAATCTTTTCTTGTTTTTCTGAATGAAATCATCAATCTCGTACATATAACCGGTTTTCCGGCCTGCTACAACCAGGGGGACATCTATTTTGTATTTCACCATCGTGTCCAGTACATTCATCAGGTTTTTACGCTTTTCAACGGTGCCAACACTAAGCAGAAAAAAATCAGGCAGGTTATACTTCTTAAACGTTTCCGCTTTTTCCTCCTCCGAAAAACGTTCATAAAACAACGGATTGCACGACTGATAAATCACCTCTATTTTCCGTTCCGAAATATTAAAAAATTCTACAATGTCATTCTTCGTTTGATGTGAAATGGCATGGATACGGTCAGCCATTGTACAGGCATGCACGAATTTCTGCATGTAAATACGCCGGTCGGCTGCCCGGTAATATTCAGGGTAACGGATAAAAATCAGGTCATGAATGGTCACAATGCTTTTTACGTCCGTCTTCTCAATGCCGACGGGCAATTCGTGGCTTAACCCGTGGTAAATATCAATTTTTTCACGGTTGATGATTTTACTGATATGGTACCTACGCCAGACTGGTTTCAGCGCTTTCCACACAATATTTTGCGGTATCCTGATCATTGAATTTGCGGGTGGGGAAAACATATCCTGTTTGGTATCGGGTGTAAAAAGGAAATATTCATTCTGGGGATAAAAACGACACAATGCCTGAATGGTATTTCGGCTGAAATTACCCAATCCTGCCCGGTTGCTGAATGCCCGTTTTGCGTCAAACCCGATTTTCATAGTTGAACATTAATTGGTATTTTAACCATATTAGCTACAGGAGTGTAAATATCTACATCTTCTGATTCGGTATGTAGTGAAACGATCAATGAGTAGCGGGTTTGCTTTTCTGAGCAGTTTTCGCTTTTCCGGGTTTTCCACCAACCTCCAACCGGATAGACGGCAATATGATTGCAGTCGGCAATTTCAATTCCAGATAAAATGATTGAGTCAGATTGAACTGTTCCTTTGTTGCGATAGGTAGTTCCAATCTTCCATTCATCACGAAAACCTTTCGTTTCGGATCTATCATTCTCATCTTCCCATGACTGTTTATTGATTCGCTTCTTGAATTCTTCAATATTGTCTTTCTCTTGAGAAGTATTTATATCAAATCTCAAAGCGTGTGATGCATAGGAATATCTATTTTGTGTTTGAAGTTCACCAGGAGAAGGTTCTATGAAATAGGAAAGGGTAATTTTCAATGTTACTAATTGGCTTCCTAATCCTTGAAGAATCTCGCGGGGCCAGGGAAGTTCGTAAAAGTGCATTATATTGGTTTTTACCTGACTTTCTTCTTTTTTAAACGGTTGCATATACTCTTGTGCAATTAACGTTAAATGATTTGTTGCACATTCCGAAGCTTTCTTCAAATCAGGAACTCCATAACCTGCAATCCGCAATAAGTTGCCAATATCTCCTTTCCTTTTTAGATCAATTTCAAATTGATCAATGAGTTGAGGCGTCCATTCTGAAGAATGAACCATTAAGGCGCGAATGGTTTCAGGCCAGGCGTTGGACACAATGCTTTGAATTTGAGCTGCCATCCATGCTGCTTTGGCTGTTGCGGCACTTGTTGCATCAAACAATTCAAACTGCTTCTTGATTGAATCTTGAGAAGTAGTTATAATGCACAAATCGTCACATGAGTCAATATCTCCATCAGGGGATTTTAACAAGTTTCCACCTTCTAAAACAATATCGGGTTTATTGGGCCAACGTTTTGTATCCCAGATTAAAGAAGTTGTACTGTGAGGCGAAAGCTCTCCATGCTGCGCCAGTGGAGTATATTCCTGGTAATTGGGATCAGTTATTCTTACTTTCTCGGTATAAGCTCCAACTGTTAAAGCATTCCATGCCTGAGCTGGGCTTTGAATGGATAATAGCAAGTTCTCTTTTGGATAATTGATTAATTCTGTTCTTTCTTGAGAAATTAGGTTAGCGCTGTTACCCGCACTTATAATTATTAAGCGTTGAGATTCATCATCTTCACCAAAAGCAAGTTTATCTATTTCTGCTGACCACGAAGAAGGACGTCCCTTATCTGTTTCATACTTTGATGTAGTTGCAAGACTAAAAATGCTCAATCGATTTTTAAGTTTGATTTCACAATTACTAATAGTCTGTGCTGTAATAACTCCATACAGCCTTTTGTTATTTTCGGGAAGATATGGTGGCGGAAGAATCTTTCCGGAAAATAATCGATGGTTAACGGTAACTGTATCACGTGATTCTAATGCTTCTTGCAAATCGCCAAATACTGCAAGTCCAGCCATCTGAGTACCATGTCCTTCCTGATCATTTGGATCCCATTCTGGATGGTAGGTTTCTTTTTCATCATCGGAGCAAAATGGTTCTAATAATCGATGACCGTTGTTGATACCGCTATCTAAAATACAAACACTCACTCCTCTGTCTTCGTACTCGATTCGGTTTAAAAGATTTTCAACAGCTTCAGTCTGTTCATAAGGGTATAATGACGACCAAAAAGAAACAGGTTCTTTTGCCAATCGTAATTCTGCAAAATTATCGCTTTGTGCAAATAGCTCCTGTAATTGCTCTCGCTTTGCTCGAATTACAATTACTGACCGTTCGGGAAAATCAAGGTATTCGGGATTGGTTTCAATGCCGATGGTTTCACAGATTTTTTTCGTTTTTAAAACAATTCCATCTGCTTTTGTATTTTCAGTGCGAAGCCATAATTCACACCAGACAGGTATTTCTTGTGGAAAATCAGAAATCGGATCTTGCCATAGGTCTTCTAATAAAGCAAGTTTGATGTCTTCAATACTTTCTATGAGCTTCTTGTTCTGGGGTTCATTCTCTTTGTCTTTATTTAAATCAGCATAATCCTGAATTTTTTTAAAGAACTTATTTTCTTGACCAGAAGGAATATAAACGATGGCACGTGTTTCACGATTATTACCTGTTGACACAGAAATAAGTCTTGCTCCAAGCACTTTTTTACTTCTTCGGTCTTCTAAGCTATTTGCCATCAATTCATAACCAGCTTGTCCGACAACTTCTATATAGCAACCATCACGACATGGTAAGGAAAGGGCTTTTCTTTGCTGCCTTTGCGCTCCTAAAGTACTCCAGGCATTTTTAAATTTATTGGTTAAGTTAGCTGCATGAGCAATTCTATCTCGATCAGGTAGTTTAGTTTTATTCCCTCCGCCTTGAGTTGTAGTAAATGATTCTGATTGTGCCGCATCGTTAAGAAATAGAATAGGTTTGTCCATTTAGGTTCGTTTTTGAGTGGATGTGATGTCGATCCTGAATCATAGACAGAAGTGTTTTTTTATCCACCACTTTTTTATCTGCAAGGATGGCATTTTTAATGGCATCAATGCAGCCTAAACTAATTTCGGCGTGGCTCAAGCCTTCAATTTCTTTGGTAATTGTTTCGGGCTTGATTGCTCCAATAAATGAACCCAAAAGATTCTTCAGCAAAAGTGTGGCTTCTGTTGTATCAGGATTTTTAAAGTAAATCACATCATCAAAACGGCGGAACAACGCCGGGTCAAGAACTGAAAGATTATTTGTAGCAGCAATAATCAAGCTCTCAGAAAAGTCATTTTCAATGAACTGCAAAAAAGCATTCAGCACACGGCGCATTTCACCCACTTCATTCTCATTTCCCCTTTCGGCTCCAATAGCGTCGAACTCATCAAAAAGATAAATACCGTTGCGCTCTCTAATTGCATCAAAAATCAACCGAAGTTTAGCACCTGTTTCACCCATATATTTGGTTACCATTTTATCCATCGAAACGGTAAAGAGTGGCAAGTGCATTACGTTGGCCAACACCGAGGCAGTCATCGTTTTGCCTGTTCCCGGGGGGCCGGCCAGTAATATCTTTCTTCGGTGCGAAAGACCAAATTTTTGCAGTTTGTGTCGTTGCTTGTATTCCGTAAGAATCCTTTCCAACCGTTTTTTGATTTCATCGGAAATCACCAGTTCATTCATCCGCTTTTCTGGAATTGATTCAATAATCAGTCCTTGTAAGTCTTTTTGTAGCGGATTAAGTTTAATGGTTTTTGATTTGGAATGATCAATTGCCCGTTTAATCTCTTCTGCAACAGTTGTCCTTCCTGATCGGGCTTCATGTGCTGCTATTTGCAGAGCTATTGTTGCAAATCGCTCATCGCTACCATTAAAGTGCGAATTGATTAACGATTTTATTTGTTCTGCGGTTGCCATGATAACTAATTTCTACAAATATACAAATTCCTTTATTTTGAACCGGGTATCTTTTTACTGATAAGTCCATAAAAAAAGCCGCTAATTACGCGGCTTTTTAATATATGTTTGTCCGGTTTAAAAATCGTTCAGCCTGCCAAAATCCAGCGTGGCAAAATAGTCATCAACAGTTTCGGCACGGCGTATCTCAACCACTTCGCCATTTTCGCGCAGCAGCAGTTCTGCCGAGCGCAGTTTGCCATTGTAGTTAAAGCCCATTGCATGGCCATGCGCCCCGGTGTCGTGGATAACCACAATGTCGCCCGGGTTCACTTTGGGTAGTAAGCGGTTGATGGCAAATTTGTCGTTGTTTTCGCACAACGAGCCGGTTACGTCGTACAGGTTACTGCAGGGTTCGTTTTCTTTGCCCATTACAGTAATGTGATGATAGGCGCCATAAAGGGCAGGCCGCATCAGGTTGGCCATGCACGAATCAAGTCCGGCGTATTTTTTATACGTTTCTTTAATATGGAGGACTTTCGACACCAGGAACCCGTAAGGCCCGGTAATCACGCGGCCCAACTCAAAATAAATTTTCAACGGATTGAGCCCGTTTTCAACGATCTTTTTTTCGTAAAGCTCTTTGATCCCGGCGCTTACTTTTTCAATATCGACCGGTTTGTGTTCACTTTTATACGGGATACCGATACCGCCGCCCAGATTGGCAAACTCGAAACGGATGCCCAGTTCGCGGTTGAGTTCAACGATCAGATCAAAAAGAATATCTGCTGTTTCGATAAAATAATCGGGGTCAAGTTCGTTTGACGCCACCATGGTGTGGATACCAAAACGTTTCACCCCTTTGTCTCTCAGCATTTGGTAACCTTTCATGAGTTGTTCGCGGGTAAACCCGTATTTCGAATCTTCCGGGTTACCGATAATTACATTGCCGTCTTTCAGCGCCCCCGGATTGTAGCGAAGCGAGATCAGTTCGGGCAGGCCGGCGTGTTTCTCCAGATATTGGATGTGCGAGATGTCGTCGAGGTTAATGGTCGCGCCTAATTGTCGCGCTTTTACGTACTCATGGGCCGGCGTGTCGTTCGAGGTGAACATGATTTCTTCACCGCGCATCCCGACCCGTTCGGCCAGTTCGAGTTCGGCCAGCGAACTGGCATCGATACCAAACCCCTGCTCCCGCAACAGCTTCATCAGAAAGGGATTTGGCGCCGCTTTTATGGCAAAAAATTCTTTAAAACCTTTGTTCCATGAAAAGGCCGCATTGAACCGTTTGGCGTATTCAATTATTCCTTTTTCATCGTAAATATGAAACGGAGTGGGATGTTTTTCGATGATTTTTTCGATCTGTTCTTTTGTAAACGGAAGTGTTTTCCCTTTCATAGATGTAAAGTTTTAAAAATGCAAATGTATAAATGATGCGCATGAATTATTCCGGAATAGCAAGCAAACCTTTCGCCCGGAACAGATTATTTAACTTCCAGCTCGTTGAAAAGTTCATCGCTGATGTAACCATAGGCAATTTCTTTTACCTCGCCGCTCATCCGGATGTCCCAGTCTTCGTTGATCGCCACTTGCAGGTTGCCGCCTTGCATTCGGATTGTCAGTTTGCGCGAAACCAGCCCTTTTTTGATGACGGCGGCAGCTACTGCACACGACGAACTGCCCGAAGCCAGCGTGTAACCGGCCCCGCGTTCCCAAATTAAAATTTCTACTTCGGAAGGCGAAAGCACTTTGGCAAACTGAACATTGATGCGGTTTGGAAAGAACGGATGTTTTTCGAGCAATGGGCCGTAGTGCATCAGCTCCTCCATGTCGAGCCGGTCGGTAACAACAACGCAGTGCGGGTTGCCCACCGAAACACAGTTGATGTGGAATACTTTTCCGCCCACCTCCAACGGGTAATCGAAACACTCTTCGGTTTCGGCAGCCACCGGCACCAGCGCCGAACGAAAAATAGCCTTGCCCATATCTACTTTTATGAGGCTGGCTTTGCGTGCTTTTTCTCCCATAATCTCAGAAGAAACAATGCCCCCGGCTGTTTCAACGGTGAAAGTTTTCGACTTGTTGGTGTACAGGTAATCGTACAGGTACTTGGAAAAAATGCGCAAGCCGTTTCCGCTTTTTTCGGCTTCCGACCCGTCGGGATTGAATATTCTCAGCCCAAAATCGGCCTTTTCGGAAGGAACTTTCAATAAAATGCCATCGGAACCTATTCCAAAATGCACATCGCAAATCAGGCGGATATTTTTTTCGGTCAGGGGAAAGTTGATTTCGTCGCTGTTTAAAACAATATAATCGTTGCCAAGGCCATGGCTTTTTACAAAGAAGTTCTTCATTTTCTGTTTGGGTTGATGTGAGGGACAAAAATAACAACAGTTTTGCAAACCCGGGTAAAAGTGAAAAAGAAAAAGAAACGAAAATCCTCACATCAATTTAACAAATCAGCAATTTAGTATTTCTCCTCTCCTCCCTTTTTCGTTTTTTCTTACCTTTGAGGCCTTCAGCAAAAACAGATCATTCAAAAAAAACAAAATAGCATGGCACGTATTAACGAACATTATCTGAAATTGCAGGCAGGGTATCTTTTCCCTGAAATTGGTCGCCGGGTGCGCGAATTTGCAGAAGCCAACCCCGACAAAAAAGTAATCCGCATGGGCATCGGCGATGTGACACAGCCTTTGGTACCGACCGTTGTAAAAGCATTCCACGAGGGAGTTGATGAGATGGCGAATGGCAGCACCTTTAAAGGCTACGGCCCGGAACAGGGATACGAATTTCTGCGTCAGGCGATTGCCGAAAACGACTATCAGGCGCTTGGCGTGAACATTAATGCCGACGATATTTTTGTTTCCGACGGCTCGAAATGCGACACCGGAAATATTCAGGAAATATTTGGCAGCAACACTAAAATTGCCGTTGGCGACCCGGTGTACCCGGTGTATGTCGATACGACGGTGATGTCGGGAAAAACCGGAACCTGTGGTGCAAACGGTTATTTTGAAGGGATCATTTACATGCCCTGTACCGAAGCAAACGGGTTTATTCCTGAACTACCAACCGAAACTCCCGACCTGATTTTCCTGTGCTATCCCAACAACCCGACCGGAACGGTTGCCAGCAAAAAAGAACTGACAAAATGGGTCGATTACGCATTGGCCAATAACTGCATAATTCTGTACGATGCGGCCTACTTCGCGTTCATTACCGATCCGGAAATTCCACGAACTATTTACCAGATTCCGGGAGCTGAGAAATGTGCCATCGAATTCCGCAGTTTCTCGAAAACAGCAGGGTTTACCGGGACGCGCTGTGCGTTTACCGTCATCCCGGAAGGCGTAGTTGCTTACGATGCTGCCGGTAATGCCCATCCGGTGCGTAAACTGTGGAACCGCCGCCACACTACCAAATTTAACGGTGTTTCGTACCCGGTGCAAAAAGCCGCTGCCGCCATTTATTCTGAAGAAGGAAAAAAAGAAGTGCAGACCGTGATCGATTATTACATGGAAAACGCAAAGATCATGCGCGCCAGTTTGGAGGAAGCCGGGTACAACGTGTTTGGCGGGGTAAACGCCCCGTATGTGTGGGTAAAAACCAAAGGCGAAATGAAATCGTGGGACTTCTTCGATAAATTGCTGAACGAAGCCAATGTGGTGGGGACGCCGGGTTCAGGGTTTGGTCCTTCGGGCGAAGGCTATTTTCGCTTTTCCGCTTTTGCCGACCGCGAGAATGTGCGGGAAGCAATGGAACGGGTGAAACAACTTTCGTAAAAATATTTCTTTCAATAAACAGAAAACCCTGCCGGAAAAGGCAGGGTTTTCTGTTTTGTCTTACCCTCATGAAAGTAAAAATTACAAAAGACCGGGCGACCAGCTAAAATCCCAAAACAAAAGCATCATGTTTCCATGGTTCTGCTATCTTTATCAGTCTCAATGATGTGCTGAATATGTGGCGTTTTTTGTTCCTGTTTCTGTGTTTCGCCGGGTTGGCAGGTGCTGATGCAATAGCACAGCAATTAAACGATAATTGTAACCGCTCGACGGAAGGCACCGATTTTTGGTTTGCCTTCATGGAAAGCCGTAATTACCACAGCGCCCATTACGTGGAGATAACCGTCACGGCCCGCGAAGCAGCCGATTTTACAATCAAAATAGGGGTGAATGAAACTTTTTATGGACCAACCTACCAGGTTGCCGCCAATTCTTCCGTACAGGTAAGAATCGACTGGAACCTGGTAGAAGCTACCGGTTCGGAACTGGTACAAAACAAAGGCATCCATTTAGAATCGACCAAACCGGTCAACGTGTATGCCCTGAACTGGGATCAGAACTCTGCTGATGTGGCTGTTGTTTTTCCGGTTGAATCGATTGGCGACGAGTATTTTGCAGTGTGCTACGAACCGCATATTCATAAAAATAACGGCAATTACGGCAACGGACGGAACAGCGAGTTCCTGGTAGTTGCTACGGAAAACAATACCAAAGTTGAAATTACCCCCTCGAAAGTTACCGAAGGACGGAAGCCGGCAAAAGTACCGTTCTCGGTGGTACTGAACCGTGGCGAGGTATATCAGGTGCAGTCGATGAACGATGTAAACCTTGCAGGACAGGGCGACCTTACAGGCAGTTATGTCAAATCAGACAAGCCGGTTGCCTTCTTTTCCGGTTCGCTTTCCACTACTATCCCGGCTTCGTCGAACAGCGCGTGGGACCATTTGTACGAACAAATTCCCCCGACCCGTTCATGGGGAAGAAATTACTATACCATTCCCTTGAAATCAAGAGAACAGGATCGTTACCGGGTAATTGCGGCAGAAGATAAGACCAAGGTGACCATTGATGATGTAAAAGATACCATACTGAACAGAGGTGACTTTTTCGAGTTTGTCCTGTATCATGACGAATTCCGCCAGATTTACGCAGATAAGCGGATATTGGTGATGCAATACAGCCAGTCGCAATCGGTTGATGCCAACTACACCCAAAACAATGGTGACCCGTTTATGGTTGTCCTCAGCCCGGTAAACCAGATGGTGAACGATGTTACCTTTATTGCCTATCATTCCACTCAGATAAAAGAACGATATTTTGTCAATGTTTTCTGCAATACAGCAGAGGTACCCAATATCAGGCTCGACGGGAAAGATGTAAGCCATTATTTCTCAACCTTCAAGCATAATTATTTCTCGTATGCGCAGATACCTCTGACACAGGGGCCGCATCGTCTTCAAAACCTGAACCCTGATGAAGGCTTTCTGGCTTATGTGTACGGTTTTGGCGGAGTCGAATCGTATGGCTACGGAGTTGGTTTTGACCTGGATATTGTACTCGATCTGGGTGAGACGCTCGATTTCCAAGGCGACACGCTTTTATTGTGTTATGGCGATACAATCATGTTGGATGCCAGTTCTTATTTCGACCAGTTTGAATGGAATACCGGCGAAACGACGCAAAAGATCATCGTGAACGAAGACGGGAAGTACGGGGTAACCGCGTCGACAAAAGAAGGCTGTGTGTTAACCGATTCCATCAATGTTTATGTTAGCAGGCCGCAAACTAACCTGGGTAAAGATACTACACTGTGTTTTCCAAATTCGATCACGCTCGATGCCGGGAAGGGGTTCAGGCAGTATCTCTGGCAGGACGGAGATACCGTTCAGCAGGTGCTGGCCGACACGACACAGGTTTATCATGTAACTGTAACCGATAAATACGGTTGTTCCGACAGCGATACGCTCAGCTTAGTTGTTTTTCCGGTACCAACGGTAAAGATTTCCGGAGACACCCTCGTGTGCTGGCCTGTAAGTTTGCCTGCAAGCCGGTCACTGAATGTGAAAATAGAACATCTGCCAGAAGAATTGTGGAAACAGGAAAACAGTTTCAGATGGACCTGCACCAACAGCGAAAAGCTGACATTTTCGGAACAAACACATACCCGCACGCAACTAAATGTTACCGAATGGGGCGATTACCACATCCGCTACGAACTGACCACCATAAATGGCTGCATGGTCTCTGATGAATTTGATATTTCGTTTTACCAGGTGCCCACTTCGTTGTTTATAGTTGACGATACTTCGGATAAGTGCGAAGGGTATACCCGTCACGTATCGTACGCTGGTAATGCCAGCCCTGCCGGAAATTATTACTGGGATTTCGGAGGCTGTAAAGTAATTGATACCCTGGCTGTGAATGACTTCTCGGTTTCCGTGGGGGCTTACAACTATAACCCGTTTGTAACCCTTTTTGTGGAAGAACACGGATGTTGGAGCGATACTGTCCGGCTGCCGGTAGGCGCAAAACCGGTTTTTGAGATGAATGCAACAAAATTAAGGGGCTGCGATTCGCTGACCGTTAATTTTTACAGCCGGCTCATAATTGACGACGCTGTTGATTTTTTCTGGGAATTTGGCGACGGCGCATCAAGCCACGAAGCCAGCCCGATACATTTTTATGCGGATACGGCTTTTTACGATGTTTCCCTGACCATCACCAATACCATTACCGGTTGCCAAAGCGGGTTTCAGGCTGCTGATATGGTAAAAGTTTTTCCGACGCCGGTGGCTAATTTCTCTGCCGACCCCTCAGTTTGTTACGGCGATACCCTTAAAGTCGAATACACTCATGCCATTGATTCATCATTTTGTTACTGGACATTTGAGCGATGCCATGAATTGGGTAGGGGAGGGATAGAAGTACGAAAAGAAATCGTGATCGATGAACCGACCGCTCTGATTACTCTGAAGGTAGACGAGTATGGCTGTTTCAGCCCGCCGCAAAGTAAAATCGTGAAACGAAAACCTCATTTTAATTTTGCTGCCGATACGGTACAGGGCTGTCAGCCGTTCCAACTGGAAATAAGCCCGGTTGCAAACGATAAATTTTTAACTTTTACATGGTTGAAAGACGGAATGGAATTTCCTTCGGGTGAGGTTGATTTTTTCATGTACCCCGATTCGGGGCGGTTTACCCTTGGCGCTGCCGCCCGGTCGGACGAAACGGGATGTTCAGATACCCTTGTGAAAACAGATTGGCTCTGGGTGCACCCGGTTCCTGTTTCAACGTTTCAGCCCGATTACCCGGTGGCCACCGACGAGCATTCGACCATCACGTTTACTAACCTGTCGGAGCGGGCGGTTACTTACTTTTGGGATTTTGACGACGGGCAGGGATCAACAGAAGTAAATCCGCGACACACCTATCAAAAAATCGGGGAATATGATGTCTTGTTGGTTGCCGAAACTGAATACTCATGCAAAGACACTTCTCTTTTCCAGGTCAAAATTATTCCTTTCAACGTTTTTACGCCGAATGCCTTCAGGCCTGAAAGCGATATTCCCGAAAACCGGACTTTTATGCCGGTCGGGTTGGGGGCAGACATCCGCAGGTTTAAGTTTTTTGTTTACGACCGATGGGGGCAACTGATTTTCGAATCGTACAATCCGGAAGAGAAGTGGGACGGTACCATGAAAAACGGGAATCTTGCCCCGATGGGGACGTATGTATGGAGGGCAAATTTTTTCGATATACAGGGCTACGAACACGACCCGAAGGGACATGTATTGCTGATCCGTTGACAAAGTCAATCTTCAATTAACCGGTAAAAAGGCAGGTAATTTTCCTGTCGCGGGTTTTTCAGTAAAAAACTGAGCGATATTTCGCTGCTGCCCCCGGTGCCGCCTAAACCCGATATAGTCCAGTCGTAACTGTACGTTATGTGCCATCGTTTTTTGATGAAGCCGACCAGGAAAATCAGGGCATCGCAATTCATGGAAAAATTCTGTCGTAGCCACAGTCCGGCGGAAAGACCTTTCATGTTGGCAAATAACCCGTAGTTAAACTGTTTAAAATCGCCTTGTTTCTGAAGGATCACCTGGGGAGAAATATCGTATTTTTTGCGCAGGTGCCCGTGCCGAAAGATAGGGATACTGGCTCCAAAATGAAGCGTGTATTTACGGTACAACACCGGCAAATCGGTTTGTCCGTTATAATACGACTGGTGGGGTTCGTTCAGGTGGTGACAGGCCAGGCCTGCAAAAAAATCTTCGTTAAAAAGGAGCAGGCCGCCTGAAAAATCGGCAAAAAAATATTCCGGGTACTGAATGGATTCGATTTCCCGCGAAACAGTGTGGTTGCCGAAATAAGCGTCTAAGTTGTCAGCAAAGACCAGGCGGTCCAACCTTAAAGAATTCTGGTGAAGGCTGGTTTGTGCCCCACCATATAATCTCAGGTCGTTACTGATGCGTACAAAGCGGGTATACATCAGGTCGAGCTGAAGAGCGTTCATCAATCCCGACGACTGGGCATCGTTCAGAATGTGGATCCCGATGCCGCCCTGCAGCTTTTCAACCGGTGCATCGAAAGCTGTGCTGACGGTTTTGTATGTGTTGCCGAATTGTGGCCATTGGTTCCGGTAATGGACACTGGCACGCGGGAGCTCAACCGAACCTGCAAAGGCCGGATTCAGGTAAAGCGGATTGGAATAAAATTGCGAAAACGTAATATCCTGTGCACAAACCCGAACCCCCGCTGTAACCGCAACAAAAACCAGTGTAAAAACCCCGAACCGCAATTATTATAAGTTATTAGGCTAAAGCCCGCTAAGTTAAAAGAAAATGTGATAATTGTTTTTTTAAAAAAGGATTTATTCTTTTAAAATATGCTGGCTTATGGTTTGGCAGAGTAGGACCCTTGTTGCTTCCGGTGTCGTACGATAACAGGAAGTGAATAACAATTATTTGTTGTATATTTAAGTTGGTCTATTCAAACCGAACAGGGAAAATAATTTTAAAAAAAACCAAAACAAAAAATCATGAAAATCAGGATTTTAACAGGAATGACGGTGGTTCTTGTCTTGCTGTTTTCGTGTAATAAGGACAGGGACGAAACAGGAAAACTTATTTTTAAAGGGGTGAAAGTAATGCCGGCCCTTAAATCGGTATATGTGGGAACGGAGAAAAATTCCACAGCGGCATCGGTTACCCATGTAATGCATACGGCCAATCTCAAACTCGACATTGCTGACATCTGGGTGTCGCAGGGACTTGTTTCGGAAAACATTGCCGATGATTTTGAATGGCACAAAATAGGGGAAGGGAACGGGATGAAGGCAGTTGAAGAAATATTGTTCACTGCAGACGACCTTCCGGTTGGCGATTACCAAAGCATCAAAATAAACTTCCGGAATTCCATTGTCCGTGTCGCAGTTTATCAGTCGAATATTAGCAAAACAGTAGAAATGAGTGGTTCGCTGGACGAAGAAAGCTGCGGCGACGGCTCCATAATTACCCAGTATTTTTCAAAAAGAGGGAACCACAGTCTTCAGAACGGAAGTTTTCATCTTGATGCGGAAGGGGAATACATCCGTGGGTTTAAAGTAAAACCGGGTGAAACAACCACGGTATATTGGAAATTAGGCGGCATTAACAGCAAACTGACCGATTGCACGTTCGACTGGATTGATGCCAACGGGAACGGTTCGTGGGATTGCGGGTTAGACCAGACCGCTAATTTCAATTGCACGGTATCCGGCCCTATGTGGACATTTGGCGTTGATGACGGAGAAGTCAGCCCGTTTATTGTTGGAGCGGTATCCGATATTGACGGGAACACTTATAATGCGATAAAGATTGGGAACCAGATATGGATGGCGGAGAATCTTAAAACAACCCGGTTAAACGATGGTCCTTCGTTGATGACCCGTGAGCAATATCAGAAATATTTAGAAGAAAACCCACCGGCGCCGCCGCCAACACCCATGCCGCCCGACCCTCCGTTGCGGGCAATCCAGAATAACGACCCCAATCTTTTTCCGGTTTATGGCAGTTTGTATAGTTATACGACAGTAGCAACCGGCAAATTATGCCCTTCTGGCTGGCATGTTCCTTCTGATGCCGAATGGACAACACTTACTAATTACTTAGGCAAAAATGCCGGAGGAAAGCTAAAAGCAACCCGCTTATGGCACCCACCAAACCAAGGGGCAACCGATGAAACCGAATTTAGCGCGTTGCCGGGAGGGGCGATGATTATGGTGTCGGGGGTACACCGGTATACCGGGTATGGACAGGAGGGCTATTGGTGGACTTCCTCCAATGGTTCGGCCAGGATAATGACGTTTTCTTCAGGCGATGTGAACCAGGTGTCCTATCACACTACAGGGGCTGGCGGAGAGGATACATTTTTAAGTTGCCGTTGTGTGAAAGATTAAACTTTTCGATTAAAATTATATGTCAAATCCGGTGAAGATATTTCCTTCCCGGATTTTTTTTGTCATAACCTGGAACCATTAAACACTGTTAAAAGCAGTTAACAGATGTTAGTTCCCGGTCGAAGTTCTCCGAAATAGATTATTTTTGACGTTCGGAGATGGGGAAAAGAATTAGCATATCGGTTTTTTACTTTTTGTTGTTGCTGAACATGGCAACGGCCCAGGATTTTGATGACGAAATTGACCCGATGCCGCTTCGTTTGAAGGGGCAGATTGTGAACATCGACGACGGTCTCCCGGTCCCGTATGCCCACGTGGTGAATACGCGTACACATGGGGGCACAACGACCGATGCGTCGGGGAAATTTGTTCTCGACATGCTGAACATCGACAGCCTGGCCATTTCAGTCGTAGGGTTTAAAAAAATGTATATCCGTATCGACCCCAAGCACAACGAAAACAACTTGTACATGATTCAGGCCATACCGGTGCGCTTTGCCATTAAAGAAGTGGAGGTAAAAGGCGAGCAGAGAAAAGTGGATCTGGGTTTGCCCGAGGCCAAGAAAGTTGATATTTCTCCCGAACTGCGGGGCGATGGTTACAACTCGAAACCTCCTGTCATTGCGGCTCTTTTCACCCCTTTGTCGTTTCTTCAGTATCATCTGAGCAAAGATGAAAAAGAAAAAAGGGAAGTACGAAAGGCGATTGTTTCGGAGGAACGCTGGCAGATGCTTTCGCGGTACTACTCAAAAGATATTGTGATGGAGCTTACCGGGTTGAATGAATCCGATGCCGACACGTTTATGCTGTATTTTAATTCAAAAGGAATACTCAACCACACTTCGTCGGAATACGATGTGCGGGCGGCAATCGTCGGGCAATATGAACTCTGGCTTCAGGAAAAAGAAAGCGATTGAAGGCGGCAGAAAACAATTGTTTTTAACAGCTCCCAGCAGTTTTCAATTCTTTTTTTGGTTTGGAGAGAATGAAGATGGGTGATACAAATTTTCCGGAAATCCCGGGCCCAATCTACAAATACAAAAACCGTTTTATTTTTTGGGTCGGCGTTTTTTCAAAAGGCACCGGCTGTAAAACAATCTGTTGGATTTGTGAAAATTTATTCAATTCTTCGTTTACCTTTTTCTGGATTTCCTGCAATATTTCATCGGTTTTTTCATTGAAAAGATGAACGGCTTCATCCCTCATCAGCCTGAAACGTTTTTCGAGTTCCTCGAAATTAAGATGGACCATTGCCACTAAACGGCCTTTCTGCTGGATAACCAACGATTCGAGCACATACTCCATGCGGTTAATGACCGATTCAATTTCTTCGGGGTAAATATTTTCACCACTGGAACCCACGATCATATTTTTGATACGACCTTTGATATACACACAATTATCCTTGTCGAAACAACCACGGTCGCCTGTACGAAGCCAGCCATCCTGGGTAAATGTGTCACGGGTCAGTTCGGGTTCCTTGTAATATCCTTTCATTACATTTTCCCCGCGGGCCTGAATTTCGCCTTCACCGGTAAGGGGATCGGCATCGGCAATACGCAGTTCCACTCCCGGCATGGCAGGGCCGGTCGACAAATAGCGGGTTTTACCCACTACAGCTCCGGCCAGTAGTGGCGACGATTCGGTCATTCCGTACCCGATGGCGAACGGAAATTTTGCATCCATCAGGAACCGTTCGACATTATCGTCGAGTTTAGCCCCACCGATTCCGAAAAAACGCAGTTGTCCGCCAAATGTTTGTTCTAATTTTTTGCCGGCCACGCGGTGTAGTATCCTGCGGAAAAACGCAGTTTTATATAAATTCCGGGTAATCCACTTTTCGTTGATCCCCGGTAATATTTTGCCTTTGAATATTTTTTCAATGATCAACGGGACAACCAACATGGTTGTGGGTTTCACACTTTTGAGCGCTGGCAATAACACCGGTGCTGTGGGCGGTTTACGCAGATAATGTACCGATGCGCCAAACATAACGGGCAGTATCAGCACCAATGTATTTTCGAGTGTATGCGAAAGCGGAAGAACCGATAAAAAGCGGTCGTTTGCATCGACACGATGAAGCAAGCGGGATTGCTGCGCTGTCCATACAATGTTCTTGTGGCTCAGCATCACCCCTTTCGATTTTCCTGTGGTCCCTGAAGTATAGATGATAGAAAGCAGGTCTTCCTCGTCAACATCTTCAAAAACAAAGCCGTCTGCATCCGGAAGCTCCGCCGACGAATCGGAGATTGCATTTTGCAACCTGAAATTTTCAATTTCGATGATTTTTATATCAGGATATTCGTCGGGTAAAAGTTTATTTGTTAATCCTTCGGAAACATACAAGGCGCTAACTTCAGCATGTTTCAGGATATTCCGTATTTCATTCGGGTGAAAGTCGGGCAGGATGGGCACGGCAACCGCGCCTGTTACACCAATAGCAAAAAATGCTACTCCCCAGTTGGGCATGTTTGTACTCAGGATTGCTACTTTGTCTCCTTTTGAAATTCCTATTAATTTTAAGTGCCGGGCAGCTCTTTTTACCTCACTTTCCAATTCAGAATACGTCCGCTCTTCTTCACCAGCAAAAACTAAAGAATTCCTATCCGCATAATCCCTGAAACTTTTCTGCAACATAGCAGGCAAAGTCAGTTGTTCTATCCTTCCCATATCCAAATAATTAAGCCAGCTATTACTCAACAGGTGCCGGCTGATTATAGTTCGGCAAAAGTAGGGAAATCTTCATTCCGAAAACGTATATTAACAAGATTTAATGATTTAAACAGCTGTTAAACAGTTCTACGTCGAATTTTGCAATCTGTTGTTCGGAATCCCTGAAAATTAAAAACGGCTCATGTGTTTACAAATTCGATTCGATTCAATAATTTTGATGCAAGGGGAGTGAGGATTTTTTCCGGCGGATTTGATTGTATTTTGTAAATTTAAACCTTCAACCATTTAAAACCGGCAGCCATGAAAATTGATCACATTGCTATTTGGTGCAACGATCTGGAAGGAATGCAACATTTTTATATGCACTATTTCGATGCCAGTACCAGTGTGGGATATTATAACCACAGCAAAGATTTTCGTTCGTATTTTTTGAAATTCGACAGTGATTGTACCTTGGAGCTCATGCAAATGCCCGGAATCCCGAAATCGAAAAACGATCCCCGGAAACAATTTTCAGGGATCATTCATCTGGCCATAAAAACCGGATCAAAAATCAAGGTGGACCAGTTGACGGAACAACTCCGGGCCGACGGCTTTGCAGTTATCAGCGAACCCCGTATTACCGGCGACGGAAATTACGAAAGCGTGATCCTCGATCCGGAAGGAAACCGGGTTGAAATTGTGGCCTGATGATATTTTTTTTACCTTTGTTGCCTATAACCCGAAAAAACTTATCTGATGAATTCGATAACCCGGATCAATTCAATGGGCATCCTCCTGTCAATGGTTGCATTTCCCTGTTATTCCGAAGTTCCTGCCGAACTTCCCAATATTTTATGGCTGACCAGTGAAGACAATAGTCCTTTCTTCGGTTGCTATGGCGATCCGTTTGCCACAACGCCCAATCTCGACAAACTGGCATCGGAAGGTTTTTTATATACTCACGCGTATGCCAATGCTCCTGTATGCGCCCCTGCACGAAATACAATACTGACCGGCATTTATGCCTCGTCGGGCGGAAACCAGCACATGCGGAGCAACTATGCCGCTTCGCCGGTCATCCGGTTTTATCCTGAGTTTCTGAAAGCGAAAGGATATTATTGTACCAATAACGTAAAAACCGATTACAATACAAAAACTGCCGATCCGGCAAAACTGTGGGACGATCACAGCCAGATGGCCCATTATAAAAACCGCAAGCCCGGCCAGCCGTTCTTTGCCGTTTTCAACGCCACCATTTCACATGAAAGTTCGCTTCATAAATCGATCCCGACAGAGAAGTTAAGACATGACCCGAAAAAAGTTCCGATCCCTCCGTACCATCCGCGAACGAAAGAAATGGAACACGACTGGGCACAATACTATGATAAAATAGAAAACTTAGATAACTGGGTTGGCGAAAAACTCAGGGAATTAGAAGCTGCTGGATTGGCCGAAAATACGATTGTATTTTATTACGGCGACCACGGCGGTGTACTGGCGCGCAGCAAACGTTTCGTATACGAATCGGGAACGCGGGTGCCGTTTATTGTCCGTATCCCTGAAAAATACAAATATCTTTATCCGGCCCGGAAACCCGGCGATAAAGTCGGTCGCATGATCAGCTTTGTCGACCTCTCGCCAACGCTGTTGAGTATTGTTGGAGAAAAGATACCGGATTTTTTACAGGGGAAAGCGTTCCTCGGGAAGCAAAAAACTGCTGATCCGGAATACGTTTTCATGTTTCGTGGCCGGATGGACGAACGCTACGATATGTGCCGTGCGGTGAGGGATAAAAGATACAGATACATACGGAACTACATGCCTTATCGCATTTACGGGCAACATCTTGAATACCTCTGGCTGGCACCTTCTGTGGGTTCGTGGGAAAAGGCTTATGCCGATGGAAAATGCAACGCTGCGCAAAGTGCTTTCTGGAATACCAAACCTGCGGAGGAATTATACGATACGGAAAATGATCCATGGGAGATAAACAATCTTGCCGCCGACCCGCGATATAAAGAAATATTGGAAAGGATGCGCCAGGCCAACCGCAACGAAATGCTCCGTATCCGCGATACCGGGTTCATCCCCGAAGCCGACCGGTCGGACAGGACGGGTGACATGCCAATTTACGATTACATGCGTTCAGGAAACGTCCCTTTAGAAAAGATCATTGATGCAGCGGAACTGGCTTCGCTGGGGACAAAGGAAAATTTGTTGCAGTTTGTCGAATTTCTGAAAGATGGCGACAGCGCCATCCGTTACTGGGGGGCAACTGGTTTATTTATGCTGAAAGACGATGCCAGAGCAGCCATCCCCGATTTGAAAAAAGCAATTTCTGACCCCTCTGCGAATGTAGCAACTGTTGCTGCCGAAGCATTGTACCACTTAGGAGAAAAGGAAATTGCCATTGAAACGCTCCTTTCCGTGTTGAAAAATCAAAATCAGTTCGCCCGTTTACATGCCCTGAACGTGATCGGTTGCATCAACGAAGACAGCAAGCCGGTTTTGGAAGGGGTCGGCGAAATGATAAAAATCCGGGGAAAGGATAAAACAAATGACTATGATTTACGGGCAGCAAAAGGGCTGATGAAAAAATGGGGCATGGTGCCTGAGAAAAACTGAACCAATCATTATTCCCCTGCAAATTCTTTTTTCATGCGTCCGAGCGCCTCGGTAAGTATCGAACGCGGACAACCGAGGTTCAGCCGCATAAACCCTTTTCCCTGCCGTCCAAACTGGATGCCACGGTTTAAGCCTACTCCCGCTTTTATCAGACGGGAATTTATGTCTGCATCTTTCAACCCTAATGCAGAAAAATCGAGCCATACCAGGTAAGTCGCTTCAGGCTTTATGGGTACAATCTGAGGGATATTTTCTCCCAGGAACTGTTCCACAAAAGTATAATTTCCTTCTATGTAAGCCATCATTTGGTCAAGCCAGTCGGCCCCTTTCGTGTAGGCCGCTTCCAGTGCGACAGCGCCGAAGATATTTCCCCCATAAAGTTGGGTGGCTTTCATCAGGTTGTCGTACTTGTCGAATATTTTTTTGTTCGGTATTACAAGAAATGATGTGGAAAGCCCGGCTATATTGAATGTTTTACTGGGCGCCATGCAGGTAATGCTGTTTAGGGCCGATTCTTCGGAAACCAAAGCAAAAGGAGTATGTTTGAAGCCTCTGAAAATCAGGTCTGAGTGAATTTCGTCGGAAACAACAAGGATATTGTTTTCCGTGCATATCCTGCTCAATTTTTGAAGTTCTTTTTTCGTCCAGGCCATGCCGCCCGGATTGTGTGGGTTACAAAGCAACAGCATTTTGGTGTCGGCCTGAATTTTCTTTTCCAGGTCTTCAAAATCCATAAAGTACCTCCCGTTTTCAAGCCGCAGCGGGTTTTCTATCAATTCGCGCCCGTTGTTTTTCACTGCCGAAAAGAACGGGAAATAAACAGGTGGCTGCACAATCACCGAATCGCCGGGTTCGGTAAAGCACATTACCGAAAACGCGAGGGACGGGACCACTCCAGGGCTAAAGTGTATCCATTCTTTCTGTATTTCCCAATTGTGGCGGGTTTTCAACCAGTGGACAATTGCTTCGTTGTACGACTCCGGACGGAATGTATATCCGTAGATTTCGTGCTGGGCTCGTGACCGTATCGCTTCCACGATAAAGTCCGGCGCTTTGAAATCCATATCCGCAACCCAGAGTGGCAGAACGTCTTTTTGCCCGAAAAAATGCGGACGCCCGTCGTATTTTACAGAGTTGGTGCCTTCTCTGTTGATCAGCTCATCAAAATCGTATGTTTTCATTTCTTTCAAAACTTTTTTCCGGGCTTTTCCCCGAAATATTGTAAACGAATACAGGGGTAAAGAATTACAACTCGACCTTTTTCAGGTAATTCAGCCCTTTTTCCTTCTCAACCTTTAAAACAAAATTGAACCGGTTCAGTTCTATGCAGAGGCCGAAATCGCTTTCCGGAGACCATTCCTGGTTCCCCGGGGCAAAAAAACGTGCACCGCTGCCCGCTTTTAGCTGTTCTGTTAGTTGGGAAAAGTTTGTGGGGATGCCCAACAGCTCATCCCGGATGTATTCGGCCAGAAAAGTATCTTCATCAGTCGGGTATTCACAACGACAACCCATGCAGACTAACGAAACTTTTTCCGGCTCTTGTTTTTGTATGTACCGGATGATGGCCCCGGCATTGACAAAACTCCCGGTGATGATTTCGCCTGCTTTCAGGGCGTTTTCAATTCCTTGGGTACCGGAACTGGTAGTATGTACAATGGTTTTTCCCGAGAAGTCAACGTTGAGCAGATGGCTCGGAGAGTTTCCAAAATCAAAACCTTCGGGCTTTTTCTCGAAACGTTCGCCCATCAGGATATATTCCGGGTTCTTTTCTTTCATGCGATAGGCCTGCCCAATATCTCCCACCGGATAAATTTTTGCCACCCCGTTTTCAAATGCGTAACAGGCCGTCGAGAAGGCCCTGAAAACATCAATTATTACAGTCAGGCCTTCTGCTTTTCTCGCACCCTCCAGTAACTGAAAAATCTCAATATTCATTATTTCCTGTTTTTCAATCATTTACTAATCCATAAAAACAAAACATTTTTAAAGAAAGACGGATTATACAATATTCTGTCCAATAAAAGGCATAAAAAACAAATTAGTATCACAACTTCGGTTTAGCGTACAAATAGATTTACTTAAAGTTAATATTGGCTAAATATGTATGGCATGATAATTGATATAAATATCGATCATTGTGTTAGTATTCTTTAAATGAGATATTTATATAATATATGGATAGAGTGACAAGAACAAACATGTCGGAAAACATAAATTTAATAATCAATTAACGTATGCTTTACAACACAATGCTATAAAACATGATATATTTGTGTCGTGATTACAGTCTTACTTTTAATATACAAGAACATGAAAACAATCAGAACAATTTCGAAAGTAACAACACTTGTTGCATTTGTAGCATTTGCAAACGTTGTTTTAGCATCAGGCAACCTGAAAGTGAACATCCTCCCCCTCACCTCTGAAAAAGCCGTAGTAGCCGTCTCCAATTATACCGGAAATATGTTTCAGCTCAGCATTGAAAACGAAAACGGAGAAATCCTCTTTTACAAAGAAATTACCGACGCTTCGGATGCTTACAGTAAGGTCTACGATTTTTCGAGGCTTGAAAAAGGAAATTACAAATTGCAGGTTGCGGTTGACGGTGAAAAGATAACCCGGGATTTTGCCATCGAGAAGAATACTATTTCGGTGGGAAAGGCCAAACCGGTAATCGACCCGTATTTCAGTTTTAAAAACAATGTCCTGAAAATTTCTTATCTGAATTTCGGTGAAAAGAATGTAAACATCAACTTTTTCAATGGTACCGACAAGATTTATGGCAAAACTGCCGGGAACAAATTCAATGTAAGCGAAGGCTTTGATTTATCGAAGCTCGAAAAGGGGGATTATTCGGTGAGCTTATCAACAGAAAACGACGAATACACTTACAACTTTACTATCAGGTAATTTAGCAGATCGGAAATTAGGTTGAAATGCGGCGCACAGCCGCATTTTTTTTGCTCCGTGTTTTCATGTAAATTCGCAGGTCGAAAAAAAAGAAAAGCATGTCGGGAAAGAAAATTGAAATAATGGCCCCGGTGGGTTCCTACGAAACCCTGATGGCAGCTATTCAGGCAGGTGCAGGTTCGGTCTATTTTGGTGTTGGGCAGTTGAACATGCGTGCCCGTTCGTCAAACAATTTTACGCTGGACGACCTGAAGAAAATAACCGGCATTGCCCACGGTGAAGGGGTAAAAACATACCTGACCGTCAATACCGTTATTTTCGATAACGAAATCGACCAGTTACATGCCATCATCGATGCTGCCAAACAGGCAGGCGTTTCGGCCATCATCGCGTCCGACGTTTCGGCCATTCAATATGCCCGTGAAAAAGGGGTCGAGGTACATATTTCTACACAGGTGAATATTACCAATTTCGAGGCGGTAAAGTTTTATGCCCAGTATGCCGACGTAGTGGTACTTGCCCGTGAAATGAACCTTGGCAGGGTTTGGGAGATCGGTAAAAAAATTGAAGAACAGCAAATAAAAGGGCCGTCGGGCGAACTGGTACATATCGAAATGTTTGTGCACGGGGCTTTGTGCATGGCCGTTTCGGGTAAATGTTACCTGAGCCTGCACGAGATGAACTCGTCGGCCAACCGGGGCAGTTGCCTGCAAACCTGTCGCCGTGCTTACACGGTTACCGACAAGGAAACCGGGGCCGAATTGGAGGTCGACAACGAGTATATCATGTCACCCAAAGATTTGAAGACCATCCATTTCCTGAATAAAATACTCGACGCGGGGGTTACCGTGCTGAAAATCGAAGGCCGTGCCCGGTCTGCTGAATATGTGTACACCGTGGTACAATGCTACAGGGAAGCTGTTGAATCGTATCTCGACGGGACATTTTCTTCTGAAAAAATCAACGACTGGGACGAACGGCTCGCTACGGTTTTCAACCGCGGGTTCTGGGATGGTTATTACTTGGGCCAGCGGCTGGGAGAATGGAGCAATAATTACGGTTCGCAGGCAACAAAACGGAAAATGTACATTGGGAAAGGCCTGAATTATCTGCCCCGGATCGGGGTAGCCGAATTTAAGATGGAAGCCGGCAGCCTGAAGGTGGGCGACGAAATATACGTGACCGGCCCCACGACCGGCATCATTAAATCGAAAGTGGAAGAAATACGGGTTGACCTGAAACCGGTTGAGAAAACCGTGAAAGGTGATATATTTTCCATTCGACTGGAAGAAAAGGTCAGGCGCTCGGACAAACTTTTCAAGATAATCAATGCCTCGGAGACAAGACAACGGCACTAATTTTTACGGATATTTTCCACTTAAAATGCAAATCCATTTACCAAAATTCATGGCCTCAAGGTTCTTTCTTTGTAATTTTGACGAAAATTCCGGTTATGCGAAAAATTGTTATCATCATTTTTCTTTCTTTACTCATTGCAGGAGGTGCAGCCTGGTATTTCCTTTCACTAAAAAATACCGTCGCATTTACCGATAATTCGGCATTTAAAGCAGTCCCGATCCATTCTCCCTTAGTGGTCGAACTGCCAAATATTGAAGCGGTTGTACAGGCATTCTCGGAAGGAAACATGATGATCGCCGAAATGAAAAACGCCGGCATTCTCAGTCATGTTTCCGATCAGGTTGGGTTTATCGGCGAATTAATAAAATCAGATGCTGATTTTGCCCGGCTTTGCAAAAATAAACCGGTGCTGATTTCGGCCAGTTTCGGAGGAAGGAATGAAGTCAGTTTTATCTTTCTGGTAAGTTTAAAAGATAAAAAAGAACAAAACCTTGTCATTGAAACCATCCGGAGGGCGGGGGGTAGGCAGGAACTTCCCAAAAGAGATTACGACAATACGGATATCTACTGGGCCACAGTGAACAATTCCACTTTTTCGTTTGCCTTTACCAATGGTATTTTCGTTGCCTGCCAAAAGCCTATTTTAGTGGAAGAGGTTGTCCGCCAGTCGAATGCTGAAAGCCTGCTGGATCATTCCGATTTTGTGAAGCTGAACAAAACCTCGAATGCCAATGCCATCGCAAACATCTATATCAACCACAAAACCGCCGGTCAGCTTTTAGTCAGGATACTGAACAGGGACGTGCGCCGGAAAATTGGTTTTCTGGCCAATTATGCTGAATATACAGAATTGGACCTCAATCTAAAACCCGACGAATTTTTCCTTAACGGGTTCACTTTTTCAAACGATTCGTCTGAAAGCTATGCCAATCTTTTTAAGGGACAAGCTCCCGGTAAATCGGACTTCGAATCAGTTTTACCTTCAAATACTTCCCTTTTTATCTCATTGAACATCGAAAAACCGGAAGAATTTCTCCGGGATTACGAAACGTTCTCGCGCATTTCAGGCAGTTATTATCAACGGCAGGCCCGTTTAATGACAATAAAAAATGAAACAAAAACTGATTTCTCCGAGCTTGTCGATGAAATTTTTACAGGCGTTTCGGGAATTGCTTTCACCTCGGTCACTCAGAATGATCCGGTCAGGAACCGTTTTTTCGTAATGGGGATAAAAAGCCAGTCCACAGCGAGGGAGAAACTGGAATTTTTGTTAAAAAAATATGCTGCAATTTCAAAAACCGATACAAAAAACTGGCAGACAGAGTTCCGCGTCGATGAAAAACGAAAGTTTACCTTGTACCAATTTCCGTATCCCGATATCAGCGAGGTACTGTTCGGGAAAATATATTCCGGCATTGCATGTAACTTTTTTACATTTTACGACAACCACCTTGTTTTTGCCGATTCGCAGGCGGCATTAAAGGAATTTATCCATAATTTAGTGCTGGGCGAAACTCTTTCAAAAGACGTCAACTACATAAAGTTTAAGGAAAACACAAGCAGCCGGTCGAACCTTCATTTTTATGTGAATTTTTCCAGGGCGTTTCATCTCAGCCGGCAATACCTCGATGGAGCATGGGCCAAAGAATGGAACAGCCACGAGGAAAATATGCGGAAATTTTATGCCCTCAGCTGGCAGCTCTCAAACACCAATGAGTTGATCCTTAACACGATTTACCTGAAATTCGACCCGTTGGTAAAAGAAGAACCGCAAACAATATGGCAAGCCCCGCTCGATAGCCATATTTTCACTAAGCCAAAAATAGTGACCAACCACAACGACCCGGCAAACAGCGAAGTTATTTTCCAGGATCAGGCAAACAATTTATACCTGATCAACAAAGAGGGGGCGACTCTCTGGAAAGTAAAGTTACAGGAACCTGTTTTGTCAGATATAAGCCAGGTCGATATTTACCGGAACAATAAATTGCAGTACCTTTTTAATACCCGATTACAATTGTATCTGATCGACCGGAACGGTGAAACAGTAAAAGGCTACCCGGTTGCTTTTCGGTCGCCTGCTGCGAACGGTGTGGCAGTGGTCGACTACGACAACAAAAAGGACTATCGTTTTTTTGTTGCCTGTGAAGACAAACAGATTTATGCGTATTCAAAAGACGGAAAATTCCTGAAGGGATGGAATAATTTTGCATGCGATAACCTCGTGGAAAAACCCATTCAGCACATGCGTGTACAGGACAAGGATTATCTGGTATTCTTCGACCGTTACAAAACCTATTTTCTCGACAGGCAGGGCAACGAACGTTTGCATACAAAGGCATCGTTCGAACACTCGGGCAACGAACTCATCCTGGAGCAAGGGCCGCAACCAGCTATTCTGTGCACCGATAAAAAGGGCGTTGTGTATAAGTTGTTTTTCGATGAAAACTTCAAAAAACTGGAACCCGGCAAATTTTCCGGCAATCATTATTTCACCTCCGCCGACATCAATGGAAACGGGCAGAACGACTTTATTTTTGCCGACGGGAGCCAACTGAATGTGTATGCCGAATCAGGAGTGAAACTGTTCAGCAAGGAAATGAAAAAAGCGATCAGTGCAAAGCCGGAAATATTTATATTCGGTGGAAAAAACAAAAAAATAGGAGTTGTTTCAGCTTCCGAAAACCGGGTTTACCTGTTTAATCCCGACGGATCGGTTTATGAAGGGTTCCCGTTGCAGGGCAATTCCCGCTTTTGCATCGGGACACTCAGCAAAGGGAACAAATTTTTCAACCTTCTGGTAGGCAACGAGGACGGCAGTTTTTTCAATTACATGGTTGAATAATACGGAACGGAAAGATATTTATTGTAATTTTAGTCAGATTCGGATTACCAATATTGAAAAACACCGAAACCAATGAACAAGAAAAAAAACAAATTTCTGCCTTACATTATAGCAGTTGCAACCATAGTAATCATTGTCCTGATCGTTGGTAAAAAACAAGGCTGGATAGGAAAGGATTTCGAGATAAAAGTGGCCACCGAGGTTGTCAAAAGCCGCACTATCACGGAATTGATTACGGCAAACGGCAAAGTTCAGCCCGAGACCGAAGTAAAAATCAGTCCCGATGTTTCCGGCGAAATTATTGACCTTTACGTGGAAGAAGGCAACGAAGTAGAGAAGGGACAGTTGCTGGTCACGATCAAGCCGGATATTTATATCCAGGCGCTGAACCGGGCCGAAGCCAGCCTCAACTCGTCGAGGGCCCGGTTGGCACAAACCGAAGCCCGGCTGATAGAAGGCGAACTTGCATTCAATCGTGCGAAAACCTTATTTGGACAAAAGGCTATCGCACAGTCCGATTATGAATCTGCAGAAGCAGCCTATAAAGTAGCTCTTTCAGAGGTGAAAGCTGCCGAATTTTCCGTCCGTTCAGCTGAAGCATCGGTGGAAGAAGCCCGGGAACAATTAGTGAAAACCAAAATTTACGCTCCCATGAGTGGGACGATTTCAAAACTGAATGTCGAGAAAGGCGAACGTGTAGTGGGGACCAATATGTATGCCGGTACCGAGATGATGGTCATTGCCAATCTGAATAAAATGGAAGTAAAAGTTGATGTTAATGAGAACGACATTGTAAAAGTGGCCAAATCCGACACCGCATTGGTTGAGGTAGATGCTTACATGGGCCGTAAATTCAAAGGATTGGTCACCGAGATTGCCAACTCGGCCAACACTGTCGGGGCGGCAACCGATCAGGTCACCAATTTTGATGTAAAGGTTTTGTTGCTGAAAGATTCGTATGCCGATCTGATCGACTCTGTGGCCGGAAGCCTGTATCCGTTCCGCCCGGGCATGTCGGCAACTGTTGATATACAGACTGAAACCCGTGAAAACGTAATCTCGGTCCCCATTCAGGCTGTCACCACCCGCGTAGTTGAAAATGCGGATACCACTTCAGTAAAAGAAGGCAAAAAAGAAGAAAAGGAAGAAATCATCTTTGTGTACGCCGACGGAAAAGTATATAAAAAGCGCGTGAAACCAGGGATTCAGGATAAAGACCATATTGAAATCACAGAAGGCATAAAAGAAAACGACGAAATTGTCATTGCGCCATACAACGCCATCAACAAAACCCTGAAAGACAGCATGGCTGTTCAGAAGGTAGATGAAAAGGAACTTTTTAAACCGAAAAAGGAATAAAACTGCAAAACCGGATATTCACAAAACGTACAAAAATGTGTGCTGTGTGAACTGTTTACAGACAAACAGCTTTCTCCTGGTCTATCTTTTACAGTTGGATTTGGAACCCGATTGTCCAGTGGCGGGGTGGGGCGGGGTAATAATACCGGGGAAGGCTGCTGCCAAACGAAGGCGCATTGACTAAGATCATTGATGCATACCGGGTATCAAACAGGTTTTGAACACTTCCAAACCATGTAATAGCACCCACTCTTTTCACCTGCAACGTGTAACCCGTTTTCAGGCCAACCGTGTGATAGGCTTCGTACCTTTCTTTATTGGCATCGTTCAGAAACTGCGGTCCGGTACGCTGAACAACA
Organism: Prolixibacteraceae bacterium; assembly: GCA_034003625.1. Lineage (GTDB taxonomy): Bacteria > Bacteroidota > Bacteroidia > Bacteroidales > Prolixibacteraceae > GWE2-42-39. The sequence continues at coordinate 66,402 of JAVEYG010000008.1, read as the reverse complement.
GCATGAACAAAAAATCCGGGCGACGGGCGCCAACTCATTGTTCCGCTTACTGTTGATTTAGGAATTCCCGGCAAATGGTTTCCCGAATAATCATGACCATCGTTGGTGAACGAAGAAAATTCGTTGTGCGATAAAGTTGCCGACGCGGTGAGTTCACACCGGCCAGGAAACCCAACCGCATTGGCAAACACCCATTTGCCCAGCAACTCGGCTCCCAAATGGCGGGTCTTCCCTGCATTGATCCCGGTAAATGTATCTTCCGTGATCCGTTTGGTCACCAACAGATTTCTCAGGCGAACGAAGTAACCTGTCAGTTCGATGAATATCCGCTGGTTGTGAAGCGACCATCGGCTGCCCAATTCGGTCATGTATCCTTCCTCTGGCTTCAACTCAGGGTTTATCTCTCCTTCAGGCAACAGGGTTTCTTCCAGCGATGGAGCCGAAAACCCATGTCCGAAAGCACCGAAAAGGTTCAGTTTCGGCGAAACCCCGTAATTCCAACCAATCCGGGGCGAAACGATTAGCGGATAAGCATACTGTCCCGACTGATCGCCGTTTCCGGGGAAATGATCTGCTAAAGAATAATTCAGTTTGTTCAGGTTCAACCCTGCAGTCAGCAGTATCTTTTCTGTCGGATGATAATAGGCCAATCCAAAAATGTTGATATAATTCCGGTTCTCTGAGTTTTTATTTTGAAGAACCCCTTGTTCTCCCTGCAATGTCTCAAAAATGTTCCATCGGTATCGTTCACGGTACCACTCGAAACCGCCGACCAGATGAACGGTTCGCGTCGTGGCCAGCAATTTTCCCCGTGCCCCGTAATTTAACGCCCGGTCTTTCAGAATATTGAAAGGGCGCGATTCGTACTCGTCGAAATAACCGGAAAAAAGCGTCAGCATACCGGAAGTTTTTTCAGAAAATCGCTGTTGCACCGAAATTCCAGCCAATAGTTTCCGGTATTCCTCGAACCCTCGCACCGCAAACCAGTTGAGCGCGGCCTTTTCCGGATGTTCCCGGAAATCGTTCTGGTTCAGCGAACTGGCTATTTGTGATTTCAGGTCAACGATGCTCAGGGTCGCACTGAGGGCCGTATTCCCGACTTTCCCTTCACTGTAAAACAGGGCCGAAGAGCGTTTGTAGTCGCTGTTCTCGCGAAACCCACCACTCTGTACCTGATTGATTATTCCTGAATAATATACATGTTTCGAGCGGAAACCTCCTCCCGCATTCAGGCGGCAGGTGCCGAACGTCCCTTTTTCACTTTCTATTTTCAGGCCCGGTTGTTGTAGTGCCCCTCTTGTAACGATGCGAATGGTCCCTCCCAGCCCTGAGCCGTACAGAGCGCCCGAAGGCCCTTTCACCACTTCGATCCGTTCGATCAGCGACACATCGATGTCTTCAATGATGGTCACCCCCTCGCCGTTGGTCAGCGGAATATCGTTCAGATAGGCCCGTATCCGGTTCGACGAGTAAGGAGTCCGGCTGCCGATCCCGCGAATGGTAATGCGGTGGGTATTGAGCCCCCCGCTTTGAATATACAGACCGGGCAGTGTATTCAACTGCTGTATTGCGTTGATACTGCCGCCCTGCTCCAGTTCCCCGGCACCAAGTACCGACAGGCTGCCGGCCACCTGTCTTAACTTGTTTTTTGCCAGCGAAATGCCCACTTCTACTTCAGGAAGGTACAGCGTATCGGTCTGTCCTGTCAGCGCCAAAGGCAGAAAAAAACAACAGACGAAATATGCGGCCCTCAGGAACTGCATCAGTCGACCGGTACTAATTTCATGATCTTACCCGGTTTTTCAACAGCTACGTAAATAAACCCGTCGGGGCTCATTTCCACGTTTCGTACCCGGCCTGTCCCTTCCAGTAATTTTTCCTGATGGGCGACTTTCTTCCCCTCCAGCTCGATGCGTTCAAGGTACATAAAACGGAGCGATCCGACCAGGATATTGTTTTTCCAGTTTGCATAGCGTTCTCCTTTCACGAAAGTCATTCCGCAGGGAGCAATGGAAGGCACCCAATAGGTTTCAGGTTGTTCCATGCCTTCTTTTTTGGTCAGTTCGGTCAAAATAGTCCCGTCGTAATTAATTCCGTAGGAAATAACCGGCCACCCGTAGTTTTTCCCCGGACGGATGATATTCAGTTCGTCGCCGCCCTTAGGCCCGTGCTCGGTTTCCCATATCTCGCCGGTCCCGGGATGCATGCAGGTACCCTGAGGGTTCCGGTGCCCGTAAGAATAAATACTGGGCATGGCGCCGGCTGTATTGACAAAAGGATTATCTTTCGGGATGCTGCCATCGTCGTGTATCCGATGAATCTTCCCACAGTGATTGTCAAGGTTTTGTGGATTGACGAAGTGGCTGCCCCGGTCGCCAATGCCAAAAAACAGGTACCCATTCTTGTCGAACTCCAGCTTGCAGCCCCAGTGGTGGCCTTTATCCGAGTCGGGCGACCCGTTGAAGATCACCTCCTGTCCCACTAGCCGGTTCCCTTCGATGCGGGCCCGCATGATATTGGTACAGCCTTCTTTTTTGTTATTTTCAGCAAACCCCGAATAAGCCAGGTAGAGCCACCCGTTCGTTGCATAATCTGGATGAAGCTCCAGGTCGAGCAGGCCCCCCTGCCCTTTCACCATGATCTCAGGCAATCCGCTGATCTCCTGTAATTCATTATTCGTGAACCGGTATAGTTTTGCCGAACGTTCGGCAATCAGCAGTTCGCCATTCGGCAAGAATTCAAGTCCCCAGGGGACATCTAAGCCCGAAACAATGGTATCGACAAAAAACTTCTGCACTTCCGATTCAACGATTCCGCCTTTTGTTTCAGCCGGTTTCAGTACCGACTTATCAGCGGGGATACCAGCTTTCACATACCGGGCCAGCGCTTTCAGTTCAGCTTCGGAGAATGTGGCGCCAAAAGCAGGCATGCCAATATCTTCCCGTCCATCGCGGATACTTTGAATGAGCTCGGCATCGCCGTCTCCATACATCCATGTACTTTTACTGAATTTCTGAAGCTGGTCGCCATGGCAACCGGCACAGTAGTTCCGGTAATTGATTGCGGCCTGTTCCTGCCCCGCATATCCGGAATGGTGCATACAGGAAATCAGGTTAAAAAAGGGGAGGATTAAAAATAAAATCAACTGTTTCATGGTACCGGTTTTTGAGTTTTTCTTAGTCAGCAACAAATTTTGATTTGAAAAGTTGCAAAACATTTGTTAATGAAGCTGAATTCAAAACCGTTTCGTTCAGGCTGTTTTTAAAAAAGTTCGTTATTTTTGGTTGTTCTCTTTGCCATGACACTGCGGAATAATTTCCGACTTGTGGAATCCGGGTAATGTCGTGTCAGGTATACGTAGTCACCCTGAACGTAGTGAAAGGTCTCCTGTTTTGCGCTTTCACAACAGATACTTCACTACGTTCATCATGACAAAACAATGTTGACACAACAGTAGTTTGTCGCCGAATTGTCTTATAGATTAATAAACCTAATAAAACTGTTATGAGATCGAAAAAAATCATTTTTGCCATTGTCTTGTTTGTTCCCGGGCTGTTTCTTCAGGTCAGGGCACAACTTCAAAACGCGGATGTTCACGAGTTCCCGGCCATGAGCGCGCAGAATTACCGCTATTACATTAATATTCCGAACATCGGCGGTTATGAAACGATGAAGTGCGATTTCCATATGCATACCGTTTTTTCCGATGGGCATGTATGGCCGGCAATGCGGGTCAGCGAAGCATGGAACGAGGGTTTGGACGCCATTGCCATTACCGATCATATTGAATACCGTCCGAACAAGGCCATTATCCACGCCGACCTGAACAAGTCGAACGAAATAGCGCAGAAGAAAGGCGATGAAATCGGGCTGATTGTCATCAAAGGCACAGAGATTACCCGTAAGAAACCGCTGGGGCACATTAATGCGTTGTTCGTGCAGGATGTCAATAAATTAGACCTGCCAAACGAACTGGATGCCATTGATGAAGCAGTGAAGCAGGGGGCTTACTTGTTATGGAACCATCCCGGCTGGCCCAACGATACCAGCACCCTGTACCCTGTTCACCAGGAATTAATTGCCCAAAAGAAACTGCATGGTGTAGAAGTGTTCAATTCATGGGAATATTATCCGAAAGTGCTTGATTGGTGTAACCAATACGGGCTTGCCCATTTTGCAAACACCGACCTCCATTACACCAGTTCCAACGCATATCGGGAAAGATGTCAGCGCCCGATGACCTTAGTTTTTACAAAAGAACGTTCAGCGGAAGGGATTAAAGAAGCACTGTTTGCCGGGCGCACCATTGCCTGTTACAACAACTACCTGGCCGGAAAAGAATCATTACTGAAAGAGCTGATCCATAAATCAATTTCCGTGAAAGTGATCAATCGTGAAAAAAGTACTATTGAGGTTTTCAATCAATCGGATCTTCCTTACAGCATCCGGTCCGGGGAATACATGTATTCAATTCCCCTGTTTGCCAACCAGGTACTGCGGATCAACATTCCTTCGGGAACCGATGTGACTTTCACAAACTGTTTCATCGGGCAGGACCAGTTTGTTACCCTGAAGCTGTGGTAGTTTAACCCGGTAAAGCAGGTTGTCGCGATGGAAAACCCAGGAAGCCGAAATACGTTCCGGCTTCCTGGGTTTTTATTGGACCTTTCGGTGTACCCGGTTCAACATTTGGGTAAAGCAGTGAATAATGCCAATCCTGCTTTACTGGTTTCCTTGTAATAATTTGAGAGGTCCTTGCCGGTTTTATACATGGTTTCAACCACCTGGTCGAAGCTGATACGATGTTGTCCGTCCGACATCAGGGCATAGGTATTATGGGACAGGGCGCGTTCGGCGGCAAATGCATTTCGTTCGATACACGGAATTTGCACCAGTCCGGCAACGGGGTCACAGGTCAGGCCCAAATGGTGTTCGATGCCCATTTCAGCGGCATATTCAATCTGGTTGATGGTCCCGCCCATTAGCTGGTTGGCTGCCGCTGAAGCCATTGCGCAAGCAGTTCCCACTTCGCCCTGGCAGCCCACTTCAGCTCCCGAAATGGATGCATTGTGTTTTACTAAGTTGCCAATCAGCCCGGCAGTAGCCAATGCCTTGTAAATTTGTTGCAGGTCGATGCGGTATGCCTTTTGGTAATGTTTCAGTACCGCCGGAATAACTCCTGATGCGCCACAGGTTGGGGCAGCGACAATCAGTCCGCCCGAAGCATTTTCTTCCGAAACGGCCAGGGCATACGCAAAAAGCTTCGATCTCTTTTTTAACGGCCCGTTAAAATTTCGGGCTTTCAGGTTAAACGAACCTGACTTGCGGGGGAGCATCAAGCCCCCTGGCAAGGTACCATCTTTTTCCAGACCCCGTGAAACCGAAGCATCCATCACTTTCCACACTTCGGCCAGGTAATCCCAGATTTCAGTGCCTTCATGGTCTTCCACAAATTCCCAAAGTTGCTTGCCCTGTTTGCGACACCAGTTTAATATGTCGTCCAGTTTGTTCAGTGTGTATACATTCCTGGTTTCATTTTCCGTATCATCGTCGATGATTGCACCACCTCCAATACTATAAACAGTCCAGTCGCCGGTTAATTGCTGTTGTTCGTTGTATGCTTCAAATTTCAGGGCATTCGGATGTTTGGGCAAAAATATTTCCGGTTTCCAGATTATTTCCACCGCTTTTCCCTGAAAAATCTGAACAATGGCCGTATCGGTGAGATGTCCCTTCCCTGTAGCAGCCAGGCTCCCGTAAAGAAAAACCCGGTAATTCGCGGCGTTGGGAAAAGAACCTAAAAAACGTTGGGCGGCTTTGGCCGGCCCCATGGTATGGCTGCTTGATGGCCCGTGTCCTATTTTATAAATCTCCCTGATTGATTCCATATCATAATTGTTACAAAACAGCTCTGTATTTTCGGCTAAAAGTAGTCATTCTAACGTTTTGTTCCCTTGTTTGTGACAGGAATCGACACCTTATTTCTTTTGTATGGAACGCTTCTCCCTTCGATCTGGGAAATGGGTTCCCGGAGCAATGAACATCACGTTTCTCCTGACCATCCGGGAAAACCTCAACCCGAATTTTGTTATTGTTTCGTACAGAATGTGATAGCAGGGACAAACCGGGGGAACAGTTGCCAGCTAAAAACAGGTATGGACACTTTCAAAATAGATTATTACTTTTGGCTTGCCGTTACAGGCGGAATTCGGGTCTAATTTGAAAAACTGTTTAGGATTGAACCAGATGAATGGGCAAAGCGATATTCAACTTTTGAATGAAATTCAGGATGGCAGTTACGGTGCCTTCCGGCTTTTATTCGAACGTTATTATAATCCGCTATGCAATTTTTCCTTTCGGTTTCTGAAAGATGGGTTTATTGTAGAAGACATTGTTCAGGAAGTTTTTACAAAGATTTGGGAAGACCGGAAAACCCTGAGAATTTCCGGATCGGTAAAATCATACCTGTATGTAGCCGTAAAAAACCGTTGCCTGAATAAGATCAAGGCAGAATCTATTCGTCACGAATTTGCCAGCCGGTTTTCCGGGCAGGAAGAAATACCGATAGACGGAGCCATTATTGAGCAGGAGGAGTTTCGGAATTACCTCTCGATGTGTATTGAGAAATTGCCTCCCCGATGCAGGGAAGTATTTGCCAAAAGCCGGTTTGAAGGGATGAAACAGGAAAAAATTGCAGCCTCGCTTGATATTTCCCTGAAAACAGTGAAAGCCCAGATTGGTAAGGCATTAAAGCTGATCCGCGATTGCCTGCAGGTTTCGTATCCCGAATATTTATAAAAAAAAATTGCTGCCCGCGTACGACCTTTCTCTTTATGAACTGTCATAAGTATAAAAAAGAGAAATATCCCGATGAAAAACAAGGTCGAAATCTATTATGCAATCCTTTCTGAAACGGCTTCTCCGGAAGAAAAAAGTCAGTTTCAGGAATTGATGGGGCATAAAGAAAATATGCTGATTTTCAGTCAGCTAAAACGAATATGGAAAGAATCAGGAGAAGTAAAAAACTACAAACAGTACGATACAAAACGCGCTTTTTACGCCCTTGAACAGAAACTGGAGAAGAAAAGGCAAACTAAGAAACGGTACCTGCTGGTCGCTGCTTCCGGAGTTGCAGCCGGCATTATGCTGATGATCGGCTTATTTGGGCTGATGAGGCTACCACAAACGGATCAGCAACAAGCGTTGGTGGTTTTTGAAACCGAATCGGGCAACCGCTCGGTCGTTGTCCTGCCCGACAGCAGTAAAGTGTGGCTGAACGCCAAGACCCAAATCCGCTACGATTCCGGCTTCGGTAAATCAAGCCGGAATGTGTATCTGAACGGAGAAGGATTTTTCGAAGTGAAACACAGCGACAAGCCTTTTGTAGTCAACATCAACGATCTCAAAATCCAGGTATATGGTACAAAATTCAATGTTTCGGCTTATGCCGACGACCCGATAGTCAGCACCTGCCTGGAAGAAGGAAAGATCAGTATTAAACGGCAAGGAGCAAAAGAACTGTTTATTGAACCGGGACAGCTGATTGATTACCACAAACAAAAGCCGGGATTCAGTATAAAAACAGTAAAGCCGGAAGAATATTCGGGCTGGCGCTCCAACAAGATGTACCTGCACAACGAACCGTTGCAGGAGTTGGCAAAAAAATTGGAACGAAAATACAACATCACAATTACTTTTTTCCCTGAAGATTTGGGCGGTAAAATTCATTATTCCGGAATCTTCGGTGACGAGAATGCAGAAGAAGTGCTTGATGCAATTGCGATTGCCAGCGGAATAGATTATACAAAGAAAGGGAACGAATATATCATCAGGTCCCGGTAAAAAGAGGAAATTGTAAAATGATTGAATTGATAAATCACTCAACTGTTAAGATAAAACAAAAGTATATGAGATTGAATTTCTGTACCTGTCATTCTCCCCTTTAGGGGGAGCCAAAGGAGGCTTCTGAAAAACAAAACCGCCAGGTGAGGCAACACCCGACGGTCAATGGTTTAACCCTAATGCAAGGCATTAGAATAGTAATAATTAAACTCTTACAAAACTATGAAAAAAAAACAAATGGTGAAGGGGCGTATTGACCCTCATTTAAAAAAACTGTTACTGATGATGCGACTAATTGCTTTTATGGTCCTGGTATTCACCCTTCATGTGTCTGCCAGCGTGTATTCCCAGCAAACCCGGCTGTCGTTGAATTACAACAATGTTACGATTCGGGAAATATTAAAACAAATAGAGGAACAAAGCAGCTTTAAGTTTCTCCTTCAGGACGAACGGCTGGATATAGACCGCAAGGTGAATATTCAGGTCAAGGATGAAACAGTAGACCATGTGCTTGATGAAATCTTCGGAAAGCAAGGGGTAAGCTATGTGATTACGGAAAAGAACCTGGTCATTATCAATCCGGTAGGAAACGGACATTTTACCAATCAACAGCAAAGCAAAACTGTTTCCGGCAAGGTGACCGACTCTTCAGGACAACCGCTCCCGGGCGTTTCAGTGGTGATAAAAGGCACCACTACCGGCACCATTACTGATTTCGACGGAAAATACACACTTGCCAATGTCCCTGGTGATGCCACGTTGGTGTTTTCGTTCGTGGGGATGAAAACACAGGAAGTTGCTGTAGCCGGAAAATCCTCGATTAATGTGATATTGGAAGAAGAAACGGTTGGTATTGAAGAGGTGGTGGCCGTGGGGTATGGTACCATGAAAAAAAGCGACCTTACAGGATCTGTTACCCAGGTGAAAGTTGAGGATGTAAGTTCAAAAGCAATTAATACATTTGAACAGTTATTGCAAGGTTCAGCAGCAGGAGTACAAATAACTCAAAGTTCAGGGGCTCCTGGTTCCGGAATAAATATTAACATTAGAGGGGTAACCACGTTGTCCGGGACTAGCCAGCCTTTAGTTGTAATTGACGGATTTACAATTGATAATAGTATTTCATCGACGGTTGGAGGAGAATCTTGGACAAATGGGCAACCTGCTTACAATGCTTTAGCAACTCTTAATCCAAATGACATTGAATCAATTGAAATACTAAAAGACGCTTCAGCAACAGCTATTTATGGATCGCGAGGGGCAAATGGGGTTATGATTATAACTACCAAAACGGGGAAACAAGGAAAAGATCAGATTAACTACAGTTTCCGAACTGATATCAGTACTTTACCAAAAAAAATATCGGTACTGAATACATCTGATTTTATCGATTACAGCAACGAGGCTTATGCAAATAGCAACATGAATGTCTTGTATCCGGATTCAATAAGGGATGAATTAGGAATGGTCAATACCAACTGGCAAGATTTACTTTATCGCACAGCTGTCTCGCAAGATCATCAGGTTACTATTTCCGGTAAAAACAATAAAGATGCCTATTCTGTAATGGGAGCTTATTCAAAACAAAATGGGATTCTAATAGACACAAAATACGAACGTATATCTGGACGGGTTAATTACGAACGAACTGTTTCCCGCCGATTATCATTAGGATATAATATCAATGCAGTTTATGCAACAAACAATGCTGCACAACAGTCTCATTCCAACGGTAATCCCTCCGGATCGGTTGTTACTGGAAGTCTTAATTTCCGTCCACTGGTAAGAGCTTATACTGAAGAAGGAGACTTTGATGTATCATCACAAAGTAATCCGTTATATATGGCAAAACTAACTGAAGACGATCTGTCTACTACAGATTATAATATTGGTCTGTATTTAGATTATACCATTTTAAAGGATCTGAAATTTAAATCAAGAATAGCTTCAAGAGATTCAAAAACAAGTCGTGAGGTTTATTTTCCCAGAGGTACCTATCCGGGCGATGTCTATGGTGGTTTTGCATACAAAAATGAGAATTCTTTCAGATATTATCTTTTTGAAAACACATTGAGTTATATCAAACAGTTTAATTCCATTCACCGGATTAATGCGGTTGCCGGTTATACATGGCAGAAGTGGGCACAAAAAGCAATTGGCTTGCAAGCATCTGGATTCCCTAATGATAATTTGACCTACAATAATTTTTCATTGGCAAACAATATTCCGAATCCGGTAATAAGCAACACCAAATGGGCATTGGCTTCTGCATTAGGTCGAATTAATTATGTGCTGAAAGACAGGTATTTGGTTACTTTTACCGGACGATATGATGGGGCAAGCAGGCTGTCCGAAAATAATAAATGGGCATTTTTCCCATCAGCAGCATTAGGGTGGAATGTACACAATGAAGAGTTTCTAAGAAGTTTTAAATTTATTTCTCAACTAAAACTACGTGGAAGTTATGGCGTTTCAGGCAACCAAAACATTGCTGTCGGCGCTACACAGGCTAAATTGGAAACAGACGCCAACACCAGGGAAGCTATAGGAAATAATATATATACACGTTTTTTGTTTAATAGTTTTTCAATGCAGACTTAGGATGGGAGATTACCGAACAAATAAATGCCGGATTCGATTTATCCTTATTAAAAAACAAACTTAGATTCACATTTGATTATTATATCAAAAATACATCAGATTTGTTAATTTATCTTTCAATACCAAGCGCCTCAGGGTATTCAAGTTATCCAACCAACGTTGGCGAAATTCAAAATAAGGGAGCTGAGTTCTCTTTAAATGCCAATATCATTGACAAAACATTCAAATGGAATCTTAGCGGAAATATTTCTTTTAATAAGAATAAAGTGATTAATTTGGGAAACACATCGGCAACCTTTGGCGATGTCTACCTGAAAGATACCAATCTCGCACTTGGGCAGCCGTTACATATTACTAAAGCCGGATCCCCGATCGGTTCATATTATGGGTATAAAATTGGTGGGATTTATCAAAATGAAACAGAAATTACAGATGGTCCGGAAGATACTGCAAATCCGGAACCTGGTGATTTTAAATTTGTTGACATAAGTGGTCCTGATGGTGTTCCTGATGGTAAAATTACCAGTGACGACCGGACCATTATAGGAAATCCATATCCTGACTTTATTTTTGGAATAACGAATGACTTTTCATGGAAGAACTTTAGCTTTTCATTTCTGATCCAGGGCAATATCGGACAAGATGTGATTAATCTAAATAATTATGCTTTGGCATCTTTAAATAGAAGCAGCCAAACGAATGTATTAAAGGAAGCATGGGAACAAAGATGGACTGGAGAAGGTACAAGCAATACTTATCCAAAAGCCAAAATGGGAGGAAGTGGTCCGTTTAGTAAACGGTTTACTGACTTTCTTGTTGAGGATGGATCTTTCGTTCGGTTAAAGAATATCACATTATCCTATAATCTTCAACAAAAGTTTTTAAGTGATTTAGGCATTAAAAATTTGAAACTAATTGCTTCTGCTACTAATTTATTGACCCTGACAAAATATTCCGGCTATGACCCGGAGGTAAACGGGAGTAACCGGAGTGGATTAACCCCGGGTGTTGATTTCGGGACTATTCCGCAATACAGGACTTTCTCGCTGGGAATAAATATTAATTTCTAATAGGATTCCTGAATTTCAAATAAAAAACATCAAGAAATATGAAAACAAAAATATTTATAATCGCATTCTCAATCATTGTGTTATTGTCCTGTGATTTAGAAGAAAAGATTCTTGACACTCCGGCGCCGTCAAATTTTCTGACTTTAGCAACTGATTTGGATAATCTAATTGGCGGAATGTATGGTTATTTACAATCAGCTCCTTTATATAAAGGAGAAACTGTAGAAACAATAATTGAATCTCCAACTGATTATATGATAACTATTGCACCGGGAACAAAAGTGAGTATTGGACAAAGAGCGTATAGTTCTTCTCAAATTGAATTTAAGAATGCATGGGCTTCATATTATAAAATAATTGGAAATGCCAATCAATTAATTGACATCGTTGAAAAAATTGATCTAACTACGGATGAATACAACAAAGCAAAAGGACAAGGCCACTTTATACGCGCATTTTGCTATTTCAATTTGGTCCGGTTTTTTGGTGGTGTCCCGCTATATACAGAACCCACTGGCGCTAAAACTGATTTTTATGCAGGAAGAAATACCGTGGATGAAGTTTATCAACAGATTTTTACTGACTTTAAAGAAGCTTCAGGCAGATTATTACCCAAAAGTCAACAGCCCTCTACTGAAATGAGCCACGGCAATAAAGGTTCTGCTGATGCTTTTCTGGCTTTGGCTTATTTAACGTATGGAAACTATCTTCAAAATACTGGTCAAAGTGCGACTGATACATTTACAAAATCGAAACAGTATGCAGACGCAGTAATCAATTCAAATGAATTCCAACTTTTAACTGATTTTGGCAATTTATGGGATGTTAATAAAGAATCAGAAGCCTATAAAGAAGTAATCTTCGGAATAACTTTTACAGTTGATGGGTCAGTAACAGGAAAATCAAGTAAAGGGTCAGAACTTGCACATATTTTCACTCCTTCCACGGCCGGTGGCGTGGCAGGTTATGGAGCAAGGAAGCAAGGCTGGGGACACTATAAAATGCAGGCTTGGTTTTACGATTTATGTACAACGGGGGAATATGCCGGGGATTATCGCGCTGAAAAATCGTTTATGACTACTTTTATATGGAGAGATGATTGGGGAGTTAGAACTCCGGAACGGATAAGAGTTACTTATCCTGACATTAATCCTACACATGCCGCAGAAAATTTCCCATATATAGGGAAATATACCTGTTCGTTTGGCTTGCCCAATAACGATGAAAACGATTTTTTCATATTGCGATTGGCAGAAGTCTACTTAATTAAAGCCGAGGCAGAAAATGAATTGAATGGTCCAACAGCAGACGCTTATACTGCCTTTAATAAGTTAAGGGAAAGAGCCAGAAATGCAAATGGCGTTGTAAGAACCACGCCTGCAAACCTCGAACAAGGATTAAGTAAAGAAGAATTCCGCTTGAAGATATTCCATGAACGTGGGATTGAATTAATGGGAGAGGGACATCGGTGGTTTGATCTTGTAAGAATGAAAGCGCCCTCCGGAATTTCGATGTACCAGTATATGCATGAGTTTGTAACACAAAATTATACTGCAGGCACACCTACGTACAACACATCAACAAAAAAATGGTCGGCTGGAAGGTATGATCCAAAATTTATTCCTGCATTCCAGGAGCGTTATTTGCTGCACCCAATACCTGCCAATGAGATATCTATTAATTCCAATATGGAACAAAATCCAGGTTGGTAATTTGGAAAAATAATTCAAGAATAATCAATCGAAGATTGCCTTGGTATAGATATTCCAGGGTAACTCTTCGGTTGTTCAAAAAATCACAATCTTATGGAGAATTACAGGATATTTGCTCTGGGAATATTACTATGTTCATTTTTTGTTTCTCAAAAATTAGTAGCCCAAAATGAGAATCAATTTACTAATCCACCGGAATTAATAAAACCTGAACAATCAAATACTGCATATTCATTGGGAAGCAGAATGTTCACCGGCATTCCCAGCGTTGCAATATCTGAAGGAGGACGTATCTGGGCAGTATGGTATGCAGGGCCAACACCCGGGGAAAATGCAGATAACTATGTCGTTCTTGCTACTAGTGGAGACAAAGGAAATAGATGGGAAGAAGTATTAATTATTGATCCTGATAGAAAGGGACCAGTCAGGGCATTTGATCCGGAAATCTGGATCGACCCGGATGGAAAGCTTTGGTTTTTTTGGGCTCAAACCATTGGGCACGACGGATCTGTTGCCGGAGTCTGGGCAATAACGACAAATAATCCGGATACGAAAGATCCCGACTGGTCGGAACCAAGACGGTTAACTAACGGGATTATGATGTGTAAACCGGTAGTCCTTTCAGGTGGTGAATGGGTTTTGCCCGTTTCTACCTGGAGATTGACAGATTATAGCGCTAAGGTAATTATGTCAAAGGATAAGGGTATAAGCTGGCATGAGCAGGGCGCAGTGAATGTGCCCCGGGAAGACCGGGAGTTCGATGAACACATGATTGTCGAAAAAAAAGACGGATCCTTATGGATGCTGGTACGAACAAAATACGGAATAGGTGAAAGCTTTTCAACCGACGGAGGAATTTCGTGGAGTCCTCTAAATCCATCGATAATTAAACATCCCAGTGCAAGATTTTTTATTCGTCGGTTAATTTCCGGGAATCTTTTGCTGGTAAAACATGGTCCTGTAGGAATAAAGACAGGACGGTCCCATCTAATGGCATTTATTTCCAAAGATGATGGACAATCCTGGTCAAAAGGCCTACTGTTGGACGAAAGGAAGGGAGTTTCTTATCCTGATGGACAACAAGATAAGGACGGAACAATTTACATAACGTATGATTATAATCGAACGAAAGAACAAATGATCCTTATGACCAACTTCACTGAAGAAGATATTTTAGCTGATGACTATGATTCAAAAATTGTTCAGGTTTACAAACGAAGAAAAATTGTTAGCGTAGGAGGAACAGAAACTTCTAATTAATAGACTTATAGACGGGATAAAACTCTAAAATTATTCGTTAAATAGTATTTGCAGAGCAATATATTGTCTTAGCTGAGAAGACTACAGATTTCAGCATTGTATTTAAGACTACAACCTCGCTTAATAAAGCGACTGGAAAGCAGGGTGTATTTCTATGTAATTTCTTGATAATTATTTGTTTAAAAGAATTAAGGATATAAAAAAAACTAATTCATAATGAATATAAACATAAAAAAATTAGTAAATATCAGATTGTTATACTTCGTAAGTTTATTTCTTCTTTTGGCATATACTGCTTGTTTAGAGAAAAAGGAACATACAGTTTCTCATGAAGATTATAATCTTGCTGCCTACGTATGGCCTTCTTGCCATGATGAACAATTAGCGCATGAAAAACTGTGGAGTGAAGGAATAGGCGAGTGGGAGATAATTCAGAAAGGAGATTCCCGTTTCGAGGGACACTACCAACCCCGTATCCCATTGTGGGGGTACAAAATGGACAATGATCCGAAAGCGTGGGAGCAAAAAATAGATGCAGCAACAGATCATGGTGTTAATATATTCATTTTTGACTGGTACTGGTACAATAATAAACCTTTTTTGGAAGAGGCCATTGACAATGGCTTTTTAGGTGCACGTAATAATGACAAAATGAATTTTTACCTGATGTGGGCTAACCACGACGTGCCGGGAAATATGTGGAATCATTATCGTTATAAAACAGATTCACTTATATGGCATGGTAAAGTAGATTGGGATAACTATAAAATAATAGTTGATAGAATTATTAAACAATATTTCAAACAGCCTAACTATTTTAAGATTAACAATGAACCTGTGTTTTCTATATATAGCTTACCGAACCTGATTAAAAGTTTTGATGATTTGGAAGGGACATCAAAAGCACTTAATTACTTCCGGGAAGAAGTAAAGAAGGCGGGATTTTCTGGCATGCACATTCAGTTGATCGGTCGGGGACGGAATGGGAATCCGTATTTGCCAGCCGGGAAATATATCGAAGAAAAAAGCATAAATGAAATTGTTTCGCTGCTGGGAATTAACAGCATAACGACCTACAACTGGATGATGTGTTCAGGGATAAATGAAGATTACATAAAATGGGGTGAAAATGCGATGTCCTTGCAAAATAAATGGGATTCAATATTGACTATTCCATATTTTCCTAACGTAACAATAGGATGGGATAACACCCCTCGTTATCCTGAAAAAGGCATTGAATCGGTAGTTCATTATAATAATTCTCCGGAGAGTTTTACTGCTTATCTGCTAAAGGCAAAAGAATATGTAGATAACCGTCCGGAGCAAACCAAACTTATTATCATTAATGCCTGGAACGAGTGGGTTGAGGGTAGCTATCTGGAACCAGATATGAAATGGGGCTATGGTTATCTGGAAGCTGTAAAAAATACGATGTGCGGAAAGTATAAAAAGTATCAATAATGAAGGATATGAAAGAGTAAAATACTCTTGTATTTAATTTTTGATAAACTAATCACTGTTCAATTCAGCGTTGACACTGTTATTTGTTAGAAATTCCATACTACCTAAAAGGAGTGAGATTACTAAACTTCTCGGTGAAAATAAAAAAGCAGATACTTGGTTTCGGGTAATATAAGTGGATGATATCAATTTAAAAACAACACAAATACAATTTAATATGAAGACAACAATTAATTTTAATCACAGAAGGCTGTTAATTTTTACTGCCATGCTACTTATATTTTTTGTAGGCATGGCTCAAAACAAAATTGATTATTTGAATGAACCATCAGAACAAATAGATAGACGGATGAAATGGTTTACTGATGCAAAATACGGAATGTTCATTCATTTTGGTTTGTATAGTCAATTAGGAGGTGAATGGGAAGGAAAGGTTGCAGGGAAATATGCTGAATGGTTACAGGCTGAGGCAGATATACCTGCTCAAGTATATTCAATGTTGACAACAACATTTAATCCTCAGGATTTTAATGCTGATTTTATTGCCCGAACCGCTAAAGAGGCAGGAATGAAATACATTGTTATCACAACGAAGCATCATGAAGGTTTTTGTCTGTGGAATAGTGAATATACCAACTTTGATGTTGGCAGCACACCCTTTGCCGGACGGGACATCCTTGCCGAACTTAGTGTTGCCTGTAAAAAGTATGGGTTAAAGTTCTGTACTTATTACAGCATTATCGACTGGCATCACCCTTCTCAGGAACGGAATATCGACGGGACCAATATAAGGCAGAGATGGGCCCATATCCGAATGAAATCACAAAAAAAAGCTGAGTACATAACGTATATGAAAAACCAGATTCGGGAATTAATTGAAAAGTATAATACGGATATGATGTGGTTTGATGGAGACTGGGTTTATTGGTGGAACATAGAGGATGGAAAAGAGTTATATCAGTATATCAGGGAATTAAAGCCTGAAATCATCATAAATAACCGGGTTGCAAAACGGAGAATATTTAAAAAGGATTTTGGTACTCCGGAACAGGAACATCCTGATGCCAACCAAGCTTATCCATGGGAAGCATGTTATACGCTCAATGGTTCATGGGGATACAAAGAAAATGATACCAACTGGAAAGATGCACAGACTGTATTTGATATGCTGAAAGACATAAACACCAAAGGCGGCAATTTTCTGCTTAATATTGGTCCTGATGGAAACGGGAAAGTCCCTGAAAAATCGATACAAATAATTTCAGAAGTTGGAGAAAAAATAAAAGAATCGAAAAAATGAATATTATAAAGAACTATCAGCAAATAAATCAGGTAAATCATTTCCAACGTGTGGTGTTTTCATTCGTTGTATTGGTTCTTGTATCATCTTTCAATTCTGGCTTTGCTTCAGATAAAAGCAAAGAGAATCTTCTTGCAATCGGAAATCCGAAAAATATTAATATTGAGTTTGGCAAACTAACGTTTGGCGCTGAACCGTTTCAACACATAGGGAAGGCAACCGGATATAAATTCAGGATAAATGGTAACGTCCCTGTTGATGAGGGATATATTGTTTATGGATTTAATAGGAGTAAGGATCATAAGCCACAGGTATGGAGAGCATATACAACGGATGGAATTAATTATTACGATGCCCAAATTCTTTTTGAACTTCCTGATTCCGATCCGCCCGGATAATGGAAGGGAGGATCTATTGCTCTGGGGAATAACGCATTGCTTTTACTCCAATGCCAATTAGGCAATCCACCATTGAAAGGACATCCTTTTCATACCTTTTCTGGAAGTTTATTCGGTTCTACCTGGCATAAGTTAACTGATAATTTTGTCTATAAAGGGCAAGACTCTTTCCATATGGTGTGGAACAAACAATTGGGGAAGTTTGTGAATTATCAAATCAGTTATCAGCCTTTTGAAAAAAAACATCCTGATAATATGCCTAAAATCCGACGAGTCCTGCATATACGAACAAGCCCCGACGGGATAACATGGACTCCAGGGAAAAGCTTTGGCGCCGACGGGCCATACCTTCCCGATGATCAATTGATAGTGCCTGATGATCTGGATTATCCGGATACTGAATTTTATCATTTGTCGGCAATTGAACTTAACGGATTCTGGGCTGGCATTATGGTAAAATATGTTTCGCAACCTGCCGTATTGCCCAATCGTAAACCTTGGCCTCATGGACCGTTTCTTGACTACGAATGGTGGATTAGTTCTGATGGGATTACATGGGAAAGACCCTTCCGCGAAAATTCCGGATTGGAAAAAACGCCTCATGATCTTGCATACAACTTAATGCAACCAATAAAGGTCGGGGATGAATTAAGATGGGTTAGTAATGGACTGGTTTATCAGCAAAACCAACGGCGTATGTTTTATGCTTATTGCAGGGCAAATGCTGAAGTCGTAACTTCTTTGATACCTCTTTCTGATAACCCACTTTCAGTAGAAGTTAGTTTTGAGGCTGTTAGACGTCAGGAAGATTCTGCTCTACTACAGGGATATTTGATGGCTGAATTACTCGATGAAAGTGGAAACGTTATACCCGGATTTGAAAGGGATAAATGCTTATTTATGCCTGACAAATCAACTCAGCTTAAATTAAAGTGGGGCGATAACTATTTGCCGGAAAATAGTTCCGTTCGTCTTCGTCTCTGCTTTCGGGATGTCCGGCTTTACTCCGTTTCATATTAAAAATAAATCATAATGAACAAAAAAATAGTAAGTTTTGGGGAGATCATGCTGCGTCTGGCAGCGCCCGGTTACCTTCGTTTCAGCCAGGCCAATGAGTTTGTGGCAACCTATTGCGGAGGCGAAGCCAATGTAGCCGTATCACTGGCCAATTTCGGAATGAATGCGGAGTTCGTAACCCGCCTGCCAAAAAATGATATTGCAGATGCCTGTCTGAAAAGCCTGCACAAACATGGGGTGAAAACCAACCATGTGATTTACGGCGGAGAGCGTTTGGGTCTTTATTACTTAGAAACAGGGGCCGTGGCACGTCCCAGTAAAGTGATTTATGACCGTGCCCATTCTTCGATTGCTGAAATTAAACCCCGTATGATCAACTGGGAAGAAATACTGAAAGACGCGGATTGGTTTCACTGGACAGGCATCACCCCGGCCCTGTCGCAGGGTGCTGCCGAAGCTTGTATGGAAGCCATTAAAGTTGCCAATAAATTGGGAGTTACTGTTTCTGTCGATTTGAATTACCGTAAAAACCTGTGGAAGTACGGGAAAACGGCCTCGGAAATTATGCCGGATTTGGTGGGTAAATGTGATATTATCCTGGGCAACGAGGAAGATGCCGAAACCGTATTTGGGATCAAACCTGAAGGCTTTGATGTAACCAGAACATCCGGTCAGGTAGATGGCAATAAGTTTCAATCGGTATGCGAGCAGCTAATGAAAAAATTTCCACGCACAAAAAAAGTGGTTATTACACTGCGGGGGTCAATCAGCGCCAGCCACAATACCTGGGCCGGTGTATTATATGATGGCAGAGAACTGTTTAAATCGCCAACGTATGATATTACCCAC
The DNA here is from genome assembly GCA_034003625.1 of Prolixibacteraceae bacterium. GTDB lineage: Bacteria > Bacteroidota > Bacteroidia > Bacteroidales > Prolixibacteraceae > GWE2-42-39. The sequence continues at coordinate 46,892 of JAVEYG010000008.1, read as the reverse complement.
ATTGTTGACCGGGTGGGAGGCGGTGATTCGTTTATGGGAGGACTGGTCTACGGGCTACTTGCTTATCCCGGTGATGACCAGAAAGCCTTGAATTTCGCCACGGCTGCATCCTGTTTAAAGCATACTATTTATGGCGATTTTAACCTTTCAACAGTAGCCGAGGTGGAGAACCTGATGAAGGGTGATGGCAGCGGACGGGTAAACCGGTAAAAATTAAAAAGAAAAAAAATCATGCAAAATACAACAAAAGAAACCTCCTTTTCATGGGAACGGTTTGAAGACATGCCCATTGTGGGCATTGTAAGAGGAATAGATTTGGAAGATTTTAAGCAAATCCTTCCGGTTTATGTGAAAGCCGGGTTGACAACGATTGAGGTAACAATGAATAGCCCGGAAGTTGAAACACTAATTCGGTATGCCATCAAAGAATATTCAGGGATCCTGAACGTGGGTGCAGGCACGGTTTGCAGCTTATCTGATTTGAACAACGCATTGGATTACGGGGCCCGGTTTATCGTTACGCCTCTTGTAAACGAAGAGGTAATAACCAGTTGCGTGAATAAACATGTACCTATATTCCCTGGCGCATTAACTCCTTCAGAAATTTATAAGGCATGGGATCTGGGTGCATCAATTGTGAAAATTTATCCCGCCGGAAATTTTGGGGCAGGCTATATTAAAGACGTAAAAGCCCCATTAAACCAGGTAAAGATGATGCCAACCGGGGGAATAAGTACCGGTAATATGCAAAGTTTTTTGGATGTTGGCGTAGAAGGTTTTGGTATCGGAAGCCCGTTATTCAATAAAGCCATCATAAAGTCCAAAGACTGGGATGCTTTGGGGAAACACTTTTCGGGCTATGTCCAACTGATCAGGGACTTTCAAAAATTAAAGAAAGCATGAAGATAAAAAACTATCGCTGGATTATCGTCTCCATGCTCTTTTTTGCCACCACCATAAACTATATGGACCGGCAAATTATTGGGTTGTTAAAACCTACGCTTGAATCTGAATTCAACTGGACTGAAACCGATTTTGCACATATTGTAATGGCCTTCACCGCAGCCTATGCCATTGGACTGTTGTTGCTGGGCCGGTTTATTGATTGGGTAGGAACAAAGACCGGCTATTCTGTTGCTGTGGTCGTCTGGAGCCTTGCAGGGATGCTGCATGCTGTTGCAAAAAGTGTCTGGGGATTTTCATTTGCCCGGATAGGTTTGGGGATAGGCGAAGCCGGGAATTTTCCGGCAGCGATGAAAGCAGTTTCAGAATGGTTTCCCAAAAAGGAACGAGCGTTGGCTACCGGTATATTCAATGCCGGCACAAGCGTTGGGGTTGTTTTGGCCCTTGTACTTTGTCCATATATTTTAAGTGCGTATGGTTGGAGGGAAGTGTTCTGGGTTACCGGTGCACTGGGATTTGTCTGGCTTGCCCTGTGGCTCTTTTTGTATGACGTACCCTCCCGTCAAAAAAGGTTGAGCAGAGAAGAACTGGAATTGATCAACAAGGGGCAGGAATATGATAGTGATAGAAAAGAAAAAGAGATCAGTGTAAAGTGGATAAAACTTTTTTCTTTTCCTCAAACCTGGGCAGTTGTTATCGGTAAATTCATGATCGATCCGATATATTGGTTTTTCCTGTTTTGGTTACCGTCCTATTTTACTGCGCATTTCCAGATTGATTTGACAAAACCGAGTATCCCGTTGATGATTATTTATGCGGCAACAACTATCGGCTGCGTTGGCGGGGGATATCTTTCTTCATGGTTTATCCGCAGAGGAATGGCTACGCTTAAAGCACGCCGGAAAGCGCTGCTTATCTTTGCAGTCACCGAACTTTGTGTGATCATGCTCCAGTTTGTTTCCAATGTTTGGATCGCAGTAGCCATACTAAGCCTTGCAGTAGCAGTCCACCAGGGATGGGCAACCAATGTATTTACACTTGCTTCGGATATGTTTCCCAAACAGGTTGTAAGTTCGGTCGTTGGAATTGCAGGTATGTCAGGTGCCGTTGGAGGAATATTATTTCCAATGTTTGTTGGTTTTTTGTTGGATTACTATAAAAATTTAGGAAACATATCGTTTGGCTACAACATTATTTTCACTTTTTGTGGTTGCACTTATTTGGTAGTATGGTTGATCATTACATTCCTAATCAAACGGTCTGAAAAAATAAAGATTGAAACAGCCATTTTTAAATGACTTTTTGTCCCATACTTCAGATATGCAATAAAACAACAGAGGTTGGTTCATTCTGATGTTTCGTGGTAAATCTGTAACTTGTTAATGGTAGATTAGTATCTACATTTATTCAACCCGGAACCCACTTCTCCCAAAAATCTGACGTCCATCCTCTCCGAAACAGCCAAAATGCACCCTCATTTTGGCTGTTTTTGCTCAAAAATCAAAATCGTTCAGCACGAAAAATGAGGCCTTCATATACCCACGATGTCATTTCGTCCAAAAAATGGGGGTGTTCATGAATTTCCCAAGATTATGTGATCATGTTTCCATGTTTCTGTTTATCTTTTATCCGGTTTTAAGTTTTTCATAACAGACCAAACAAATAATAGCATCTGAAATAGTGAGATTGAATAACCAGTAATTTGTCAAAGGATAAATTTAATTGGTGCGGGAAGTAAAAAGATGGATATAATAAAATATCAGATAGTATGGACCATCTGAGTACAGACAACAAGGCATTGATTACCCGTTTCCCGCCCGAAGCGAGGCTCCTTCCATTATACATGTGAAAGCTTCCCCATCAAGCTTGTGAAGGTCTCACAATTACGCATGTGAGAGGCTCACATCCCGGCATGTGAAAGTCTCCCGCCCCGGGATGGGAAACATTCTTTTTCAGGAAGAAAAATAATTTGCCTTTTTCTGGTCCGGTTTTACCTGCTCATCCGGTGATCTCAGGTTCATCGGATGAGTTAAATAAATGCTCTCCCGTTTGCCCGATCTTTTCAATTTAAAAATCGTCGCTTGTATCTTTTCAAAAATAGATTATTTACTTTTGGTTTTTCAATTGAAACTAAATTCAATGCAAATTGAGTGAGAATTCCAGTCATATAAATCAGGATTTGATCGTCCGCATAAGAAAAGGTTCGTCGGAAGCTTTCCGCGATTTATTTGATCATTACGGAAAAAAACTTTTCAGTTTTTCGCTTGGGTATCTTAAAGATTCTCACGAAGCCGAAGAAATTGTTCAGGAAGTATTTCTGAAAATATGGAAAGTACGGGAAGAACTTCTGCCCGGAAAATCGTTTGATTCATACATTTTCACCATTGCCAAAAATGCGATCCTGAATACCATCCGAAAATCGAAATCGGAACAGGTTTATTTGCATTACGCCAAATTACATCCAGGCAAGGATGTCTTGCTTGATGATGAACTGGACTTTAAAGAGCTCGAAAAAGCATATAAAAACTCGGTTGACCAGTTAAGTCCTCGCAGAAAAGAGATTTTTCTTCTGAGCCGGGGACAGAATCTCACCAACGCCGAGATTGCATCGAAATTGGGCATTTCAGTAAAAACCGTTGAAAACCAAATGACCTCGGCTCTTTCGGAAATAAAACGAAACCTTCGTTCTGCCGGGTTCTCCGGCCTGATTTTTCTCGAATTGTTTTTGTAGAAAAAATATCATTTCCCAATAGGGGTTGGAAATGGTTTGTGTGTATACCTGTATGAATTGAAAAATCAGATATGGGACTAAAAAACAAAATACATCTGGATGAATACCTCAATACGCTGATTCGGGAGGACATCGGAGATGAGGATAAAGAACGTTTACAGGCTTATATTCGTTCGGGCTTTCGGGATAAAGAGTTGGATGAACTGATGCAACGGCATTGGGAGGGGATTCAGCAAAAAGGTATTGAAAACAATGATCTCTATTTACTGCAGCTTCGGAACAAAATCTGGACAAAGATATCCGGAAGAAAAGAAAAACAGAAACAGGTTATTGGCTGGAAAACTTATCTGGTGAGGGTTGCTGCCATTTTATTTGTCCCTCTTTTAATCAGTTCGGCCTATCTTTTCTGGCTTCTAAGTCAAAATAATAATATAGAAGTGCAGAGTGCAATGCAACAAGTATATGCCACTCCGGGGTCCCGGGTTCATTTTACGCTTCCCGATAAAAGTGAAGTGTGGTTAAACTCCGGGAGTACACTTGAATATCCGGTAAGTTTTAATTCTCAAAAGCAACGTAAGGTGAAACTAAACGGGCAAGGCTATTTCAACGTGTCACACGACGAAAAACATCCGTTTTTGGTTGAGACAGGCGAGTTGAATATTAAAGTACTGGGTACTTCATTCGATGTTTCAAATTACTCAAACGACCGGTTTGTCAGTTCTACCCTGGAAGAAGGATCGGTTGCATTGCTCGATATGCAGGGAAAGGAAGTTGCCCGCCTCAATCCGGGGCAGAAATCCTTGCTCGACAAGGAAACCCGCACACTTCTTATCGAAAATGTTGATACAAGGTTGATCACCAGTTGGAAAGACGGGAAGTTGATCTTTAAAAATACGCCTTTACCTGAAGTCGCTAAACAGATGGAACGGTGGTTTAACTGCTCCATCCACGTAAGCCCGGAACTACTTGGGTCAGATATTTTGTACACGGCAACCATTCAGGATGAAACATTGGGAGAAGTGTTGAAAATGATTGAAATATCAACATCTGTAACAACAAAAACCGAAAACAGGGAGGTGAAAATAGGATATAAAAAATAAAAAAGGACAGTGTTCCTACCACTGCCCTTTGTGAATTAATCATACCAAATAATTAACTCGTTGAAAAATCAAATTTATGAAAAAAACTTGGTTCTTATCGGACTACAGGTATTTATTTGCCTGTACCGCAAAAATTTTTAAAATTATGAGGATAAGTATCTTTCTTGTAGTATTTGCCGGGTTTCAGGCGTTGGCTTTAAGCAATTACGCGCAAATCCAAAAGCTGGAACTGAAACTGACCAACGTGACCATTACTGAAGTTTTGGAACGGATCGAGGATCAGACCGACTTTTTCTTTTTTTACAACAACAAAGGGTTGCCATTGGAGAAAATCGTTTCTCTTGATTTGAAAGATAAAACGATCAATGAAGTGCTGGATGTTTTATTTAAAGACACCAATGTTTCATACACCATTAACAACCGGCAGATTATCCTTACTGGTAGCGAAACTGGTTCGGTTCAGCAAAATAAGACTGTTAGCGGAAAAGTCTCCGACTCGTCGGGGCAGCCTCTCCCGGGCGTTTCAGTGGTGGTAAAAGGCACCACTACCGGCACCATTACCGATTTCGACGGAAAATACACACTTGCCAATGTCCCTGGAGATGCCATGCTGGTGTTTTCGTTTGTGGGGATGAAGGCGCAGGAGGTTACAGTTGCCGGAAAAAATGCGATTGATATAACTCTGAATGAAGAAACCTTTGGAATTGAAGAGGTGGTAGCTATTGGTTATGGAACTCAAAAGAAGGAGAACCTGACCGGATCTGTATCAACTGTGAATGCAGAATCTCTTGACTCACGCCCTGTGACCAATGTTGCACAGGCATTGCAAGGAATTGCCCCGGGTTTAAATATTACTCAGGGAGGTTCGTTGGCAGGCAGTCTGGAGAACAGGCCCAGTATTAATATCCGGGGGATCGGAACGATTGGACAAGGATCGAAGGCCACTCCCCTGATCCTGATCGACGGGATCGAAGGCGATCTTAATGCTCTTAATCCTCAGGATATTGATAATATATCGGTATTGAAGGACGCAGCAGCTTCTTCAATTTATGGTTCCAGGGCCCCGTTTGGTGTAGTGCTCATCACTACGAAGAAAGGGAAAGTCGGAAAATCAGCATTCAATATCAATGCCAACCTTCGTTCAAGCGGTCCGGTTTTACTCCCTAAGATGATGGATTCATACACCTTCGCATTATATTTTAACGATGCCCGGTTTAATTCCGGACAGGGAGCCTATTTCACTGCTGAACGGATGCAGCGAATTAAAGATTACCAGGAAGGAAAGATCACAACGACCATTGTTCCCAGGCCCGGGCAACCGAACCTTTGGGGAGACGGCTATTTTGAAGGGAACGACAACGTCGATTGGTACAGGGCGATCTATAAAACACATACGCCTTCACAGGAATATTCTGTGAGCGCGAGTGGCGGCAAAGAAAACATTACATATTATCTGGGGGGGAGTTACCTGGACCAGACCGGGCTGATGAAATTTGGGGGCGATAGTTTCAGGCGGTATAATTCAACAGCAAAAATAAATGGCCAGTTGACCAAGTGGATGTCGGTCGAATACATCGGGCGGTTCGTTCGGGAAGAGTTTGAAAGGCCCAGCAGCATGACCAACACGCTTAATCAAAACATCGCGCGCCAGGGATGGCCGGTGTTGCCGCTTTACGACAACAATGGCTATTTGTATGACGCGCCTTCGCCAGCGCTTGCCTTGCAGGATGGGGGACGTGGTAATAAACAAACTGACAATATAGTGCAACAGCTCCAACTAACTATTGAACCATTGAAAGGATGGAAAATTATGGGAGATTTTAACTATAGTATCAGGGATGAATTCTATCATTGGGATCTTCTATATACTTATAACCACGACGTGGAGGGTAATCCATATATTGCTGGAAAGTCCTCAGAAGTCCACGAAGTGGCTTCACGTATAAACTATTCAAATTCCAATTTTTACACAGAATATTCAAAATCAATAGGAGATCACAATCTGAAAATATTAGCCGGGATGCAATCTGAGCTGACTAAGACTCGGACTTTTGTGGCTGAACGGGAGGGGCTCATTGTTCCTTCATTGCCCGTGATTGATCTGACATCTGGTACGGATTTTAAAGGCAATACGGTACCCCCGTTCGTTTCCGGAGAAAACCAGCATTGGTCAACGTCCGGTTATTTTGGAAGGATCAACTACAACTACAAGGAGCGCTATCTTTTTGAAGCCAATCTCCGTTATGATGGTTCATCGCGCTTCCGGTCCAATAAACGATGGACTTATTCACCTTCTGCATCGGTAGGATGGAATATTGCCCGTGAAGAATTCTGGAAACCGATAAGCAAGTATGTGAACACCTTGAAATTGAGAGGGTCCTACGGGGTGCTTAGCAACCAGAATACATCCAGTTGGTACCCTACCTATAGTACCATGCCTATCGGGATATCAAACGGCACCTGGTTAGTCAACGGGGCCAAGCCCAATACTGCTTCTGCCCCTTACTTGATTAGTTCTGCGCTGACATGGGAAAAGGTTAGTACCTGGAATATTGGAGCGGATATGGGTTTTCTCAATAACCGGCTTTCCTGTACATTTGATTTGTTTGCACGCTATACCAACGACATGGTTGGCCCGGCGCCGGAACTCCCGGTAATTTTAGGGACTACTGTGCCAAAAACAAACAACACGGACCTGAAAACTTCCGGGTTTGAGCTGGAACTCGCCTGGAAGGACCGGCTTACAAACGGGTTAAATTACAATGCCCGTTTTGTACTCTCCGACTCAAAAACAGAAATTACGAAATATCCCAATCCGACCGGGAACCTGAGTACCTATGTAGAAGGGCACATGATGGGTGAAATTTGGGGATACCAGACGATCGGCATTGCCAAAACGCAGGAAGAAATGGACGCCCATCTGGCTTCTTTGCCCAATGGCGGACAAAATGCTTTGGGCAGCAACTGGAAAGCCGGCGACCTAATGTATGAAGATTTAAATGATGATGGCAAGATTAATGGAGGCGCTGGAACAGCCGGCGACCATGGCGACTGGAAAATAATCGGCAACGACACTCCCCGTTACTTGTTCGGTCTGGATTTAAGCGCGAACTGGAGAGGTTTTGATTTCCGGTCGTTCTTCCAGGGAGTACTGAAACGGGATTATTTCCAGAACAGTTTCTATTTTTGGGGAGCTTCTACGACCATCTACAGTTCTGCCGGTTTAAAAGAACATGCCGATTATTTCCGTGATGACCCGGAACATCCGTTGGGGCTGAACCTGGATTCTTATTATCCCCGGCCACTGCTCAGCAATAAGAATCAACGGGTGCAAACCAGGTATTTGCAGGATGCGTCCTATATCCGCTTAAAAAATATCCAGATTGGTTACACACTGCCCTCATTGCTTACCCGAAAAATAAGTATTCAAAAATTGAGGGTGTATGTATCTGGCGAAAATATATGGACAGTGACGGGCATGAAAAGTATGTTCGATCCGGAAACAATCGATGGCGGATGGGGCGGAAGCGTTTATCCTTTATCAAAAGTGTATTCGGTAGGTTTAAATATTACCTTGTAAAACATCAAGAAAATGAAAATAAAAATAAAAATAATATTGTCATGGGCTTTTATAGTAATCAGTTTAATGCTGTTTGATTCCTGTGAAAATGATTTTCTGGAAAGAGCCCCGTTATCAGATGTAACACCTGAGAATTATCTGGTTGAAGAATCTCAATTAGCGGCTTATGCCATTCAGCAATATGAAAATTTGCCCACGTTTTATTATATGGACAACGACAGTCATACGGACACCCAATCCAGGCGTGCTTACAATAACAGATATGTACCGGGAGAATGGAAGGTGGGGCATTCGGGTGGAGCATGGTCATTTGCCCCCCTGTATCAATGCAACTATTTTCTGACGAACGTACTTCCCAGGTATAAGTCAGGCAAAATAGCCGGTAACAAGGTTAATATTGAGCATTACATCGGGGAGATGTATTTTATGCGGGCCTGGTACTATTTTGATAAACTTCAGGCACTGGGCGATTTTCCGATCATTAAAACGGTACTTCCCGACGACAGGGAAGTTTTGATTGGGGTAAGCAAACGCGCCCCGCGAAACGAAGTGGCCCGTTTTATTATTTCTGACCTTGATTCGGCTATTATGCTTATGAAAGAAGTCGCCCCCGATGGGAAAAAGAATCGTTTGTCGAAAGCCTGTGCCCAACTGGTGAAGTCGAGAGTGGCGCTTTATGAAGGGACCTGGTTGAAATACTTTAAAGGAACGGCATTTGTCCCTAATGGACAGGGTTGGCCGGGTAAGAGTAAAGATTACAATGCAAATTATACTTTTCCTTCCGGAAGCATTGATGGCGAAATTGACTTCTTTTTAACGGAGGCTATGAATGCATCCAAGACAGTGGCCGATGCAGTCCCTTTAGTGACCAATAGCATGACGGCAAAAACACAAACCACGAACGAAGATTTTGCAGCGGCTTCAGAGGCCAATCCATATTGCAGGATGTTTTGTGAAAAAGACCTGTCGGTATTCAGTGAAGTCCTTTTATGGAGGGATTATGATTTGGGATTGGGGATTAAAAATGCGATACCGAATGTCATCCAGTCGCACAGGGATTGGGGCCTTAACAGAGGATATGTCGATGCATTTCTGATGGGAAACGGGTTGCCTATTTATGCGCCCGGATCAGGATATGCCGGTGATGATTATATTGCTGATGTACGGGAACACCGGGACGGACGGTTATGGTTATTCCTGGCACAGCCCGGACAAATCAATATTTTGCACCCGTCGCCACTGGGAACGCACGCCACACCGGTTGTCCCATACCCTGACATCCTTAACCTGCTGGGGAACCACGACCATCCGACCGGCTACATTGCCCGGAAAGGGAATGTGTATGACGGGGCTCAATTGGGAAATGGTCAGGGAGATGTAGGGACTATTGTTTTTCGTGCGGTGGAGGCTTATTTGAATTACATGGAAGCCTGCTATGAGAAGAACGGCTCGCTGGACGTTACGGCACAAGCGTATTGGAGGCAAATCAGGACCAGAGGAGGGGTTGATACCGATTTCCAGAAAACAATAGCAGCTACCAATTTAAACATCGAAGCGAAGAACGATTGGGGAGTTTATTCTGCCGGAAACATGGTTGACCCGACCTTGTACAACATTCGGCGTGAACGGAGCTGCGAAATGATGGGAGAAGGCTTACGATATATGGATTTATGTCGCTGGCGGGCTATGGACCAAATGATCAACACTCCCTATCATATTGAAGGGTTTAAACTCTGGGGCCCGATGCAAAATTGGTATGATAAGAAGAAGCTGACTTATAATATCGGGGACAAAAGTACAGTTTCGTCACCTGAGTTGAGTTCATACCTGCGGGTTTATCAGAAAACACAAACCTCCCTTGCATATAATGGATATCGGTGGACAATGGCACATTATCTTTCTCCTATCGCTATTCAACATTTTTTGATCACTACGGAAGATAACGATGTTTCTTCTTCGCCAATTTATCAGAACCCGGGATGGCCGCTGGATGCCAACGAGGGGCCGACAGGTCTTTAAATTGCTGGCCAATCATTTGGCCGCTTCTATATACGGAAAAATTTCGAATAACAGAGCTACCCATTCCTGCACATGCAGGAATGGGATTAGTGCCAGTTTCGTACCGGATTTTTTATTAACCTTACATTGTTTCTTATCATGACGACCAGAAGGACTTTTATCAGAAATACTTCCCTGGGCAGCGCTTTGTTCATGCTGCCTTCTTTCCGCATTTTGTACAATCCCACCGCAGATAATCATCCTGATCCCGGTGAAGTACTCCCGTTAAACGGGGAATGGCACGTTCGTTTAGACCCTGAGAATAAAGGAATCGCAAATCATTGGAATAAAGCCGGATTTGTAAATACCGCCCGGTTACCCGGTTCTCTGCAAAGTCAGGGGTTTGGGAACGACATCACGGAAGACACCGAATGGTGGGATGGAAAATTGAAAGGTATCTGGAAAACCAGTCCGGTTTATGAAAAATACCGGCTACCGGAGAACATTAAAATTTACGAATTCCTTCAACCTGTTAAACATTACCTGGGAGCTGCCTGGTTTTCAAAAGAATTTGTTTTGCCCCGGGGATGGAAAGATAAACGGGTCACCCTTCTTCTGGAAAGGGTACACTGGAAAAGCACCGTTTTTCTCAACGGAGTGGAAATAGGCTCTCAAATGTACCTGGGAACGGGGCATGAGTATGATCTGACGGGTTCCATTAGGGAAGGTCAGAACAGAATGACTATCAGGGTCGATAATTCCCGCATAGTTGATGTTGGCGAAATGCCGCACAGCATCTCTGAACAAACTCAAGGAACATGGAACGGGATTATCGGAAAAATCGAACTTCGGGCAACAGATAAAGTCTGGATTGACAATGTGCAGGTTTTCCCGGATACCGTTGAAAAAAAAATAAGAATTGACATAGATATTAAAAACCAAATAAGAAAAAACGGAAATGGCATTCTTGAATTTTTTGTAAAAGGACCTGCCCAAACATTTCCGGCAATAAAAAAGAGAATTGATATTGCATCTGAGCATACCGACCTTCAGTTTGACTATACGCTTGGCAATGATATTGAATTGTGGGACGAACACCATCCTGCCTTATATGAACTTTCAATAAAGATAGAAGGAAAAATAGACGATGTCAGGTATTTCCACACCCAAAATGCAGTTTTTGGCATGCGTGAAATTTCTGTAAAAGGGACGCAGGTGGCAGTAAACGGAAAGCCCGTCCACCTCCGGGGAAATGTAGACTGTGCAATTTTTCCGGTAGATGGGTTTCCCCCGATGAATTTTGATCGGTGGAAAAAACTTTGGTTATTGTATAAAGAATGGGGGATGAACCTGGCGCGGTTCCATTCCTGGTGCCCTCCGGAAGCTGCATTTGCTGCAGCCGATGAAGTGGGGCTTTATCTTCAGCCCGAATGCAGCGAATGGGCGGGCAACTATTCGGAAGACCAGTTCAATTTTCTTGTTGAGGAGAGTAGGGAGGTCCTCAAACGTTATGGGAATCATCCCAGTTTCATTATGATGGCATTAGGCAATGAAAAAAGTATTAAAAAGGAATATATGGAAAGCTTGTTCGGTGAATGGAAAAAAGACCCACGGCGTTTATATACCGGTAAAACAGGTGGCAAACCATTACTTGATGAAGCGGATTATTATGTAGGAGGGGCATCAAAAAAAGGGACAAGGGCTCGATATTACCTGAGTTGGCCACCGAGACCAGAACCATCTTATTTTTATCAGTTTCAGCCATCCACCGACAGAGATTATGTGCAGGTAGTAAAAGATGATTCCCGTCCTTTTATATCGCACGAGATTGCCCAGCGTTGTTCTTATCCCGATGTGATTAACCTGCCCGAGAAATTCACGGGAAGCCTTCAGCCAACTTACCTGGCAATTGCACGCGACCAGCTTGAAGAGCGGGGGATGCTGGGCCAAACAACTGATTTTGTCAATGCTTCAGGAAAATGGCAGGTAGAGATGTACAAAGAAGAGATCGAAGCGAATATGCGTACGCCGCGGATTGGAGGGTTTCATTTATTGTCCTTGCAGGATTTCCCGGGTCAGGGAACTGCCCCGGTAGGTTTTATGGATTTCTTTTATGATCCGAAACCGTATGTGACTTCCAGAGAAGTACGAAAATTCTGCAATCATACCGTGATTCTTGCCAGGATGAAAAAACGGACCTGGTTTTCAAATGAAAAATTTGAAGCAACAATTGAACTCTATAACTTTTCAGGAAAACCGATAATTCCTTCCAGGGTGCTTTGTACAGTAAAATCGGATTTTGGCGAAATTTTGTACCAGGAAGAAGTTAAGGCAAAAGAAGAATATCCCGACAGCGCTATTCTTCCGGTGGGGACCTTTGCATTCGATTTGAATTCCTTCCAGTCACCTGCAAAATATATTTTTGAAGTTTCTATGGATGAGATAATCAATGACTGGGCTTTCTGGCTTTATCCTGAAACCCTGCCCGCCGTTGCCGTAAATGATATATTGATTTCAGAAACCATGAATGAGGAAGTAGAGGCTGCTTTAGGCAATGGAAGAAAAGTTTTGTTACTGCCTAAGAGGGACAATTTAAAAGGAAAATTGGAACAATGTTTCGGCACATTTTATTGGACAGCTTTTGATTTTCACGGGGGAGAATCTTCAGCCTGTGGTTTGCTGACTAACCCCAGGCATCCGGTTTTTAATCATTTCCCTACCGATTTTCATGGGAACTGGCAATGGTGGGAATTGCTCACCCAGGCTTCTCCAATGATTTTGGATGATTTTGATTCAAAAACACCTTGGCCTAAAGATTATTACCCGCTGATTCAAATGATCCCATCATGGAAAGTCAACAGGAAACTGGCTGTTTTGGCAGAAGCTAAAGTTAACAGGGGAAAATTAATGATCTGTACAATGGATATAACATCAGATTTGGACAATCGAAAAGTTGCCGGACAATTCAGATACAGTTTGCTTCGGTATATGAATTCTGGAGATTTTGATCCTGAGTATAAAATTGACCCTAATTCTTTGAGGGATATTTTTACTGAATTGTAACACGGTTCAAAGTCTGTAAATTTTTCTCAACCAATTTGTTAAATGAAATCCTGATGGTTTTGGAACTGGGATTTTCAAAGGAATATACACCATTTTTTAATTTATCGATGAACAGTTTACTAACCTCTTTTTGAGTAAGTTAAAGGCCGGTAGAATGTATGCAGAAAGCATGAATTACAGCTGGAAACCCGGGTAAATATGGTTACGATAGGCGATACCAATGCAGATATCGGTTTTTAATTTAACGACTATGAAGGTTGATTGGCAGATAGACATATCGCTCTCATTCAAAAAAGTAAGATACTTTGCAATTTGTGGAATATGACTGGCGAAGATTTGTATGAGGCCACCACGCGTTCTGAGTGAAACCCATTCCGCTTAAGGAGGAATTGTTGCAAAAAGAATTTATTTGAGATTTTCATTTTATTTAAGTTCTTTGTAGCGAAGACTCAAACTATTTTATGGCTGAACTTTTTAACCAAAGGCTAAAGGAAGGCGATGCTGATTCATTTTCCGTTTTGTTCAGGCAAACGCATCCCCGGATGATGGGCTATTGCCAGTTGTTTGTAAAAAACAGGAAAGATGCGGAAGACATCGTTCAGGAATGTTTCTTCAGCCTTTGGAAGGACAGGCAGAATATTGATCTTCACAAATCGGTTGAAAGTCTACTTTTTGTTTCCCTGCGCAACCGGTGTTTGAATTACCTGAAAGAACACAACCGGTATTCGTTTAATTCGCTCCATGAAGGAGTGGTTGCCAACGAATTGCAATACCTCTATCAATTAGATTTTACCGAAGGGAAAGAATTATCACTTGAAGAACAACTGGTTGAGGCGTTAAAAAAAGCAATCGCAGAACTGCCGGACAGAAAAAGGGAAATTCTGCTACGAAATAAAATTGACGGATTAAAACAAAAAGAAATTGCCGAAGAATTGGGTATCTCTGTAAAAACGGTCGAAAAACACCTGAAAGAAGCAAAAATTGAATTAAGGAAGAAGCTTGAAAAACAATTTGCCCCGCTTTCTGTGATCCTGTATTTATTGCTTCAATGAGCCGGAGGCCAAATCGCAAGGTTCAGACCCCAAATTCCAAAGATCGCAGCCACAGTCAATTCTCTTAATCATAGTTCAGTCATTTTTTTCATTTTCCCGGGTAGGGTTTTTCCGAATCTGTTGTACTCATTTCTGAAAAACAATCCGGATGGAAACAAAAATCAGAAAATATCTTAAGGGGGAAGCATCCCGTGAAGAGATGCTGGAACTGATTATCTGGCTTGATAGTCAGGAGAATCAGGCAGAATTTAAGCGAATAAAGAACGATTGGAAAGTAAATTGGGACGAACAGGCCATCGCTCCGTACCTATTGCAGGAGTTAGGGAAGTTTCAGTCACGTATCCTAAACGAAAGGGCTGGGGAAATCAGAAAACTGGATTTTTTACAGAAATTATACAAATATGCAGCTGTTCTTTTGCTCATGGTTGCAATGGGAGGAGGATATCTGTATTTCTCCCATTCGGCGGGTTACGCCGTGTCGTACAACACCCTCATTGCCGACAACGCGCAGATTTCCAAAGCAATCCTCCCCGACCAAACCGTGGTATGGTTAAATTCCGGATCCAGCCTGAAATACAGCAATCAATTCGGGATAGAAAACAGAGATGTTGAATTAACCGGACAGGCCTATTTCGATGTCGCCAAAAACAAAAAACTTCCGTTCATCGTGTCGTGCGACGAGATTAATGTAAAAGTGCGGGGAACCCGGTTTATTGCCGAAGCTTATCCCGACAGTCCGGAGATCAGCATCGTACTCGAAGAAGGTGCTGTTGAGTTGGTACCCGCCAGCGGCGGTAAGTCCTTTGCCTATCTCAAACCCAACGAAATGATGGTTTACAATAAACAAGACCATCAGTTTAATATTCGTGAGGTGGTTGCAACAAAATACAGCTCCTGGCGTGAAGGGGTGATCCATATTTATGATCAGCCGCTAAAAGATGTGGCCGCCAAATTGCAAAAAAGGTACAACCAGCAAATTATTCCGGAAGAAGGACTTAAGGATTATAAAGTGACCTTCTCGATCCGGAATGAAGATTTTAATGATGTGCTTTCCATGTTGCTGGCTATTACGTCGGCAAAAGCACATCAGGAAGGAGACACTATTTATTTGAAGAAAGGTAAATAAAACAGGAAAGTGCGTCAACACTTTCCTGTCGGTATACTCTTCACTGCAAATGAAGAGAATGTTTAATCAAATACGATGCAAATTTATGAAAAAAGATTGTAAATCAAGGGGCCTGTATGTCCCTGACATCTGGTATCAGGTGCGAAAAATTTTTATTATTATGAAATTATCTTTGCTCATTCTCTTAGTCAGTCTGCTCTCTGCGGGGGCCAGTGTGTACAGCCAGACCTCCAGGCTGAACCTGAACTACAAAAACGTAAGCCTGAAAGAAGTCTTGGGCGCTATCGAGGATCAAAGCGAATTTCGTTTTGCTTTCAGTTCCGAATATCTCGACCTGGATCGGAAGGTTTCTGTCCGTTTTGATAACGAGTCGGTTACAACCATTCTTGACAATATCTTCAAGGAAACCGGTATAAGGTATTCGGTGAAGGAACGCATGATCATTCTTTATAAAGATGAAACAGGTGGTAATGAAGCTTTGCAGCAAAAAACCGTCACCGGCAAGGTGACCGACTCGTCAGGCCAACCGCTCCCGGGCGTGTCAGTAGTGGTAAAAGGGACCACTACCGGAACAATTACTGATTTCGACGGAAAATACACACTTGCCAATGTCCCAGGCGATGCCGCGCTGGTGTTTTCGTTTGTAGGGATGAGAGCGCAGGAAATAAATGTTACCGGAAAAACAAATGTGAATATCACAATGCAGGAGGAAACGATCGGCGTTGACGAAGTGGTAGTGGTTGCGTATGGTGTTCAGAAAAAGGCTCATCTCACGGCTGCAATAGACCAGGTAGATGCATCGATGATGGAAAACCGTCCGGTGAAATCGGTGTCTGAGGCTTTGCAAAGTGTAGTCCCCGGATTAAACGTAAGCGTTGTAAGTGGCGCTCCCCAGCATGACCTAAAGTTGAACATCAGGGGGTACACTGGTTTTGGGGCAGAAGGAAGCCCTCTGATCCTGGTCGATGGAGTGGAACGGACTCTTTCGGATATTAACCCTGCCGACGTGGAAAGTGTTACTGTTTTGAAAGATGCTGCTGCTTCGGCTATTTATGGTTCCAGGGCTCCTTTTGGTGTCATACTGATTACAACGAAATCAGGGAAAAAAGATCAGCCTGTTCAGGTGAATTATAGCGGTGATGTGGCATTTGGCTCTCCGGTATGGATGCCCGAAATGGTTGATTCCTGGTTGCATGCGGAAAGGTTCAATGCATTTTACAGGAACGGGCTTCAGGCTCCCCAATTTAAAGACGATGCGATCCAACGGATGAAAGATTACGCCTCCGGAGTAATTGATTACAATAATATTGAATTGAATAATGGACTCTGGGGAGGACATTTTGTAACCAATGATAATATTGATTGGTTTAAACAAACAACAAGGAATGTAATTCCAAGTCAAAGGCATAATCTGAATTTTTCAGGAGGAAGCGGAAATACCACGTATTATATGGGATTAGGTTATAATGAATCAGTAGGGATTTTTAATGGAATAGGAGATAATAAGGATCGGTATACCGCATTGTTAAAAGTGAATACTGATGTAAAAAGCTGGTTGAGCCTTAATTTCAGTATGAATTATGTAAAAACCGACGAAAAAGGCCCTTCTTACAATACGGAAGGTCGTAATTACAGTACGATTTTTAACTGGATATCACGGACCTGGCCAAGCTGGCCTGTCTATCATCCCAATGGCAGCCCTTATGTTAGCAGTATTTATGAATCACTGACCGGAAAAACCGGAATGGAAAAAGTTATTCGTGGCGACCTGAACATTGCAGGAGGATTTCGTGTGACACCATTGAAAGGATGGGATATTACGGGGCAATACACCACAAGCTTTTTAAACAGCCGCTACGAAAAAACATCGTTCCCATTGATCGGGTACAACCCAAATGGTACCATGTACTGGTCGGCAAGGGCTACCAGACAGGCCCAACTTGAAAGGCAAATGGCTGATAGAAATTTTCAAACGATAAACCTTTTTAGTTCATATACTAAAGAATATAAAAACCATTCGTTTCATATTCTGGCCGGATATCAGCAGGAAAGTGAATTATACTATAATGTGAGGGGACACCGGTTAGACCTTTTTACCACTGAAATACCTTCACTTACGTTGGGGACTGGTCCCATTCAGTTGTCTGACAATATTGAACAATGGGCAACACAGGGATACTTTGGTCGATTCTCATACAATTATGAAGGGAAATATATGTTTGAATTTAATGGACGTTACGATGCCCATTCCAAGTTCCCTAAAAATATTCGATGGGCTTTCTTCCCCTCGTTCTCAGGAGCCTGGAATATCGCGAAAGAATCCTTTTGGCCCACCAGTCTTGTTACAAGCTTTAAAGTGCGGGCTTCACATACCAGTTCGGGAGATCATGGCAGTGGCAACTATTTGTATCTTGCACCGATGGGGACAGGGGTTGGCGGATCGAATGATGTGATACTCGAAGGTGCAAAACCGATTATGGTGTTCACTCCTGCATTAGTTAGCGACCAACTGACCTGGGCGAAACCCAGAACAATCGACGTGGGGATGGATATCGAAGCATTCGGTAAAAGATTAGAGATGACTTACGATTGGTACCAGCGTACAATTTTTGATCAGGCTGGTCCTGCAGAACCCTTGCCACAAACACTGGGTACTACCCCTCCCAAAAAGAATAATGCGGTAAGCGAAACAAGAGGCTGGGAAGTTTCTGCCAAATGGAGAGACAAAGGATTTGCCATTAATGGCAGCCGGTTCAATTACTCGGTGGGATTGAGGTTATCCGACTACATTGGATATGTTGTTGAATATGAGGACAACATTACCGGAACAAGAAGCTCCTGGACTCCCGGACAGATATTTGGGAAGAATTATTTCTATGAATCAGCTGGGATTGCCCAGAATATTGCAGATGTAGAAAAGAATGTTCCTCAGGGAAGCGACTGGTATTATCCCGGCGATTTGATGATGAAAGACCTGAATGGAGACGGTAAAATTGATGGTGGGGAAGGAAACTACTGGTATTCAATGGGCGACCAGGTTAATGGAGGCTACAATTACCCCAGATACCGGTATGGAATCACTTTTGAAGCTGATTGGAAAGGCTTGGATTTATCGGTATTGATGGAAGGGGTCGGTCATTGGAAAATATATTCGGGCTCCGACTGGTTGTTTGGAGCAAATAATCAGTGGTCTGGTGGTTGGTTCCGGGAACACGAGGAACTGGGAACCTGGAGCCCGGAAACTCCAAACGCATTTTATCCACGAAAAATATTTAACACAACGTATGGGGCATTATCCAAAAATAATGCAAGGGCTAATGATCAGTATGCCGTTAATCTTGCCCATCTGAAAATACGGAATGTCCGTCTGGGGTACAATCTGCCCAAAAACCTGATCAGTAAAATTGATTTGAAACGGGTTTATGTATATACAAGCATCGAGAATCTTGGATATATATTCTATAAGTCATGGATCAAATACGATCCGGAGATAATTGATTCGTACAATGGACAGGGATATCCTACCCAAAGGGTTATTTCATTTGGTATAAACTTAACGCTGTAAAAAAACTATAACTATGAAGTCAAAAATTAAATATATCGTTTTTACGGTCATCCTTCTTGCAACATTTATAGGAGGATGCAAGGAGGATTTTCTGGAAAGGAAACCGCTTGATGCAATGACGGATGCTTCCTTCTGGAAAACATCGAATGACTTAAAAGTATTCGTAAATGGGTTCTATCAGTTATTTCCCAGGTATATTGGAAACAATGTTGCAGGAAGCGGAGGTTCTACATTTGCCAATCATTTGCTGGATCACCCTTCAGATATCATTGCCTCCACAAGCCCGCATTCATCTCTGATGCAATTACAAAATAGCGGGCAGGCGCCCAACTCAGACAATACGTGGAAAAATAATTACAACTGGATCAGGCAAATCAATTACTTTATTGAAAACTCGAAAAAAGTAACCCCCCGGGGCGAAAGCGTAAATCATTATATTGGGGAAGGATATTTTTTTCGTGCATGGGTTTATTTCGAGATGCTTACAAGGTATGGGGGAGTTCCTTATATTACAAAATCCCTGAATGTCAGCGACAAAGAAGAACTGTTTAAACCACGCGATTCGCGTTATGATGTTGCCAAATGGATTATCCAGGATCTGGATTCGGCAATTACGAACATGAACTGGAAAGGGGCTGGGACCGGTGCAGGAGTTGGCCGGGTTAACAAGGAGGCGGCAATTATTATGAAAGGCAGGGTAGCCCTGTTTGAAGGTACATGGGAACGCTATCATTCCGGTTCGGTATTTGGAGTGTCCGGACATAATGGTACTGATTTATTACAATTGATCGAGCCGGCAATCCAGCAATTAATTGACCATCAGGGGGCCAACCTTTTTACTTCAGGTGGCCCGTTAAATGAAGCCTACAATCAACTATTCTCACAGCAGGATGCCTCAAAAACAGCCGGGGTTTTCTTATATCGGGTATATGATGTGTCATTGATTGGGGGTCATTCTTTTTATGAAAAAATGGTTCGGGCCCCCGGTTTTACAGATCATCTTGCAAACGCCTATCTTGACAGGAACGGCCATCCTCAGGTGCTGTCACAATTCCCGGTTGACGAAAAGAATTTATATAGCCAGGGCGAATACTTAGACCCACGGTTCAGGCAAACTATATGGACCCCGGATAAAGGGCCAATGAAAAAAGTAGCGCCCGGATTCGGCGAGAATCCTCCTGCCCTTCCAACTTCCAGATACCCTTATCTGACCTTAAAACAAAACGATTATTTCTCGCCAACCGGTTATCGTCCATGGAAAGGGGCAATTCTTGATGCCAATGAATATCGCAATGGTTCAACGGACGATGTGTTGATACGATACGAGGAAGGCCTGTTGGCATACGCTGAAGCGAAAGCTGTGCTCGGAACCATTACCCAGGCTGATCTTGATAAAACGGTAAATCTTATACGCAGCCGCGTTGGCATGGCTCCTATGGATTTAAATACAGTTAATAGCTGGAACAGTTCAATTTATAAAGTCAGTATGGGTTTCGATCCGTCACAACCCAATATCGTAAATGAAATCAGGAGAGAACGGTTAGTGGAACTGGCATGGGAAGGGTTCCGTCTGGACGACCTCAGAAGATGGGCTGTTTTCGAAAAAGTAATCAATGGGTACAAGCCGAAAGGAGCCCACATAAGTCAGTTTCTTGCTTACTATAACAATCCTGATAGTTTGCAAAAAGATGGTTATGCCAGCACCGCACCGTATGCTCTTACTCCCGGCGCTGGATTTGATATTGATTCGGAAGGGTATATTAACCCGTTTTATATCACCCCTGAATTCAAAACAGGCGGAGCTGGGTACTATATTGATCCCAATCGCGATTATTTATCTCCGATCCCAAAAGGCGAAATTGATTTATATGAGCAAAAGGGAGAAGTTGAATTGACACAAAATCCCGGGTGGTTTTAAAATTTTAACTTAAAGAAAAAATGTGTTATGAAAAAATTCACTAAATATTTTTTGGCAAGCATATCCTTCCTGTTATTGATTTCCTGTGAACCAAGGATGGAACTTGATATGGAACAATGGGGCGACCACGCATTTTTGACAAATGTACAGGTTTTTACCTTACAGGAAAACGAACACCAGTTGCAAGAATATTACGAAAGCGGAATGCTTACCCCTGCCCGAAGAAGGGTTATCATTTCAACCGGGAATGCGGTAATCGACCAAACTGCATTCACGGCAACAGTTACCGTTCCGGCTGCAACAAATATCTCAAGGGCAGGGCTTATTTTCTATCACGAGGCGGAAAAGATTGAACCTCAGGATGGTTCTCCAATTGCCGGGATCATAACCGATCTTTCGCTTTCCGGTAATCTTACCTATCGTGTTATTTCCGCTGATGGAACTACACATGATTGGAAAGTAATTATTGTGCATTAGGCTCATTGTTTTTAGTAGTTGGCATTTGCTCCTTCGTTGATGAATAAGGGGGAATGCCAACTTAATAACGATTGGCATATTTCCGGATCAGGCAACCGGAGATGTTACATCATAAATACAAGATGACCATGAAAAGACGATTTTTTTTACAAAGCATATTCGGGGGATTGACAGGTACAATACTATTTTATAATTGTAAAGCCCAGAAAAATGAGACAGTATTCGACGGGACGGGCAAACGGAAAATCAGTTTTGGAATCTGTTCCGATGTACATCAGGATATTTTCTACAAAGTAGAGGAAAGACTTGAAGAGTTCATTCAGAAAGCGAATGAAAAAAAGATGGATTTTATCATTCAATTGGGAGATTTCTGTTTCCCGAAAGAAGAAAACCAAAACTTCATGTCGATATGGAATAGTTTTAATGGCCCCAAATATCACGTACTGGGAAACCACGACATGGACAAAGGTACAAAAGAAGAGATCCTTGATTTTTGGGGCGCAGATAAAACAAAACCGTATTATTCATTTGATTTTGAAAGTTTTCATTTTATAGTGCTTGATCCGAATAACATCCGAAAGGATGGAAAAAGTATTGCATACAGCAAGGGCAATTACTTTTCGGAAAATCAGGATGATATAAATTACATACCTGCAGAACAACTCGAATGGTTAAAAGATGATCTTTCTAAAACATCGAGACCAACAATTATTTTTTCACATCAGCCAATTTGCCAAACAGTGAGTAAGAAAAAAGATATCGTGGCAGATGGTAGTGGCGTTCTGGATATCTTAAGTGAAGCGAATAAAGATTCAAAGAAAGTGATCGCATGTTTCAGCGGACATCTTCATAAAAACTGGCATGTACAGGAACATTCCATTCATCATATTCAGATAAACAGCATGGGATATTTGTGGGTAGGCGATAACTACATTTGCGAAACAAGATATCCACGGGAAGTTCAGGAGAAATACCCTTTATTAAAAAAAATGATTCCTTACAAAGATGCACTTTATGGTTTTGTGGAACTGGACCTGGATAACGAGGAAATCCGGATTACCGGAAAGTCTTCCGAATTTATACCGCCGGGTCCGCAGGAGTTGGGGATCAATGAAACCGGAATTTTTGCTCCTTCTCCTTCGATCGATTCGAGAGTTATCAGATTTTAGACATCAAAAAAACTTAACTTTATTATGGAAAAAAAGAAAACTTTAAAAGATATGCTTTTGCATAGAAGTATACTTACGCCAACATTTTTTTTTATTCTGTTATCGCTTTTGTTAATAGCGATATTCACAACAAGTTGTGAGAAAGATCAAGAACTCCTGACAGAAGAGCAGGAAGAAGGGAAACACTTGAAAGATGCCGGCCATCTTTTCATCGGTTGTTGCAATATGGCAAACTCGAAAATTGAAGTTTACGACTCACAGTACTATACCAGTTTTGACCAGTCGGGTTCTTTGAAATGGAGCTGGGCGCCAACGACGGCCTTGGGGTTTACTTCTACGGAAATATCCGCCTGGGCTCATCCTTACAGCGTAAAGAGACGGATGAGTTCGGTATGGCCGGGTTCAACCCAGGTAGTGGCCGCCGCCAGTCGGGATGGCTTATGCACGATTTGCCGGTTTGTGGGAGGTACTGTCGGGCAAAAGCTTTGGGCGAAAAATGTCGGCTCCGGCGTTTATCCACACGGAATTGAGATCCTTCCAAACGGAAATGTTGCAATCGCTGGAAGAAAAAACGGAGCCGGAGGATGGATACGTGTTTATACTTCCTCACAGGGGCCTACCAGCGGAAATTATGCAAATTATAATCTGGATTGGGCGCATGAAGTATTGTGGGACCCGGCATATAACCGGCTCTGGGCAATTGGGGAAGTCCCCGGAGGTCCGACCGATATTTTGGTGGCCCTTATTGTTGGGGGGACAGCCGCAGCTCCTACACTTACCGAGGACTTGTCCATGAGGGCTATACTACCAAGTACAGGAGGACATGACATTGCTGCCTTTTACTACGATGTGGATAAGCTTTGGATAACCGATCATAACGGGGTCTATATTTATGACAAAACAACAAAAACTTTTACAAATTCACCCGGCGCTTCTTTTCGCACCGATGTGAAAGGCATTAGCAATCAGCCAATAGGCCATATTGTACAGGCTAAACCCAACAACGCGCTGTGTACATTAAACACATGGTGTACTATTAAAGCTGAATTTTGGGATGGGACAACCGGAGCCTGGTTGTATAACAGGACCAGGACCGGAGCCGCGTTCTATAAATGTAAGGTTTGGTGGTATGCATACCAGTAAGTGGTGGTAAATCAGGAAGGACTGGAGCAAAAGATGCGCTTCGGTCTTTTCTATGATTACACTGTATATTAACAGGATTTATCTGCCTGATAATTAGGTATCTTTGTCTGATGAATTGATAAATTATGAAGGGAATAGCATATAGCATACTTGCAATTTCACTAATCTTAACTGCCTGCGGTGAGTTTAAACAGGGAGAAGGAAATTTACGCTACAAAATACATGAAGATAAAAATGGCCCGACAATAAAAGAAGGTGATTTTATCGGGTTTGTAGCAACTGAAAAAACGGAAGAAGATTCGGTTATTTACAATTCCGATGATTATGGCCGCCCGACATACATGTTTTGCGGAAAACCAATGTTTGAAGGGGATCTTACCTCCGGGTTAAATTTGTTGAGTGAAGGGGATAGCGCCACCCTGAAAATAGATATTAATTCGATGGTTGAAATCGGAAGGGCCAGGCCTGCAAACACCAAAGAAAAATATTTCATTTACAACCTCAGGATAACCGATGTGGTTTCCAAAGGAACATTAAGCGACAGCGCATTCAAAATGAAAGTTGATGAAAGGATGCTTGATAAAATTAAAAGATGGGAAAAAGAAGAACCCTTAAAAATCAAAAAGTTTCTCGTTTTGAATAAATTAGAACCATTGGTTACACCTTCAGGATTAATTTATCATATCTTCCAGGAAGGGAAGGGTATGGATTATATGAGAGGAGATTCAGTAGATGTACATTACACGATTAAACTTTTCAGCGGGAAAATAATTGACAGTACACTGCCTGAAACAGTCAAAAAATGGGAGAGGTTTGATTACCAGAGGCCAGATGGGCCATTGAGATGGTCTGAGGGATTAGGGAGCAGATTTTATCCTCCCAGTTTTAACGAAGGGGTGACCATGTTTCCTGAGGGCACGAAGGCAAGGTTAATCATCCCCTCGGTACTGGCTTATGAAGGAGAGGGAGGGAATGGTATACCTCCCTACATCCCGTTGGTCGTTGACATTGAAATATTAAAAATTATTCCCAACCACTCGGGAAACTGGCTCGATTAGATTTTTACTTTAAATTTAAATAAGGATGAGATTATTTTTATTCATTGTCTTTTCGATATCCAGCCTTCATGTTATTGCACAGGAAAATAAGCAGCCCTTGTTAAAAGTGGGAATAATCGCTGATGTTCAGTATTGCGATGAGGAAAACAAGGGGACACGATATTACCGGTTATCTGTTAGCAAGTTAAAGAATGCAATCACGCATTTTAGAAGTGAAGAAGTAGATTTCATTATAAATCTTGGCGATCTTATTGATCGTGATTTTGAAAACTTTGAGCCAATCTTGAATATTTTCACTCAGATTGACGTTCCTGTGTACAATGTGCTTGGGAACCATGATTTTTCGGTAGAAGAAGATCAAAAAGAAAAGGTTCCGCCTATACTTGGACTTGAAAAAAGGTACTATTCTTTTTCGAGGTTCAATTGGAAATTTATTTTCCTTGATGGAAATGATATCAGTTTATATGCCAACGACAAAGGAAGCGATAAATACGAGATTGCCCGGTTAATGCTTGATTCTTTGAAAGGAAAAAATGCCGCCAATGCCCACGAGTGGAACGGGGCAATTGGGAAAAGCCAGGCAGAATGGATAAGCCAACAATTATCTCAAGCCAGAAAATCAGGCGAAAATATTATTCTGCTTTCCCATTTCCCCGTCTTCCCTTTAAACGATCATGAAAACTTATGGAACTCGCTTGAAATAAAAAATTTAATAGAGCAATTCTCCGGGAAAATAGTGTTTCTTAACGGACACACCCACCGAAGTAGTTTAAATTTCAGTAATAATGTCTGTTATGTCTCATTCAGAGGAATGGTGGAAGAAACAGAAAATTCATTTGCCATATTGGAAGTATACAACGATTCACTTATCATCAATGGGTTTGGAGCAGAAGAAAGCCATCAAATCAATTGGGAATAGTATCAAACAAAAACGATATGAAAAATTCTTTTTTTATAGCCATCAGTTTAATAACTATCTTCTCTACAGCTTGTTCGAGAAAGGAAGTTACTAAAATTGATATTGCCGGTGAATGGCGTTTTGCGATCGACCCAACAGATATCGGGATAACCGAAAAATGGTATTCTAAAAAGTTGAATGACCGGGTAGTACTTCCTGGTTCGATGGCATCAAACGGCAAAGGGGAAGAGGTTAATCTTCAAACCGATTGGACAGCCCAGATACGCGACAGCTCATTGTATAAAGATCCGGAATATGCCAAATATCGTCAACCGGGGAATTTCAAAGTCCCGTTCTTTTTGCAGCCATTGAAATATTATAAAGGGGCTGCCTGGTATCAAAAGGAAGTAAATATTCCGGAGACATGGGACAACAGGCACATCTCCCTGTTTCTGGAACGTTGTCACTGGGAAAGCCGTCTTTGGGTAGATGACATGGAGATA
This sequence comes from Prolixibacteraceae bacterium, assembly GCA_034003625.1. GTDB lineage: Bacteria > Bacteroidota > Bacteroidia > Bacteroidales > Prolixibacteraceae > GWE2-42-39. The sequence goes on along the minus strand of JAVEYG010000008.1, from coordinate 20,608 downwards.
GGTATGCGCAATTCACTGGGGACGCCGCATGTTTATGACCTTTCCGGTAAATTAAAACCGGGCAGGCATACCCTGACAATTTGTGTTGATAACCGGATCAAGGAAATTGATCCCGGCATTAACTCCCACAGTATTTCCGATCATACTCAAACAAACTGGAATGGTATCATTGGCGGCATTTTTTTAGAAAACCGTTCGTTGATCAAAATCCACTCTATTCAGGTTTTCCCGGATATTCAGAAGAAGAAAATAACGGTCGTGGCCATCGTGTTGAATGCAACTAAAAAAACAGTGTACCCTGAATTACACTTAAAAGCTTCAGGGGCAAGCCAGCCTTCTTCCATATTCATCGATTTGCAGTTAAAACCCGGAGAAAATCAATTTACTTTTGATTATTCCATGGGAGAAGACATGAAACTATGGGACGAGTTTAACCCAAACCTGTATACATTAAAAGCAATAATAGATCCGAAAGAAAATCAAGCCGTCGATTCTTTATCAACAACTTTTGGCATGCGTTCATTTGCGGTAAATGGGCGGCAAATAGAGATAAATGGTCGCCCTGTATTTTTGCGGGGAACACTGGAGTGTTGTATCTTCCCCAAAACGGGTTATCCGCCAACGGATGAGGCTGAATGGTCGCGCATTTTCAACATTTGCCGTGCCCATGGGTTGAACCACCTGCGTTTTCATTCGTGGTGCCCTCCCGAGGCGGCTTTTGTTGCTGCCGATAAAGCAGGGTTTTATCTTCAGGTGGAATGTTCTGCCTGGGCTAACCATTCTACTGCATTGGGCGATGGAAAACCTTTTGATCAGTACGTATATGAAGAAAGCGAACGGATGATCCAGGCATACGGAAATCATCCTTCTTTTTGCATGATGGCTTACGGCAACGAGCCCGGAGGGAAAAATATGGCAGATTTTCTGACCGGTTTTGTCCATTACTGGAAAGATAAAGATAAACGCCGGATTTACACATCAGGCGCTGGCTGGCCCAATTTGCCTGTCAACGATTTTCTGAGTGACGATCAACCACGCATACAAAGATGGGGAGAAGGGATAAGTAGTATTATTAATGCCAAACCCCCACAAACTGATTACGATTGGGCTGAATATATTAATAAATTTTCACAGCCAATGGTCAGCCATGAGATCGGGCAATGGTGTGTCTATCCCGATTTCAGGGAGATTGTAAACTATGACGGGGTATTACGGGCAAAGAACTTTGAAATTTTTCAGGAAAATCTGAAAGAACAGTGTATGGAGCAGCTTGCCGACAGCTTTCTGCTGGCCTCGGGAAAATTACAGGCCTTATGCTATAAAACGGATATTGAGGCCGCGCTACGTACGCCTCACATGGGAGGGTTTCAGTTGCTCGATCTGCACGATTTCCCCGGACAAGGCACTGCACTGGTTGGTGTTTTAAATGCTTTCTGGGATGAAAAAGGATATATTTGTCCCGAAGAATTCAGGCATTTTTGCAATCACACTGTTCCTCTTGCCCGGATGAAGAAACGGGTATTTACCAGCAATGAAACGTTTGAGGCATCAGCAGAAATCGCCCATTACGGTGAGATGCCCGTCATCGCATGTACCCCCGAATGGAAAGTGGCCGATATCTCCGGAAGAATAATTCAGGATGGGAAATTTCACCAAACCAATATTCCGATTGGAAATGCTTTTAACCTGGGGAAAATTTCGTTTCCCTTAAAATCAATTTCAACGCCAGAGAAGCTTACGCTTACCGTTTCAATTAATACTTATTTTCCTGTTTCCAACAGTTGGGATTTTTGGGTTTATCCGGCGAAAAAAGAACAAATTGACGGAGAACAGAATATACGTGTGGTGCAGAAACTGGATGATGCAACCCAAAGATATCTGGTTAATGGTGGTTCTGTATTGCTGAGCCTTAAAAAAGGAACCCTGTCGGGAGGGATGGGCGGAGATATCCAGCTTGGTTTTTCCAGCATTTTCTGGAATACCGCATGGACTAAAGGACAGGCCCCGCATACCCTCGGAATTCTTTGTAATCCAAAGCATCCGGCATTGGCCGAATTTCCGACCGACTACCACAGCAACTGGCAATGGTGGGATGCCATGAGCCATTCCGGGGCAATCAACCTCAACTGTTTCCCTCCTGAAATAAAGCCCATCGTGCGGGTAATTGACGACTGGTTTACCAACCGCCCGCTGGCTTTGCTGTTTGAGGCTAAAGTTGGAAAAGGCAAAATACTGGTTTCAGGAATCGATTTGCTCACGGATGCAAAAAATCGCCCGGAAGCACAACAATTACTATATAGCCTGAAAAGATACATGGCCGGAGAAAAATTTTCCCCCAAAGAAGAGATAGATTATTCATTTTTAAGTTTATAATTAATGAGTAAGATTAAAGATGTTTTGGAAAACCAATAACCGATTGTGGATTGTAATCGTATTTGTAACGATGGTTATCCCCCGGTCTCTTTTTGAGCAAGTTAAAGGCCGGGAGAATGTATGCGGAAAGCATGAATTAAAGTTGGAAACCCGGGTAAATCCCGTCGACGGTGCAGAAATGGTTTTTGTTCCCTCTGGTGAATTTATAATGGAAAGCAATGCAGGGGAAATTGATGAAATCTGGAGAAAACTAAACTGGAACGATGAAGAGAAACAATTTACAAAAGGAGAACAACCGGCCCATTGGGTAAGGGTCGATGGATTCTGGATATACCGTAACTTCGTTACCGTGGCACAATATCGCCGGTTTTGCATTGTTACCGGCCATAGAATGCCAGATGAGCCTTCGTACGGGTGGAAGGATGTCAATCCAATGGTTAATGTCAGCTGGTATGATGCAAAAGCTTATTGTAAATGGGCAGGAGGACGACTTCCGTACGAAGCAGAGTGGGAATATGCCGCAAGAGGGGGAAATACCGGTATCAATAACCTCAACCGGACAATCTTTGTCTGGGGAGACTCGGTTCCGATTATACCGACGGCGAATCTGGCAGACATCAGCTTCATCCAATCCGGATATTACAACAACCCCAATTTCGATATCTTTACAGGATACGATGATGGTTACCCAACCGTTTCACCCGTTGGTGCTTTCCCTGCCAACGGGTTTGGGTTGTTTGATATGGCCGGCAATGTCCTGGAATGGTGCGAAGACTGGTATACAGAAAACTATTACCTTGATTCTCCGGTTAATAATCCCCGTGGGCCTTCTAATGGTAAACGCCGGGTGTTGCGCGGAGGTGCCTTTGACACTACCCCCGCCATTACAAGAATCTCCCGGCGCCTTGGCAATACTCCCGATAGCCGGCACGAGGAAAAAGGATTCCGCTGCGTTCAAGCACAATGATTTCCTGAAATCCGGTACAAATGAGCTGCGCTTATTTTTCTTGATCAGATAATCAGCATTGCGTCGCCATAAGTGCCAAAGCGATATTTTTGCTTGATCGCTTCGTCGTAAGCTTTCATTACAAATTCATAACCACCAAAAGCTGCCACCATCATCAGCAGTGTTGAATAAGGAAGATGGAAATTGGTGATCATTTTATCAGCCACGCTGAAATCGTAAGGTGGAAAAATAAATTTGTTGGTCCAACCTTCAAAAGGCTTCAGGTGACCCTGTGTCGACACCGAACTTTCTAAGGTCCGCATCACTGTTGTCCCCACGGCACAGACACTTTTCCGGTTGTCTTTTGCCCGGTTGACCACTTCGCAGGCTTTTTCGGTAATCCAGATTTGTTCCGAATCCATCTTATGTTTGGTAAGGTCTTCCACATCCACGTTTCGGAAATTTCCAAGCCCTACGTGTAGGGTGATGTACGCAAATTCAAGGCCGATAATTTCAAGTCGCTTCATCAATTCGCGGCTGAAATGAAGACCGGCGGTGGGTGCAGCCACAGCTCCTTCGTGTTTGGCAAAAATAGTCTGATAGCGGTCTTTGTCCTCCGGTTGTACGCTCCGGTTAATGAACTTGGGCAGTGGTGTTTCGCCCAGTCCGTAAAGCGCTTTTTTAAATTCATCATAAGGGCCATCGAAAAGAAAGCGGAGGGTTCTCCCACGTGAGGTGGTATTGTCGATTACTTCGGCAACCAACAGGTCGTCGTCGCCAAAATACAATTTATTGCCGATACGGATTTTGCGGGCCGGATCAACTAATACGTCCCATAAGCGCTGTTCGCGGTTTAATTCCCGCAGCAGAAAAACCTCGATCTCGGCACCGGTTTTTTCTTTATTGCCATTCAGCCGGGCAGGAAAGACCTTTGTGTCGTTGAACACCATTACATCCTTGTCGTTAAAGTAGTCCTTGACATCTTTAAAGATGCGATGTTCAATGGTTTTTGTTTTGCGGTTCAACACCATCAGCCTCGACTCGTCACGGTTTTCAGCCGGATGAAGGGCAATCAAACCATCGGACAGATTGTATTTAAATTTCGATAACTTCATGTCTGTATGTAGTTTATTTTTTGTATTCGTCTTCCAATTTTCCTTTTATTCCGATTTTTATCCTGTTTTTACTTTCGTGAAGGGAAAAGCATCGGCATAAAAGCATGACCCCGTTTTACGGGGCAATATTCAATTCGTTACGTTTCCTTTGAGAATTTTTAAAAAATTTTCCATTAAGAATGCGTTTTCTACAGAAAAATTTCCGATCCGGGTTCGGCGAAGGGCTGTGAGATAAGCCCCGCTGTTAAGCGACTGCCCCAGATCGCGGGCAAGGGCACGGATATATGTCCCTTTGCTGCATATTACGCGAATGATGATTTCTTCTGTTGAAAATTGTTGCAGTTCTATTTCACGAATAAAAATTTGCCGGGCTTTCAGTTCAATCTCTTCGCCTTTTCGGGCATGTTTGTACGCCCTCTTCCCGTCAACCTTTATCGCGCTGAAAAGGGGTGGAACCTGATCCGTAATACCTTCAAACTTCTGAAGGGCTTCCAAAACCAGTTCCCGGGTGATGTGGCTGGTTGGGTAGATTACGTCTTCTTCGTTTTCGAGGTCGAAGGATGGCGTGGTAGCGCCTAATTTCAGGGAGGCAATATACTCTTTTTCTTCGGACTGGAGCGATTCGATTTGCTTGGTTGCTTTGCCGGTGCAAAGGATCATCAACCCGGTAGCTTTGGGATCAAGTGTCCCGGCATGGCCCACTTTCAATTTTTTGACACCCAGTGCACGGCAAAGATTGTTGCGTACTTTCTGCACCAGATCAAATGAGGTCCATTCCAGTTCCTTGTCAAAAAGAAGGATTTCTCCTTCCTGAAAATTAAAGTCATGTATCGATTTTCCCATAGGAAAATCTTTTAAATAAGAGATTTGCAATTGTAATAAGCTGGCTAAATTCAGGCCGCAAAGATAGCAATTAGTCCGGCAATTAAGCAATAAACGGCGAAATAAATCAGTTTGCCTTTTTTTACAATACCGATCATCCATTTACAAGCCAGAAGCCCCGAAATAAATGCAGCAAGAAAACCAACCAGCAGCGGAAGAATTCCTATTTCTCCTGAATTCATTTCGCCATTCATTGCATCCATGATATTGGCCCCAATGATAGGAAGCAGTACCATCAGAAATGAAAACCGGGCTGCCTCTTCGCGTTTGTTTTTCAGTAAAATGGCGGTTGCAATGGTCGATCCGCTGCGGGAGATACCCGGTACTACGGCCACTGTTTGCGCCAGTCCGATCATGAGCGCATCCCGGAAACGGATGGACTTGTCGCCCGATTTTGCAAAATAAGTAAATGAAAGAATAGTGGCGGTGACTAACAGCATGGCGCCTACAAGCAAAAGGTTGGAACCGAACAGCGAAGCGATTTCCTGTTGAAAAAGGAGGCCAACGATTGCTACCGGAATGGAAGAAAATAGCAGTTTGGCAATGTATTGGGTTTCTTCGTTCCATTGCCATTTGAAAAGCCCTTGCAGGAGAGACCCGATATCTTTCCGGAAAACGACAATGGTGGAGAGAACAGTTGCGCCATGGACAACAACCGCGAACAACAAATTACTGTGTGCATCGATGCCAAAAAGGTAATTTCCGATTTCGAGGTGGCCACTTGAACTGACAGGCAGGAATTCGGTGAGTCCCTGGATAATGCCCAGCAAAAATGCCTGAAGTGAATTCATGCTGGATCAATTATCCGATTTGGGTTTTTTCATAATGGCATAAATCTCGAACAGAAAGCCAAATAACACTATCATAGGGGCAAGGGTAATACGGCGAAAACTAAAAATTTTGGGGTTAAAAACATTCGGGTCGCCGCTTTTACCACCAACCATCAGGATGAACCCCAGGATAATAATCGCAAAACCAATAACTAATAGCTTATAGTTCTCCCTGGCAAGTGCAAAACCTTGTTTTGTTTCTGTTTGTTCTTTTTTAGCCATATTCAAAAATATTTCGATAAAGGTAACTATTTTCTGTATAACAGGTTTACAGAATTATGAAAGTTGAATTAATAAAACAGCTCATCGAACCGGAGACGAAGGAATTTGTTGACGGCAACCCAGGTCGACAGCCACGAAATAAGGATGCCCATTGCCAATACAAAAAGAAAAACGATACCAAGGGTTTCGTATCCCGAGATTTTAAAAATACCGGCAAAATCGTTTTTGTAACTTATGAAAAGGACTGCCAATAGCGTATTTGAAACCAGCGCGCCGACAATTCCGTAAGTGACGCTTCTTATAATAAACGGTTTACGGATAAAACCACGCGTGGCGCCCACCAATTGCATGGTATTGATAATGAAACGCTGGGAATAAACCGAAATACGGATGGTATTGTGAATGAGCGAGGTGAAAATAAAGAGCAGCAAAACCGAGAAAAGGGCCAGGAACAGACCAACTTTACGGACATTCTCATTGATTAGCCGGACCAAGTCGCGTTGGTAATGTATTTCTTTTATCTGAGGGTGTTGTAAAAATTCTTTTTCCAAAATGGCAACGCTGTCGGGATGGGTGTATTCGGCATACAGTTTTACATCGATGGACGAAAGCAGCGGGTTGAAACCAAGGAAGCCCTGAAAATCCTCGCCCAAATCTTCCTGAAGCTGTTTGGCTGCCGTTTCCTTATCGATATAACGGGTGGATTTTACCGGATCGGAAGCATCTAATATCTTCTGCAACCGTGCCACATCCACTTCTTTGACATCTTCGTGAAGAATGAGCGTAAAACCGATGTTTTCACGCACGTAATCCGAAAGTTTGTCGGCATTCAGCACTAACAGGGCGAATAAGCCGAAAAGAAACAGCACCAGCGAGATGCTCACTGTTGCGCTGAGATACGACCGGAAAACCCGCCGTTTAAATTTTTTCTGTTTCTTCATCTTTTTGTGTTTTTATCCTGAAAAACAAAACGGCTGTGATTGCCAGGAGGAGCAGGACGGAACTGGCCATCGAGATTTTGTTCCCAATGAAATACGATTGCGGTTCAAAACGGAATTCCACTTCGTGTGTTCCACCGGGCAGCAACATGGCGCGCAGCACGTAGTTCACCTGGAAATGGGGCGTTTCTTTCCCGTCGACAAACGCTTTCCAGCCTTTCGGGTAATAAATTTCGGAAAAAACAGCCAGTTGTTCACCGTTTACATTGGCTTCGTATTTCAGATAATTGGGCTGATATTCGGTCAGTTTTACCGAACCTTTGGCGCTGAAGGTTTTTTCGTCCATCAACGAACGGAAACGTGTATTGACAATAGCTTCTTTTTCAGGATTGAATTTTGCGAGCGCCATGATTTCCTGGTCGGCATTTTCAACCATTTTTACCGACGAAACCAACCATGCATTTCCCAATGCAGCAGGGTTGGTGATCGGCGCCTGCTCCGTGTCATAAATAATGTAACGGGTATTCAGCATGTTCATTACCGGCAATGTCGAAATCAATGAATCGATGGTTCCCGGTGATTGGAACCCGGCTATCAGTCGTTGCATTTCGGGTTGTATCTGGTACTGGAACAGTTCGTTATAGCGTTTCATTTTGGCGCCGTGATACCCGCCAATCGATTTGTGGAAATACGAAGTACGCGAATCGGCAAACGGGTTTCGCAGGTTCAGTACCCGGAAATATAAATCGTTGTCTCTTTCAATTGCCATGTCGGCTGCCGTCTTTTTAAACGGTTCGGCTACTTCCTTTTTCGAGCTGAAATTATCATTGTTGAAATATTTCTTGTTCACCGGCCACATATCAACCAACACCAAAGCGACCCAAAGAACGACGGCGTATTTTGCTTTCAGTTTATTTTTCCAGAATGCCCACAAACCGGCGGCGGCCAATAGCACAAAAACCAGCGAACGGAAAGCGTCGGTACGCAATACCATCCGGCGGTCGTCCTGCAAGGCGTCGATCAATTGTTTTGGCCAGCCCATCTGCAAATACTGGGCATCGGTTGCCCCGGAAAAATTTCCGGCCAATCCGGGCAAAACAACAAAAACAAAGGCGAACCCGCCGGTTATCCCGGTGGCATATTTCAGGCTTTTCATAAATTCAGCATTCGTGATTTTCCGCAGGTAAATTTCGCGGATAGCCAGTACACCTGACAAAGCCATTGCAAACTGCTGGATGACAATGATATTTTTTACATCGCGGAATTTATTGTAGCCCGGAAAATAATCGAGCATCAGGTTGCTGAGCAATGAGAAATTTTTGCCCAGCGACAGTAAAAATGAAACCACGACTACGGCCACTAACCACCATTTGTCTTTTCCTTTCAGTACAAATAAGCCGAGTACAAACAGGAAACAAAGAACAGCCCCGAAATAAAACGGCGCCCCTGAAATAGGCTGGCTTCCCCAGTAGAGCGGGGCATTCTTTGAAAAGTCTTCGGCCAGTTTTTTACCCTGTAATTTTTCGAGTTCTTTGTAAAAAGCTGAATTTTCGCCCAGCGGTTCCATCATCCCCCCGCCTTTGAAGCGCGGAATGAAGGCGGTCATTGCTTCGCCGAGGTCGTAACTATAATCGAGGATGTAATCTTTGTCGAGGCCGCTGGTTTTGTTTTCTTTGTTCAATGTCAATTCCGATTTGCTGCGCATCGAATATTTTCCGTACTCATAGGTGGTGTACAGGCGCGAAAAGTTGGCCCCCACCGCCAGAATGACGGCCACCAGTAACATCAGCGAAGTTTTTACAAAACCGGGAAACGTTTTTTCGCGGATGGCAAACACCAGATACGTAATGCCCAATATCAGCATCAGTATAGCGGCATAGTAGGTCATTTGCAGGTGGTTGGCGCTCAGCATCCAGGCCAGTGCGATTGCGACAATCAAACTTCCGGCGGCGCGGTTCTTTTTGTAAGCCATCAGCGCCCCGGCCACCAATAACGAAACATAAGTGAGTGTATGCGCTTTGGTGAAATGCCCGGTGACCATCACCACAAAAGTGAAGGTCATAAAACCGTAGGCCAGGCTCGCCGCAAAGGCGGCCCATAAACTGATGTCGAGGCTTAGGCAAAGAATGAAAAAAAATAGAAAACTCAAAGTTAAAATCATTACCGGGCGCGAGATGGAAACTACTGCTTTTTGTATTTTGGCGGGGAGTTCGCCCGGATAAAACGTTGAGGTCAGATAAGCCGGCATTCCGCTGAACATGTTGTTTGACCACAGCGCTTCTTTGCCGGTTGCATTGCGGTAATCCACAATCTCTTTGGCCATTCCCTGAAACTGGGCGCCATCAGAACTTTGAACTTTTTTTCCTTCCAGTACCGGAGAAAAATAAATTACGCTGATAACTAAGAAAAGCAGGATGGCCGCCAGATAAGGCCCCATTTTTTGCAGAATGGCTTTTGTATCCATATTCGTGTTGCAGTAAATGATAAATTCGTAATTTCGTCGTTAGCAAAAATAAACCTTTTTAAATCATTGCTGAAATAAATGGGCGTAATTAAAAGGCAAACCATTAAAGGGGCGGCCTATTCATACCTGGGGGTTGTTGTTGGTTTTTTTACCGTTGGGATTATCACACCCAAATTATTGTCTCCTGAAGAATTTGGGCTGATCAATATTCTGGTTGCTGTTTCGGCTCTTTATTCACAATTCTCGACCCTCGGTTTTACCAATGTTACCGCGCGTTTATTCTCTTATTTTCGCGATAAAGACAAGAACCATAATGGGTTTGTATTTCTTGCAGGAACTGTTGGGATGATTGGTTTTGCCATTTCGCTGATCAGTTTTTTTATCCTGAAACCGTACATTATTGAAAGCAATATAGAAGATTCGCCCCTTGTTGTTGAATACATTTATTACCTGGTCCCGCTCATTTTCTTCCGGATGTTTTTCCTTATTCTGGACACCTACAATAAAATGCTTTATGACGCAACAACCGGGACTTTTTTAAGCGATTTGTTTTATCGTATCGGCAACCTTGTTTTGCTGGTTATCTTTTATTTTGGGTGGATCAATTTTACACAGTACGTTTTCGGATATGTCGTTATTTTAAGTTTTCCGGCAGTTTATCTGGCGGGTTTGCTTGTTTACAGAAGGCAGTTCAACCTTCGTCCGAACATTGGTTTTATACAGCCGCCGTTGCGGAAAGAGATGATCAGTCTTGCTGTATTTGGGATTATTGGCGGCTTGAGTAGCGTGGCCCTGACCAGTGTCGACAAAATTATGCTGAACGAATATTACAACCTTTCGTTGACCGGCGCTTATTCAATCAGCTTTTTCTTTGGGTCTATTATCCTGATCCCCAACCGGGCGCTTGGTAAAATTTCTTCCACCATTATTGCCGATGCCTGGAAAGACAACAAGTGGGCAACGATCAACGATATTTATTACAAAAGCAGCATCAACCAACTGTTTATCGGGCTATTCCTTTTTATCCTGATGACCACCAATCTCCACAACATTTTTACCATACTGCCCGATCAATATGGCGGGGGCGAATGGGTGATTGTCCTGATCTCGCTGGCCAACCTGATCGTTGTTTCTACCGGGGTCAGTGTACAGATTATCAGCACCTCGCATAAATATAAAATCCAGACGTATTCGGTGGGCTTATTAGTGGTTTTAACCGTTCTTTTTTACATGATATTTATCCCGCTTTGGGGAATGAACGGGGCCGCATTTGGTACTTTATTGTCGCTGGCGCTTGCATCGGCCATGCGCGTGTTTTATCTCAATTGGAAAATGCAATTATTTCCTTACCGCCGTACTCATTTAAAATGTTTATTCTTCGGACTGCTCGCATTTATTGCCGGGAAAATCATCCCGGTTTTCAATCACTTTTTGGTTGACCTGATTATCCGTTGTTCAGCCATCAGCATTGTTTTTATCGGGCTGTGTTACTGGTTTAATATTTCGGAAGATTTGGTAAAAATCGGCGACAACGTATTGGTTATGCTTCGGCTAAAAAGAAAATAAGTAGGAATTTATGAGGAAAAAGCGGCTGAAAATAATGGTTTCATCAACGGTTCACGGGAACGAATACATATTGGACCAGATCGCTGCTATTTTGAGACAGAAATTCAAATACGATGTAATCATGTCGAAAGAAGGCAGTGTTTATGTGCCAGTTGATTGCACCGAGGATAAAGAAAAGGCTTGCCTGAAAGCGGTTGAGGATTGCGATATGTTCCTGGGAATTATTTTTCCCCGGTACGGCTCTGGCATTACACATAAAGAATTTCTGGAAGCTAAACGGTTGAATCGTCCGAGAATATTTATGGCCCACGAAAGGATTGAATTCTTAAGAAAACTTTTTCACCCTTATTTATTCGATGGGCAGAACCGCAGAACTGATTTTGAGATCAAAGGGAATCCCGTTTTAGATAGTATAAAAGTTGTTGATATGTATTATGATGTGAGTAATAACTGGATACAACCGTTTTCGAATGAAGGAGAGTTGTTGTTTTTTATTGAACAACAATATAAAGACCACCAGAGGAGGATCAAAGAAATACAAAATCAAAAGGGATGAAAGACGAACAACTTATCAGGAACCTTATTAAACAAGGCGAAAGCGAACAGCTTGAATTCATGGAAGTGGTTCGCAAAGATGATATTGCAAAAACCCTTTGTGCACTTTTAAATGCGAACGGAGGAACGATCCTTATTGGCGTGCAGGATGATGGTAAAATAATTGGTATAAACGACGCAGACAAGCAAGAATCAGATTTAAAAAGTTATTTATTCCGGTCTATTGTTCCTGAAGTTCCAATTACGGTATCAACAGAGGTGATTGATAATAAACCGATCCTTTTGGTAAAAGTATGGAATGGCTCAAAACCACCTTACATTTTTAATGGTGCAATTTATTACAGGAAGAAAACAAAAACGGTAAAAGCAACGGCAAACGATATTTCAAAACTTATTATAGAACGCCAAAAAACAGAACTGCACTGGGAGCGCCAACCAGCTTTAGGTATTGATTTAAGCGATTTAGACGATTTAGAAATCCGGAAGACATTAAAAGATTTGACGCTTTACGGAAGGGGAAAAGTTTTTCCGGAAAAAGAAATTGAAGATTTCCTGATTCACTACGGGCTATACAGAAATGGTAGTTTAACCAACGCTGCCGTTGTTTTATTTGCAAAAGAACCAACGCGATATTTACCACAATGCCGTGTCCGTCTTACTGTTTTTAAAGGATCAAAATCTTCAGATACATTTGTCCACGATAAATTTTTTGAAGGCAATCTTTTCCGGAACATTGAGGAAATTCTTCAGTTCTTCGATGTTAATATTGCGACGAAAAGTAGATTTTCAGATAAAAAGTGGCTTCGTGAGGATTCTGCTTTTCCTAAATCAGCGCTCCGTGAAGGTTTGATGAATGCCCTTATTCATCGCGACTTCACTTCTGCATCGGGAACTGTTGCCATTTCTTTTTATCCCGATCGCTTAGAAATAACTAACACGGGTGAATTATACGGAGGGTATACACCGGCCTCCCTTGCTAAAAACCATTTATCCGTTCCCCGTAATCCAGATATTGCCCACATCTGTTTTTTAAGACAATTGATAGAAAAGATTGGTCGTGGAACCATTAAAATGATCGATGATTGTAAAGAAAAAGGTTATCCGGGACCTATATGGGAAAGTAATTCCGGTGTTACAACTCTCACATTTAATGGCATTACTGTATCTTCCAATACTGACGACGCTGTAAATGACGCTGTAAATGACGCTGTAAATGACGCTGTAAATGATGCAGCAGAAAGGGGTGTTATTGATGCTGTAAGTGATGCTGTAATTAATGCTGTAAGTGATATTGTAAAAGCAATGATAACAAACAGTAAAGGGGTATCAATAATCGAAATAATGAATAAAACAGGAAAGTCAAATGCAACGGCAAAACGTTATTTGCAAATTCTCAAAACAATTAATTTTATTGAATTTAGAGGAGCTGCCAAAACAGGGAAATATCATCTGACCCCGGAAGCATTAGCTAAAATCGAGAAAAAAGATACGATAAAAAGATGATCCTGATTGTTAATCTTTAATGTACTTCTGCATGTCTCAAACATCCATCATCATACAAGCCCGGACCGGTTCGACCCGCATGCCACAAAAGGTGGTGCTCCCGTTTTACGACGGGAAAAGCATCATCGAAATTTTGCTGGAGAAACTGCTGACAACCGGATTTCCCATCGTGCTGGCAACGACCGATAATCCGGCTGACAACCAATTGGTGGCAAAAGCAGAAAAATATCCAATCGGAATTTTCCGCGGTTCCGAAGAAAATGTGCTGGCACGTTTTATCGGCGCAGCCAAACAGTTTCAGGTAAAAAATATCGTCCGTGTATGTGCCGACAACCCCTTTCTTGATGCGGCTTCTATCCTGGTTTTGGCGGAAGAATTTGCAAAGAATCCGTCTGATTACCTGAGTTTTCAGTTTAGCGGAAACCGCCCGTCGATAAAAACCCATTTTGGTTTTTTTGCTGAAATGACAACTTTGGAGGCCTTGCAAAAGGCGGCCTCACTTACTTCCGACAAATTGTATATCGAACACGTTACCAATTATCTTTACGGGCATCCGCAACTTTTTAATGTCCGTTTTCTGGATGCGCCTGAATTTATTTTTTCACGTTCCGATATCCGTTTGACACTGGACACTCCTGTCGATTTCAGCCTTCAGCAAAAAATTTATGCTGAAATGAAGTTGCAAAACCCTAATTTTGACATCGACGAAGTAGTTGCTTTTCTGGATAAAAACCCGGAATTGTTGCAGCAGATGAAACTTGAAATTGACAAAAACAGCAAATGAGATCAACCTACATAATTGGCGAAATCGGGCAAAACCACAACGGAGAAGTGGAAATTGCAAAAAAACTGATCGACGAAATCAGCAAACCGGTAACCGATTTTTTGTTCGGGCAACATCTGGCGCCGATGAACGCTGTAAAAATGACCCGCCGCGACCTGAACGAAGAACTTTCGGCTTCGGCCATGATGCGCCCGTATCGGAACGAACATTCGTTTGGCAAAACATACGGGGAACACCGGCAGGCGCTTGAACTCGACGACGAGGAACATTTCGAAGTGTACCGTTACGCGAAAGACCGGGGTCTTGATGTAGTGGAAACGCTTTGTGCAAAAGGCTGCCTGTCGATGCTGAAACTGTTTATGCCCGACCGTTTGAAAGTGGCTTCGCGCGACCTGACCAACCTGCCGCTGCTGGCAGCCATGGCCGAAACCAAAATACCGATCATTTTGTCGACCGGCATGGGTGGACAAAAAGAACTGGACGATGCGTTGGCGGTAATTACCCGCTACCATTCCAATATCAGCATTCTGCATTGTTTGTCGCAGTATCCGTCGGAATACAAAAATATCAACCTCGAAAGCATCCGCTTTTTGCAGGATCATTATCCGGATTACACGATTGGTTATTCTGACCATTCCATTGGGATTGTGGTGCCTGTGGTCGCAGTTTCGCTGGGTGCAAAAATCATTGAAAAGCACGTTACACTCGACCGCAACATGAAAGGCACCGACCACCGCGGGTCGCTCGAACCGGATGGTATCTGGCGTATGGTGCGCGACATTCGCAACATTGAAATGGCGATGGGCCAGTACGGTTTGTCGGCCAGCGAAGTAACCCGCGAAACACGAACCAAGCTCGAACGTTCAATTGCCACCAACCGGACGATTAAAAAAGGCGAAACAATCAGTGAAAACGACCTGCACCTGTTGAGCCCCGGCGATGGTTTCAAATGGGCCGAAAAAGAACAGGTAATCGGCAAGACCGCCCTGCAAAATATTGAAAAAGATGAAATTATTTACCCAAACCTGATCCGATGATAAAACTGGTATTGACTGATATTGATGGCGTTTGGACCGATGGCGGTATGTATTACGACCAAACCGGGAATGAATGGAAAAAATTTAATACTTCCGATAGTGCAGGTGTTTTATTTCTTCGTTTGCTTGAAATCCCGCTGGGAATTATCACCGGTGAAAACACTGAAATTGTGCGGCGCCGTGCCGAGAAACTGAAAATTACAGAATTGCACATGGGTATTAAAAACAAACTGGAGACGGCCAAAACCCTGTGCGCAAAATACGACATTTCGCTGAAAGAAGTGGCTTATATTGGCGACGACATCAACGATATTCCGATGCTCGATGCGGTGGGTTTTTCGGCCTGCCCGGCCAATGCGCCCGACTATGTGAAATCGCATGCAGTACATGTTTTAAAGAAAAATGGGGGCGATGGCGCTTTCCGCGAATTTGTGGAATATATTCTCGAAGATGAAGACCTGTTCGAAAAAGCAATGGAGCTGTATCTGAAAAGTATTTGAATTTTGCAGGATATAAGTTAGTTGGCAACAAGTGTAAAGAACCATAACCGTCTATATTGAATAGAATTATAAACAAATAAATATGGAAATAGCACCCGATAATCAGAATATTGATAGAGTATTTTCAAATACTACGTACTACATTGATTTTTATCAGCGTGATTACAAATGGACAAATGAACCTGTTTTAAGACTACTTGATGATATATTTTTCAAATTCAATCAAGAATACGAAAATAACAAATCATTAGACCCTTCTAAAGAGGTTGTTATGGCAAAATATCCATGGTATTATCTAAACACTTATGTTACTAACACAATAGATGGAAAAGTTTATGTAGTGGACGGGCAACAACGCTTGACAACATTAACTTTGATTTTAATCAATCTTTACCATTTTTCAAATCAATATAAATCTAAAACAAATAAGTGGCTTGAAAGTAAGATAGCCGGATATTCAGGAGTTGATTTTTCCTTTTGGATGAACCATGAAAGACACAAACAAATTTTTACCGACTTATTTGAGAATACTAAAGATTTTAAGGAAATGGATGTTAGTTCTGGCATCACATCGGTAAACGTTTTAAATAATTATCAGACAATTTTTAAATGGCTAAATACGGAGTTGCCTAATTCTCATAAATTTGAAACGTTTGTCTATTACTTTCTTTATCGCTTAGTAATGATTAATTTATCAGTTGAGCAAACAAATGTTCCAATGGTCTTTGAAGTAATAAATGATAGAGGTATTAGATTAAAACCATACGAAATACTTAAAGGGAAACTTCTTGGTCAAATTGATAAAATTGAGTTGGATAAAAAGAATTATAATGGACTTTGGGAAACCAAAGTGAAAGCAATAAATAAGCATAAGGATGACGAAATTGATACATTTTTCAGATACTATCTGAAAGCCAAATATGCTGACACAAGGAAGGAAGGTACTCGCTTTGATGGAGATTATCATCGAGAAATGTTTGCGAATGACATTAATAATTTGCTCAAATTAAAACACAATCCTTCAGAAGTAAAATCTTTTTTGGAAAAGACATTTACATATTATTCTGGATTGTATGTAAAAATTATTGAAGCGTATTACAATAAAAAAGAAAACTACCCAACCGTTTTTTTTAATAGATTAAATGAAATGGATGGACAGTTTCTTCTTATATTGTCTGCATGCAAACTGAATGACTACCAAGAAGACGATAAAATTCGAGTAGTGTCAAACGAAATTGACAGATTGTTTTCTCTTTTGCAACTACAAAGTGCTTATGATAGCAATGCGTTTAATGATATACTATTTAAAATCTCAAGTGAAATTCGAGATGGTGAATTAAACGACATTAGAAAAGTATTTGACAAATATCTACTTGAAGAATTAACTAATAGAAGGAATTCTGAAGCAACACAACCATTACAATATGCATATTTTAGAAATACAGGTATAAATCTTAACACTCGTTTTAAAAGATATTTCTTTGCTCGTGTTGATTTATTTTTCGCACTCAATCTAAATCTTGGAATGAAACATCCAATTGAAGATTTGGTATCAAAAACTGGTTCCAAAACAGGTTTCCATATTGAGCATATTCTATCTCACAATAACGAGAATATGGCTTTGTTTAACAATGATGAAGATTTGTTCGAGCAGGAACGCAATCGAATTGGTGGAATCCTTTTGTTAAAAGGACGTGATAACATTTCAAGCAATAATGAGACATATACCGATAAATTAAAGACATATGCCAATACGCTCTATTGGAATGAAACATTACGGGAAGATACATATAAGTCCAAAAAAGATATGGATGATTTAAAACAAAAATTTGCGTTGGATTTAGTGCCGATTAATCATTTTGGACCACAGGAATTAGAACAAAGACAAAAATTATTATTTGAAATTTCGAAATTAATATGGCAATAAAATAACACCAGCAGTCAACATGTCGCTATAATTAATTGCCATTTCTGTGCTGACAACAAAGTCCGCAACCCGCAACTGCGGTATCGGGGTTCGACAGGGAAGTGCCCATAATTCTCAATTGTATATGGTTCAGTGTGTTATAGAATTTACAAAATTTATCTGTCCATTAATCACCACCCCGTCGATTCCCATGATTTGTGCCGAGTGACAGGCATCATCTGCACTGTGAACAATGGGTTCGCCTTTGGCATTGAATGAAGTATTGATCAGTGCTCTTACCTGGTGGTGTTCGTCGAGATACGTCAGCAAATCCCATAAATACGGATTGTCGGTGCGGGAGAAAATGGTTTGAATGCGCGCTGTTCCGTCGGCATGAACAGCGCCTGCCAGTTCTGTTTGTTTTTCAGGAAGGACGGCAAAATCGAGCAGCATGTATTTGCTGAGCGGACAGATGTTGTCAAGTCCGGTAAAGTAGCGGCTGTTTTTTTCGAGCATGACAGGCGCCACCGGGCGATACCATTCCCGGCCTTTGTGCTGCATACTGATTTTCCGGGCCAGTTCTTTTGAACCGGCCAAACACAATAAACTGCGATTTCCCAGCGCACGCGGCCCCGCTTCACCAAAACCATTGCAAATGCCAATCACCTTTCCGGCAAGCAGCGCTTCTGCACAATTTCTAACGTCGTCTTCCGAATACGAAAAGGCATTATTTTCGAGTTTCCAGCCATTCAAATACGGCGAATGAAGTTCTGTCTTTCCATGTTTTTTCCACTCGGCAAAAGCTGCTGCGCCAAGCGCCAGTCCTGAATCTTCGGTACAGGGAGGAATGTAAACTTCAGAAAAAAGACCGCTGTTTACAAGTTCGGTATTGGCAACGATATTGAGCGCACAACCTCCTGTGTAATAAAGTTTATCGCAGCCGGTTTGTTCTTTCAGCCTGCGAAAAACAGACAACGTTTCGTTGACAAAAATCTGGTGAAGTGTTGCCACCACATCCTGAATAAAGGGATTTTTCTGATCGAAATATTTTAGCTCGGCACCAAATGCTTTTTTTGCTTCCTGGAAAAATACAGACTTGTGATTCCATATATTTTCGAAGAAATCATGTTCGATGAGCCATTTTTCCAGTTCAGAACGGTAACGGCCATGTCCGGCCAGACCCATCATTTTCCCGGGTACTGAATTTTGTTCCTCCAGCCGGGCGCCAATGATGGCAAAAACCAACGCATTGGCATTGAAAATGGAGCTCAATTTTTTCAGTTCCCAATGGTATTCGAGTAATTGAAGTTGGTTATTCCTGAAAATCCATGCAGAGAAATTACTTCGGCTGGCGCCTCCGTCAAAATGCACCAGCAAGCTGTTTTCCTTGAAATTTCCGAAGAAAGGAAGGCAGGAAAAGATATGTGCCAACTCGTGGTTCAGCGCCCACCCCCGTGTTTCACGGCCAAACCACCAGCAGCGGCCTTCTTCCAAATCGTTTGACAGCCCGGCGCTGAGGGGCGCTTCGAAGCGGACATCGCCCCGTGACGTGAGAAAAGTCCGGCCCACCACATTATCGACAAAAACAAGATCGAATTCTTCGGCAAGCAATTTTTTTTCTTTCAGGATTGAATATAGTTTTTCGTGCAGTTGGTTATCACGTTTGCGACGGGTAATACGTTCGAGTTGAAGAAATTCGCGAACCCTCCCGTTCTGCATAATGCAAAGATTGTGGTCGTGTACGTAAAACGGATGTTCATAGTCGAAGCGGTCCTGTATCCCGTATATCGCCAGTGTTGCCCGAGATGGATTCATTTTGGTGCAAATTGCAAATAGATAATCCCGGCAAGCAATATGTAAAGAAACAGTTCACCCCAAAACCTTCGTTTCATAAATACCAAATAGTTGGATATCAAAAAAGAAAGCGGAATGGCCAGAATGATAAATATTTCGTGTGAAATGGCAGGCACGGCAATAATCAGCGCCAGGGGAATCAGAAAAACAAAAAAGAATACCTGGAAGAATTTTCGGGAACTGATTTTTTTTTCGCCGTATTGTACCAAAAGAAAAACACTGCTGAGAAAGGTAATAAACCCCAGAAACCCCAGATAGGCAAGAAGAGGAATATTGTTGTCGAAAAAATTATTGAAGGAGATGAAGTCATTATCGGTGATGAAATTCTTTTCAATGATAACCAATAAATCGAGGAATTTATTGAAAAAGAAATACCCGGCAAAAGTAAACAGCCAGGGAAGTAAAAGGCCGAGCAGGGGCAATACAAAGTCGCGCCATTTAATTTGTTTGTGAATCACACGAAGACCAGCCCATACCATCGGGAAAAAGAAAATCAGGTTCATGTAAAAAAGAGAACCGATAGAAATGAGCATCCCGGCATCAAAAGCGTTTGAATGAATTTTTTCTTTCTCATACGAATCGAAAATACGGTCGATGGCAAACAGGATAAAGAAAGTAGCAAAATACACGGGGTGCATGGAATGCATACCACTGAACCCGCTGGTGATGAGAATAAGCAGACTGGCAGGCAAAAAGGTGCGGATACGAATAAAGGCATACTGGATATTCAGCCGGATGAGGAGGAAAGCCAGCAATACCAGCAATGTGAGTGGTATAATACTGTTCAGGAAAATACTTTGCGCCATCAGCCAGGCAACAGGCTGGTAAAGAGGCATCATATCCTCGCCCGCATAAAAGGGGTACGGCCCTGGTTTGATCAGCGATGGCAACCAAAGCAGTACAGCCATCAGTGGGATCAGGATAAAATGATACGCATGGTTGGTTCTAAGTATTCTCAGTATCATGAGTCAATGTACAAGTTTCAGGTTCAACGTTTCAGGTTTAACAGTGTCCATGCCTAAATAACGTTGACCGAATTAGACATTGTATTCTTCTTTTTTTTATTCATCAAATCTAACTGATGATGATTTTCTGTTGACTTTGGAAAATAACTCTGAACTGGTGAAGAGTTA
>JAVEYG010000007.1:0-129128 GCA_034003625.1 Prolixibacteraceae bacterium | reverse complement strand
ACATCTTGCATTGCCTACGTTAGTTCCAGGTAGAAACCAACCTCTTCAAGCTGTCTTTTCTGCAAAAAAAATGCTTCTAAAATTTGCTTTTTATAATAGTATCTTGCATTCCCCACTTTGAATAAGATTTTCTCCCTGACTTTTTGCCTTTTCTCGTTGAACTTTCATTGTCATTTTTTCGACTTTTGCCAAAAAGAAAGGGAAACCTGCTCTTCAGAATTTCCCCTTCCGGTTTTGAAAACGAGACCTGTTATTTACTTTAGTGGACCTTTTGTCTGGCCCCTTGTTTTTCCGATTGTTTGGCATCGGTTTTTAAATCTTCGGATTTTTCCTGTTTAAACTGTGAAAAACTGATGTTCCGTCCGGCAGCATCAACCTGGAGCGTGGCTGAGAATTTTTTTTCATTCTTACCCATCATTCCGTCTACTACAACTTTTTGTCCTGATGCCAACTTTTCTTTTTGTTCCGATGAAAGGGTTACTCCTTTTATCTTTTCCGGTACCTGAATCATTTTGGTCCTGAGCGGGATCAGCTCGTTGGTTTTGGAATCGATGGACAGGTAATAATTGTCTTTTTTTCCATCTCGTCCTGTCAGTTCAACTGTTTTGCCCAGGTTTCTATCGTTAAGCAAAGCCCCCTTTTCTTCCTTGGTAAACTTGTGACCCATGTATTCATCCGGGACATTTAGCCGTTGGATGGGATGGATTCTGATGTCCACTGACCCGTCTTCCTTACTCTGCAAGCGGATTTTAGCCGGGATTTTGTAATCTTCGTTTCCGATCCGGGCATTTACCGTGTAGAGTTTATCCGAACGAAATCCGTTCAGAAAATCGGTCATTTCCTGTTTTTCCATTTGCTTG
Organism: Prolixibacteraceae bacterium; assembly: GCA_034003625.1. Taxonomy (GTDB): domain Bacteria; phylum Bacteroidota; class Bacteroidia; order Bacteroidales; family Prolixibacteraceae; genus GWE2-42-39. The sequence continues at coordinate 128,268 of JAVEYG010000007.1, read as the reverse complement.
ATCAGATCGGCTTTGATACCGACTTTTTCGAGCTTGTCAAATGGGATCTGATCCATTGACATTCGCGTACTTTGTTGTTGTTCCATAGCTTTTAAAATTTAAATTGGTAATACTAATGGCTGTTATTTCTGATTATATTCTGTTGATCGCTAATCAATTTCGTAAACATGTTTTTCTTTTCGGCTGAGTTCCACCAGTCCGCGAAGGATTTGGTACTTTTCTTTCGGCTTTCGGATGGCATATAAATGCAGGATTGGCGTGGTTTTATCAGAGGTATAAATCGTCAGGTTACCCAGATCGAATATTCTGTAGATCAAAGGTTTTTCTATTAAAAAATCTTTGATCCTGTAATTTTCGACAAATTCATGTTTTCGGAGAATGATCCCTGATGAGTACTTTAGCTTTTCAGGATCAATTTCATAGCAAATGCACCAGACCTTCAGGATTTGCCAAAACAGGTTGATCAGGACATATACCGAAAGGTAGATTGGAAGCCGGTCAATATGAACTGCCATCTTTTCCGGCAAGATTGAACTTACCTGTTGTTCTTCCAGCATAATCGTCAAAAGGACCAAAATCGGTATGGCAAGAATTGTCAGTAAAAAGGTTTGCAGGTTCATCAGTTGGGATGGTCTGCATTTAAAGTAGGTGGTGTTTTCAATCATGGTGTGTTTACTTTTTCGAATTTGACTTATGTGTTGTTTTTTGATTTGACTCCTGGTTAAGCTTTTGATTAGGTTTCAGATTCCTGGACAGAGCATTGTTCGGGTTTTTATCGGGATTTTCATGCTGTAGTGTATTTGATCCGGGCTTCTCCTTTTGATCCGGGTCCGGTCTCTGGTTGGCTATTCTGCGGATGTCATTCTGTATCTTGTTGCGGTTTCGTTCCAGAACTTCAGGAATATTGTCGAAACGATAAAAATCCGGGATTGGCTTGTAACGGCCTTCCTCCCACTGTTGCGCTTTCACATCGACATGCACCAGACAGTTAAAGTTCTTCTGTCCGATTACTTCTCCGAAGTTGTCGGCCACTTGCCCAACCATGTACCCTTGCGGTAATGTGGCAATCTTACCCTCCGGTACCAGAAAATCCAGTTGGGTGGAGAATGTTGCCGACTGAACATTCCGGTTGATGTTGAGCGACTGACGTTCCTGAAGTATTTTTCCCATCCGGTTCTGGATAAACTTGGCCGTCTCGCCTGCTGCCTGACCGCAAAAAATATTGCCGATGTTACTGGTGATGGCATTGGCCTGCTCTTTCCCGTAATCGCGAATTAGTTGATCAATGGTCTGAACTCCTAATAGTGTCGAGATTCGGTTGCTTCGGGCTGTCGCAATCAGCGTATCCAGTCCACGGAAGTAAATGGTCGGTAGCTCATCAAAGATCAGTGATGACGGTTGTTGTCCCTTTTTGTTGATGACTTTCAGCATCCGGGTGATGTACAATGACAGAACTGCCCCGTACATTTCCACACGAAGCGGGTTATTGGCAAGGCAAAGAACTTTAGGCGCTTTAACGTTGTTGATGTCCAGCGAAAAATCATTTCCTGAACAGATCCAGTAAATCTCCGGGCTGATGATCTTCGAAATGGCAATCTTCAGGCTTCCCAACTGTCCTTCCAACTGCTCCCTGGCCCCGCGTTTGTGCGCATTGATAAACGGGTTAATGATGTTGGCCACATCTTTTTCCTGTTCCAGGATGGCAAACAAATCGTCGTAATCCATTTGAAGCAGTTCAATGGCATGTGGCAGGGTGCAGAACATTCCGTCCTGGTACTTTTTCAAAAACCACATGACGGCAGCAAAAAAGGAAACGGCTGATTCAGAGAAAAACTCCCCCTGCTGGCGTATCCATTCCCGGTTCAGGTTATACAGGATTGTCCGGGAAGACTCGAAGGCATCAATCGGACTTTCCATCCACTCAGGAGCTAACGGATTGCACCGGAATGACTTTTCAATATTCTCAAAATTGATTACATAAAACCGGGCTGCTTCCGGCAGCTTTCCGGTTTTCTTTGCTCTCAGAAAATGGTTATAAGTCACCAACGATAAATCGGGGTACTTAAAATCATAGACGCACATCGAAAATCCTTTTTTCAGGTGCTGCCGGATAAAGGGCAGCACTACTGAAAAAGATTTTCCGGAACCGGGCGTTCCGATCACCATAGTTGCCCGAAAGGGATTCACAATGTTGATCCAGCCGGTATGCTCATTGCCTTTGTACTGGTAGATTGTCGGCAGGTTAACCGAATACTCGTTTGCCTTCAGCGTTTCTTCCTGCGGAAAGCTTTCGTTCTCCACGTTAAAGCGGTCTTTCATCAAATTGACGTTGATCAGTTTGGAGATGTTGTCAAAACCGATGTTTAGCAAAACAAATCCGGCAAAGGTCAGACCTAAGTAAACTGCCGGAAAGGATTTGAATACAGCCAGGCTTCCCCAGTAAAGGATCAATCCCGCTATGGTTTGTCCGACAATGGTTGAAACCAGCAGTTCCCGGTCCTTATGGGCTTTGGTGCCAATGCAGGTGATGGCCAGGAAAACCAGGCAAACGACTTTGGAAGGATACAAACTGGCCATGAATTTCAGGTTCTGCATCTTTTCGATCACGGAATGAAAAGCAGGTATTTGTATTCCTTTCAGAATGAAATAATTCAGCTGGGTCAGGTACAACGATGCAAAAAGCAGTACATAGCTAAAGAATCGAAACCCTTCATGCAGCTTGACCAGTTCGTGTGATTCATGTTCCATCGTTGGAAGATTTGAATGTCAGAATGTCAGAGTCTTGAGTGTTAATTTGGAAATCAGAGCTTTCGGGCTTTGAGGATATCCTTGTTTTTCAGGTTAAAGCTGAGTTTTCGACCCGTGTTGCCCAATGCTTTTTCACCCAGTTCGATTCTCAGGATGCGCTGATCGGGAATGGTCATTTTTCCCATCACAAATACTTCGCGGATGGTCACCTCTCCCGGAATGCGCTGTACCTTGTTACGCTGGTACTGCGGAAAGACCTGGTATTCCTGAACATTGGTCGCTTTTGCCTTCTTCTTATCGGTGATCCAAAAATTAAAACTTTCCACATCGTAAGCCATGTTGGTTTTGTTGGTCACCTGAAGCTCAAAAAAGAGCGCATCATTTTTCAGGCTGATCGAGTTAAGGCGGACTTCAATCCCGTCTTTTTTAGCCTTTTGTTTATGAAACTGGTGCCGGTGTTTTTCCAAAACCTGATCGCAAAACTCCTTCAGCAGGTAATCGGGCATCAGCTTGCCGGAAAAAGTCATGGCCTGCTGCGACTGAAAACTTTCAATGGGGTAAGTGATTGGCACATCGTTGCCGTAGGTCAATTCAAACGAATAAATGTGATCGGCACAAACAACCGTCAGCGAAGTTGGTTTTTCAAAGGGCTGAGCGGCTTTGATCCTCACCAGGTTGGAAAGTTCGGGAACGACTTCGGCCTGAACCAGCGAATAATCCCCGGCCTGAACATAGCTGACCTTGTCCGGGCAAACCAGGTGGCTGGTTTTGGTGTCCGACACTTTTAAAATATTTGTGGTTGCAGGTATCTTATCTGAAGTCGTTGTTTGGACCTGCTGAGCGCTGACAGAAAGATTTACTGCCAATGCGCTAAAAATGATAACGATAATTGATTTCATGGGATTGTTTTGTTTTATATGGATTGGGTTTATTATCTGGATTTGTTGACTAAATAGACCAGTGTGTTTTTCTTGACGGTGACTTTTTTGATCCGGATCATTTTCAACAGTGATTGTGCGGTGCGGTCCGCAGCCTGCATTCCCATATAGGTCAAAGGATTGTTGCTTACCCCGAACATGGAGGAGGTATTGGCGCTGCTGCCCACTTCTTTGGCTACTTTTCGCGAAGCATTATCCGGCACATACAGGCCGGGCAATCCGTCCAGGTCACAAACGGTAATTGCCACAGGGACAAACTTTTCTCCAACCGGTATTTGCTGCACTTCGATTTGAAGCCGTTCATTACTGACTTCACAGGTTCCGTACAGGAACGAGTTGGCCGGGATTTTCACCCCGTTTAGCCAGGCTTCCTCCAGAAGTCGCAGCTTTACCCTGTTGCCGGTCAGCACAGTGGTGGTTTCATAAACCTCTGCCTGAATCACCGGAACTGCTGTATCTTTGGGTTTAAAGCCTGACTTTCCGCTTTTCTCCAGAGTAGAGAGTTTGTTCTTTTCCGCTTCGAGCTTTTCGTTTTTGGCCGTGGATTCTTTCAAACAGATACTCAGTGAATCGTTCTCCCTGGCAAGTCTGCTGTTCTGCCGGAATACTTTGTCCAGTTCTTCAATACCGCTGACCGGAAGTTCTATTGATGTTTTTCTGCCGACTGTTTCTGTTCTGGCGCCTGACTGCTGGTCAGGTTCATAGTTCCCGGTTATTGGTTTTTCTTCTGATTTGGACCGGCTGTTGGCCAAATCTTCCCTTACCGTTTGTTCCTTTTGCCGGATATGCGCCAGCAGGTCAACCGATGGTTCCTGCTCCATTGCCGGGACCGGATCGCTTTTGTAAAGGGTTCGGTTACCGGAAAGCAGGCGTTCTTCAGACAGTACTTCTTCTTCAGGGTTTTCTTCCGTCGGCAACGAATCAGCTTCTCCGTCAATGTTATAATCATGACTGGTCGTAACTTCTTTTTTCGAGGAATAGTTGTCCATTTTGTCGTAAATGGCGACACTCTTATCAGCATCCGGCAGGGTGTAATTTGCACCTTTTGCCGTTTGCTGCTGTTTTTGCTGTTCTTCTTCCTTTTCCTTCTTGGTTCCTCCTCCCAAAATGTAAAAGATCAGGACAATAAAGGGGATCAGGACCAAGGGAAGGAACAACAGCGGCTTATTTCTTTTCAGGAATGCTTTCATGAATGTTCTTTTTTAAAATGGTTTCAAATGAATCGACAGGCATATCAAAGGTCAGTGGCTTTTGAGTTTCTGCAGCGGGCGAAGAAACAGGGGCATTCTTTCCACTTGCTTCCTGCCAGTCAATGGGCTGGTGTTTCAATTCAGGTATTGGGGCCAGGAAAGAAACCAGGTACAGGAAGAACAGCAGGGCCAGGATATACATCCACTTGCGTTTGCGTTTTTCGGGGTCCATTCCTTCGTCCTGTGTGTCCAGTTTTTTGATCAGCCGGGAAAGATGGGTTTCTTTTTCCTCCCGGGGATGATCCGGCGTATCCTCTCTTTTGTTATATATGATTTTCATAACAAGGGCCTTAAAATGTTAAAATGATTTCCGTTTTAGTGTTTCCAAATCTTTGTTGTCGGTAATCAGCCAGTCCTCGATCATAAAGCCGTGCGGGTTATTGTCAGTCCGGGAGATGTTGCGAAGCCTGCCGGAAGTTTCCAGGTTACGGATGGTGATATTGGATTTGCGGACAATCTTTTGCCGTCCGAAAAACCGGAACCGGTAAGGGTAAGCTGAGAAGTCGATCTGCACCGAATCGGTTAGCAGGGTCATGCTGATATCGGACGCAATAACCTGGTTATAGACATTATTTTCCTTGTAGGACTGGTATTGCTTCATCGCTGAACCATCAGCCAGGTACAGGGCTTCTTTGGCGTTGTTCTCGATGTATTGTTTATCCGGTTCCATTGTAAAAAACAGCTCGTGAAAGCGTTTCACATGGTCTTTGGCTTCTGCCTGGCGGTTGTCGGTAATGTCGGCACGAAGGGCCAGCAGCAGGGATTTGCCGTTGTCAAGCACATAGATTTTCTGGCGGGATCGTTCCACTAAATTCAGCGAACGGATAAAAACAAAGGCGCTGAACCCGGTCAGCAACAAACTGACCGTCAAAAGGACATAGACCGTAAACCGGAATTTGCGCTGTATATCAAATATCTTGTTCATTTATGATTGATGATTTTTGATTGATTATTGATGAGTTATTGGAATTGAATCCCTGGATATTGAATATTGGTTATTCAGTATTGGATATTTTGAAGCTATTTCATGGCCCCTTTGGTGATCATCATCGTGGCCACCGTTCTGACCAATCTCCCGCCGCCGCTTCCGGTTCCTGATGCCGAGATGATCCATGATGCAATTTTGGGGACCATCACCATTCCAACAATGCCACAAACCGGGACGACCATGTTGGAAACATAGTACAGCGAGGGCTGGTAGATCAGTGAGGCTTTGGTTAAAGCAATCTCCTGATCGAGCACATAAATCAGCACTTCCTGGACCAGTGAAAGGACAATCAATGCAATGGGCAGGTACAGGTTCACGTTCACAAAGCGGGCGATCCATTGCAGGTAGTTCTCCTGGAAGCCATCAAAAATAGAGATGGCAAAAACCAATGGCCCGAAGATGATCAGCAGTACACAAAACACTGTCCGAAGAAAGGCTATCAGGTAAACCAGCGCCTCAAAAAGGGATTCCAGGAGCTGGCGGACAGAGTCCATAAAATAGAAGTTGATCTGGTGCTGCAAAGCCCTGCCGGAAACAATGTTGTAAGTGGTCAAAAGAAGGTTAACCCCTTTGTCCCAGAGCGAGGCTTCCTTTTCTTCGTTTTCCTGAAACGAGGGCAAATCGACTGCCAGGATTGCATCCTGTTTTTCTTCCAACTTGGCGGCTACAATGTGCTTTTTATCGGCGTAAATGGCTTCCGAGAGTTTGGTCAGCCCTTTGGTGGGGACCATCAGCAGCTGGACAAACGGGGCCCAGAACGTAATGACCAACACCAGCGCAAAGGGACGTAACAAAGGCAAAAGGGATATCGGATTGTCGGCAATCAGTTGCTCGTAAATCCGTTTGGAGATATACAGAAAAGCGGCGATACCGCCAATAGCCCTGGCCATACCAGTCAGCAGTCGGGCATTGTCCAGTCCTCCCTGCACCAGTATATCGGTAAATTGAAAAAAGCTTTGGGTACTCATTACTTGTAAAAGCATAATAGAAAAGTATTAAGGGCCCCTCCCGGCCTCCCCAAAGGGGAGGAGCCAGAAGAGATTGGTTAATTTTAAATCGTAAATAAATCAATAGTCAATCCGTTTTATTCTTTCAGGAAAGCGTAGGATTGCGGGATGTTGGCATTGAAGGCCTGGAGGTGAAGCACTTTCCGGTAGGTGTAGTCGGTCTCGCCGATTTGTTTATTGAGTTCCTGCCTGATTTCATCAAAGGCTTCCAGCTTTTTACCATGATCGGCCAAAAACAGGTTAACCGAAATAAACCGGACCAACAGCTCATCTGCTTCCTTCTGGTAAGTTTGTTTAAGCCATTTGCAGTTATCCAGTTTGTCCAGGCCCTCTATACTCAGATATAGCCGGATGAAACCGGAGGCAATGCTGTACACGTCGGGCAACTGGTCAGACTCCGCATCGAAGATCTTCTTCTCAATGTCGCGCTGCATTTCTGTATTGCTTTTAATCTGGCTGGTTTCCTCCTGTCTTTTCTGCATTTGTGATTTTTCAATCAGCTTTTCGATAATCTTCAGCAGGTTGGTCTTCAGCATTCCGGCGTACTCTTCGGTATCGTAAACCAAAGCTGCATCCACTTCAATGTAATAGTGTGTCGGCCAGGTGCGGATAAACACATGGGGGACCGGGATTAACCATCCTTTGAAGGCCATAAAAGAAAGCGGATAAGTTCCCTGCATGTCAGGATAAGTTCCGCTCCACGGTTTGATGTCAAAGATTTGGGCTTTGAGTTCCTTTCCCGGCAGCATGGCTGCCAAAGGAAGGAGGAGTATGAAAAGGATTGTTTTCATGGATTTTTCTTTTTGCTTTTGTTGTTTAGGATTGTTTCTTGTGTTTTTGTTGTTGGAAGTGTAGAACCGTTAATCATAGAGCGTGTAATAAAAAGCAAACTTCTCGATTTGTCCGGTATTGAAGCTTCGTTGGTATGAAGCCCAGGCCAGTTTGTTGTAGAGGTAACATATGGTTCCGTAATGCTTTTTCACATCGGTATAAATGCCGTTGATGGCATCGTACCGCTGTTTGTCATCCATCATAAACAGGTCGTCTTCCACGATGGTATTCAGAATGGTGGTGACCAGTTGACGGCTGTCGTCCAGCACCAGGTCAAAGGATTCAACGATCACCGCTGCCTGACGGGTCGTAAAGTTTTCGTCCTGGACCAACAGCGGTAGTTTGGTGGTGTAGATGTAGATGATTTTATCCAGCATCTCCTTGGTCTGCTTGATGCGCTTGTAATCCTTGATCAGGTAAGATACCTTTTGAAGGCTCTCCAGCTTCTTTTTGTCAATGCCTACCAACTCCTGGGTCAGTCCTTTGATGTCGCCGTTCAGAACTTTAATCAGCACATTGTACCAGTTGATTTCCGAAAGGATGCCCCTTTCCTGTTCCCAGAGAGCTTCGCGCTGAATACCTGCCCCCACATCGGTTACCGGTGCCTGGGCGAAGGTGGTGTTAGTCGGCAGAATGCTGAAAAAAATGAGGACCAGAGTGATCAAAAGCATTGCTTTTATTGGAATCGTTCTCGTAGTTGTCATTGTTGTAATTGTTTTCATGGCTGTTCTTTTTGTTTTCATTTGAGCATGTTTTACATGGATTGTAGTAACTCGACAAAGGATTGATCTCGGTTCTCCTGTAGCTTTTTCAGGATCATCTCCTTTTCGCTTTGTTCAGAGGTATAACAGTAGTATTCGGGTTTACTGACTTCCAGGGCATAGACCTGCGAGTAGCTTCCCAGGCCAATAAAGACTTCTTTGAGCTTGCGGTCTGCCGGAAGGTTTTTGTTGATCGACAGGATTTGTTCTTTCTGGAATTCGGAAAGTCCAAGGGTGTCGCTGATGCCCTGGAATTTGTTCCGGAATTTGCTCATGTCAAGCAGGATTCTCGTATCGGCGTTGTTGATGATCGCATCGCGGATCACCGGCGATGAAATCACATCGTCCACTTCCTGGGTAACCACCATCGCTTCGCCAAAGAACTTGCGGATAGTCTTATAAAAATATTTGATATAGCTGGCCATCTGCGGAGTCGCAATGGCTTTCCACGCTTCCTCGATGCAGATGACTTTCCGGACTCCTTTTAACCGTCTCATCTTCTGCATGAAAATATCGATGATGATCAGGGTGGCGACCGGAAAAATCGTTGCATGGTCCTTAATATTGTCCAATTCGAAAACAATAAACGGGCAATGAAAAAACTCATCGGTATCCATCTGCTTGTTCAGCAGATAGTCATATTCGCCTCCGCGGTAATATTTGCCCAGGATAAAGAAAAACTCGTTGGCGTTAAACCGGATGGATTGCTCTTTCACCAGATTTGGAATGTAGTTCTGGCAGAACTCGAAGTAACTGTTGAAAGACCTTTCTGTTTGTTGATCAGATTCTTTCATCGAATTGGATTCGAAAAAAGCGGTCACGGAATGGGCAATCACATCTTTTTCCATTTCCGACAAGTTCTCTTTGTAAATGGTGTATATGACCGACAGGATGGTTTGCTTGCGCTCGATATCCAATTCTCCCTCCAGGATAAAAGGATTAAACGAAATCGGGTTGTCGGTGGTAAACTCCACCATCATCGCCCCTCCGTGATCTTTCAGCCGTTCATCCAAATACCGGGTCAACAGTTCATAGCTTCGTCCAACATCCAGTAAAACAATGTGGCAGTTTTCGCTTTCAGCGTACTGGCGGAGCAAATGGTTGGTGAAAAACGATTTTCCCGAGCCTGATCCGCCGATAATGATTTTATTCCGGTTATGGATCAAATGTTTGTGCATCGGTTCATCCGAGATGTCAATCTTCACCGGGCAACCTTCCAGCCGGTCGGAAAGCCGGATCACAAAGTCCGATTCGCTATTTTTCAGTTCTCCCTCGAAATTGGTCAGGCAGCAGGCCTGCGGGACCTGGGTGATGAACAGTTCTGTCTCCGGCAGTTGTGTTGAGAATGGCACACAAGAGAAAAACAGCATCGGCAGATCGTGGGTGTGCTGATACGGGAAACAGTTCATCAGGGCAAAAGCGGAACTGGCTTCGCTTTTGTGCTGCTTTAGATCTTTCAGCGACGAGTCAAAAAGCATCACATTAAAGTGGGTCTTCACAATCTTTTCTCCCGAAGTCTGCACCTGGTCCAGAAAAGATTCAATAAGCCCGGCGTTGACTTTATTTTCGGATGAGAATTTCGATAAGCTGAATATCTTCTTGTAGCTTCCTTCCAGGTAGGCTTTGATCTCCTGCTGATCGGGAATGTAGATAAACTGGTTGGTGACGTGCGAAAACGGCAAATGATAGCACAGCGGGTAACCCAGCGATACGGGCAGTCCGGTCTGCGGGTGTTCCGATACCGGGCGAAGTTCTGCCGGTACATGGGAATAGTCACTTAATGAGAGAATTTCCACAAACTGGTCCATCACTTTCAACCGGTCCCGAAAATCAATTCCGCCCAATGCCGGGTGGTTGTCGGTAAAATTGAGGCTTAAAAAGCGTTCGATCAGCCCCAGGGAATGCTGATCGCCAATGGCTTCTTCCTTAGTAATAGGTTGGCAGCCGATCCCGTTTTGCTGAAAGATGGCTATTACATTTCCTTTCAGTTCGTTGATCTTGTCGTACTGCAACTTCTCCAGGTTGCGCTGCGTCCGGGAGAAGATCAGGGCGGATTCGAGATAGCTTTTCAGAAGGCCTTTATTCAGCAGGCTGATGTAAAAACAGCACTCATGTTTCAAATAATGCCTTCCATCGAAATGCTCCAAATAAGATTCATTCAGGCTGGCTTTTGCTCTGGTCGACTTTGATTGCAATTCCGATTCTTTGGGATGGAATTCGTTAACCAGAAAGAAATCCTGCTTGTGAATAAAACTTCCGGCTGGGAGCAAATTGATCATTCTCTGGAACGTATCGTGGAGCATGTAGATTTGCTCTGTACTGTTGGAAAGAACTTTCGGTAACTGAAGCTTAAACCCAATGGTCAGATCCAGGTTGTTGGATACCTGAACGTCTCCATTGAATCCCAGTATCGGAAGGACTGTTTCAAGGTTTTTGATCTTCATTTTTGAATTTCATTTAGAAAACGTTTGAAGGATTCGTCGTTTACAGCTGATAAACTGAGGTAGCTTCTTCGCGGTCTGTTTCTTATTCCAACCTTCTGGTCCGTACTTTTTCTGGATGGTGTTCAACCGGTACAGGTAGCCGAAAAAAGCAGGGACTCCGATCAGTACAGCAGGGAAAACGCCTGCCAGCATATAAAGCGCGGAGAACAGCAGGAAGGTAGCAATGATGCCATACAGCGCCCGGAAAACCAAAGGGCCGGAAAGCCCTTTGATGTACAACCGGGTATCCACCTTTTTGATTGGGTAGGCCTGCATCACACAAAGAATGCTTTGATCACCACGCCAACCAGGATCAGGAACAGGCAGGCCCCGAACCAGCCCATAATGGCTTTTTGGGTATCCTGGTCGCCGCTCTGCCACTTTATATACACACGTACCCCGCCGATCAAACCGACGACAGCGCCAATGGCAATAATCAGGTTGGAGACCGGATCGACATACGAGCTGACTTCGGCGGTGGCCTGGTCAATACCGGCGGCAGATTGGGCCATCGTTTGGGTTATACCAAGAATGAGCAACACCATAAAGGCTTCCACCCGTTTAAAAAAACACTGAACTTTTGTTTTCATGGGACTTTGAGTTTTTAAGAATTAATAATTGAGCATTGTTTATGATTAATGCTGGATTTTCTCCAGGATTTTTGGCAGTTCCGGGTGACCGGGTTTGGAAAAAGCGTCGATGGAATAACCCTCATCAATCCCTGTTTCTTCATAAAGCGAAGCTGGCAGGGCAATGTCTTCTGAAAGCCGGACAGGGATTAATTCGGATGGATAATCTTTTGAGGAGACCGCAATCGGTTGAAGGGATTCGGCAAGAACAGGGGTAAACGAATCGTCTTCAAAAAGTGTACTCCGCTTTCTCTTTTGATGGATAAACGCAAGCAAGGTAACTGACAGGTACCAGACTATAAGGATAAAAAGAATAAAACCTGAAAATTGTCCCCAGCTGATTTGATTGATTCCAAACATGGTTTTTCGTTTTAATTAAAAATTGTATGATCTCGGTTCGGTAGTCGGGCCTGATCACCGTGCAAAAATGGGATAAGGAAAATTGGTAAAAGCCAACGTTGACCCGGACTCCGGGTATGTTTTTTTTTTAGCGAACCCATATTTATCCGGTTATTATTTAGACAGTTATGGACTGATTTGATTGGAAAAGTTCCCGGGAAAGTGATTTTTCAATAAACCCTGACAGGGTTTATTTCAATTTGACCTGGAAAAAAATATTTCGAAAAGAAAAAGAAAAAACAGTCAAAAAAATAAAAAGAAAGCCGGAAAGGTGACGGACGGGGCGAATGTGCAAGGCTGGACCGCGAAATCAAAGCCAAAAATTGATAAGAGTGATTCTGCAAATGTTTAAAAGAGCGGGCACTTGCTTTGGCCTTGCGCATTTATTAAGGCTGGGTTTGCGAGGAGTCCGGCTAACTTGGCTTTTCTTTTTGATTTTGACATGATTGGTCACCTGCTTAAGAAAAGATTACCTGTCAAAAGCTATTGAAATGCGGGCCGGGAAAGGCATGTGTAGCCCGTTAACAAAGCGAAGCGGTAGTTAACCGGGCTACTCTTGCCGCGCGGTGCAACCCGGCTTATGAGATGAACAAGCTGACCTGAACGACCGGTTCCGGTGAGTGCAGCGAACGGGATTAGGGAGCGAACGGCGAAGTGAAGCGAATGTGCCGGGGGGACATGGAAAGCGCAGGACAAAAATTGCATTAATTGTAATTAATGCCAAAATTCATTAAAAACCTGCAAAAACAGGAAGTGTGGCCTTGTAAGGGGAAAGGCAATCCGGTCAGGAAAGGACAAGGATTGATCTTTGAACCGGACGGGGCCAATCTTCCACAATTGGATCAAGGCTTGTTCGCGCCCGGCGAAGCCAAAGCGCGAACAGGCCGCAGCATACCTTTCAAAAAGGCTTTTTAACGTCTTTTGTCTTTGGATTCCCTGTCAAAAGCCACCAGGTTAAACATTTCGCGCATCCGGCTGCGGACGCGGTTCCCGTAAATGGCTTCCAGTTCAGAGGCTGAAAGGTTGGTAGTAATGTGGGTCATCATACGTTTGGAAACAAACAGATCGTAGCGGGCAAGGAGGATTTCAGCCATCACGTTGCAATCGTTTCCGTAATATTTGGGGGTTTGTTCAAGTCCCAGATCGTCAAAACAATATGCTCTGGGCAAAAACCTTTCGCCGTACCTGAAGAATGAACCTTTACTGTAAAGGTTTATCACTGAAAATCCGTCTTTCTCGAATTCAAAGCTGATCTCCCGCGTGGGCTTGATCTGGTACTGTGTTTCCCTGGGAAAGAAATAGCTGATCAGCTTCAACAAACATGACTTTCCACAACCAACTGGCCCACAGGCAAGTAATCCTTTCTGAAGACTAACCCCGTGCCGTTCTGCGTTTTCCTTATCACCGATGGCATAAACCAGCAGTTTGTAGATCAATTCCAAATCGTCCGGGTAAATGGCGAAATGGTCCCCAAACAGGATTTTGCCGTGTTCTTCCATCCATTGTACGCTGGTTGAAAAGCTGAAATTGAATATTCCACCCTTAAAATCGGCAATCTGCTCATAAGGGTTCATCGTAATTTTTGTTGACCGTGACACTGAGCTGGCCGGTCCTGTTTTGATTATGTTTTCGTTCATCTGCTTTATTGTTTTGATTGTTTTCGATCCATTTCCGGGCAAGGGCCTGCCAGGAAGCAATGGCTTTCATATCCCCGGTTTTCCAGCCCGAGGACTGGTAACGGGTGTAAAACTTTTGCGCTTCACCAGGTGATGACCGGTTCTGTTCAAAAAAGTTTCTGACGGTTTCAATCCCCGGGATTTGAATTTTGGGTTCACCATCTCTTTTTCTGATTTCTTCTTCTTCTGAAACTTTTTCTTTTGAATTTCTTTTTGAAGATTCTTCTTTTAGTTTATTCTTCTTTGTAATGTTTATAAAAAGTGTATCACTTGCTGTATCAGTTCCGGTATCAGATTCAATACCGGCAGGTTCATTTATACCGGTGGCTGTACTTCTTCCGGTATCATTTTCGGTACCGGTAATGATACCGGTATCACTTGCCGTATCAGCTGTCTTATCAGTTCCGGTATCACATCTGATACCGGTATCGCCTGTCGTATCAGCCCCGGTATCACTTTTAAGATTACCTGAAGTACCGGTATCATTTGTTGTATCGGTTGTAATATCAGATGCAGTATCACTGTTAAGATCGCCTGAAATACTGATCTCAGTAGTTGTACCTGTTGCAGTGTCAGATGCTGTATCACTTTTAATACCGGTATCACATGCGGTATCGCTTCCAATATCAAATCTGATACAGGAAACCTTGCTTCCTGAATGAAGATTGGAAGACGGGAAGTAAGCTATATAGCCCCAGTCTGTCAGGTCCCTCATGCAACGGGCATAGGTATTGGCAGAACCGATACGGGCCAGCCTCATCACTTCTGTTCTTGAAATGATAAACTGGTCGCTGAACCGGTTGGCGTTCCAATGCTGAAACAGGGCAATATACAGGCTGATGTGATAGGAAGAAAGGCGCTCATCTTCTGCCAAACGTTCAAAGAATCCGTTCAAATGCCGGATGTAATTCATCGCCGGGCGGTGAAACTAAACCTGTCTTTCTGCTTATTGGATTCCAGGATTTTCTGGATCTCGCCGGAATCATAAAACAGGATCCCGCCCATCCTGGTAAACGGGATGGTCCCGTTAATGCGCATGTTCTGAAGCGTTCCGGGGGAAATACCCAGCATTTTTCGGACTTCATACGATTTTAACCATTTTTTCGCGGGTTGTCCCTGGCGCTCGTCAAACAGTTTTTTTAGTTCGGAAAATAATTCGAGCTTGAATTCCCGAAGATCGTCGGTAGTAATAATTTCTGAAGGCATAACTTTTAATTTTGAATGGTTCATTTTGACATGTCCCAAAATTGAAGCCTTCATTTGAGTTTCAAACCAACGTTGACCCGGACTCCGGTCTGATTTTTTTACATCTCAGACGCTGTTTTTTTGATTCAGGAATGAATTGTAAAAAATCTTATCTTTTTTGTGGATCTCCGTTTACAAGAAAATCAGCCCTTCGTAGTGCCATGCACGTCCGGTGGTGGGAACGGAGTTGCTCAAGTTCCTGTCCTGGAAGGGAGTTTAAAAGCATGATTTGTTTTTGAGGGTTATTGAGTTGATAGGCCTGGATAAACGGGCAATCAGAAACCGTTTCTCCGAACGGGCACCGGAGAAATGCGCTTACCAGATCGGCATTTCTGTTGTTTTTTTCAGTTTGATACATTTCTTTATTTATATGTTTTGGACAGGAGATCGTCAAATACCCGGGCACAAAAAGAAACGTGAACTGCACGTTATTCGTACCAGAGGTATCGTCAAACACCCACACCACAAATAAGCACAGCCCACGCCATACGGGGGCCGTTCACTTATATTCCTGTGGTGTATTGATTTGACGATTTTCCGGTACAAGAATAAAAGCCAACGCTTTTATAATTTTAATATGTCCTTATTTTCTAAACACTCTACATGATCTTTTTAAATTTGAATTGTTAGATTATTTCCAATAGTTTGTATTCCTGTTTATAATTTCGGTTTATATCCTTTTTGTTCTCATTTCTCATCGCTTTCGTCCATCCTTTTGATCAAACATTTTTTCATCAGGTCCAGGAAACTTGTACGATTGGCGCGCTCTTTCATCTCGGAAAACGTATGGTAAAACCTGGGGAGTTTGATGTTAAAGAAAATCTCGTAACCTTTAACCAGGTCTATGATTTCCACTTTCCCGTTATTAATGGTGCCCGTGTCACGGACCCCGTAGATCATTTCCACCAGGTCGGTTTTACTCCCGGTCCACTTGAAATTGAGTTTTGCCTGTTTTAACAATTTTTGCAGTTCAGCGGCCCTTCCAAGCTCTTCCAATTGCTTGACTTCAGTTTTACAGTAAACAATGATTTTTTCATTGGCCATTATAGCCGCCAGGGTATAATCATGGCTTGTTGAAAACAACGGGTCCACAACAAAATGATGCGCGTTCAGGCAGTTAATCGTTTTTGTCCTGACAAAACACTTCTCGTCGAAATGCGTTGACCCGCTCCGGTAATACTGGTACGACTCCGGGTTTTCATTGAAGAATCGCTGCGCCTGTGAAATCATCTTCTTTAAATATTTCTTTTGGGCCCTCGCCGTTGTCACCGGCCGCCGGGTTTCTATCTCGAACAGTTTGGAGAAGTACAGGTATTCTCCGAGGACGTACGGTTTGATAACTTTAAAGAAATAGATTTCGTCTTCCCGTGTTTTAAAGTCATATCCACTGACGTATTCCCGTAGCTCCAAAAGTGCGGAAGAACAGCACCCAATGGCTTTTTCTATAACCAGCAGGTCGCTGGTCCCGTCACAACCAAGCTCCTGTAAATTGTTCTTCAATACTTCAACTATTTGTTCCGGGGTGTAGTTATTGTTCATGGCAAACCAAATCTTAGCCGATTCGACTTAAATGCATTATCCTGTCAAGACCGGATTCAACCTCAAATTGAGAGGTAAATCTTTGGCCCTTGCTGAGGAATATCCAAGTAAACATCCGGCACAAGACGACTTTGCAAAGTCCGATCATTTTCTAAACTAAGAATGGCTTTTAAATACGTTTTCATGTCGAATAATTAAACATGTTAATGCTTCAGTACCATCATAGTACCTGTTAAATTTTTTGTTTCTTCCCTAAAAATCATTAGTCAATTCATTTGTCTATTTCCATTTTTTTCGCAACAATTATCGTCTAATTTAAATCATTTTCTGCTTAGCCAGGTCGCTTAAGTCTTATAGAATCTCAAAAAGAGTGATCGCAATAATTAATATGAAGCATTTTCATACGCAAATATTCTGTTTCCATTCTCTTTCGGAAGTTAGTAAAGTCTCTCAATTCTTTCGCAGACCACGCGATTTCCGAAAGGGCACATATCCTTGGGAAAACCATATATTCTAACTGGTCTATATTTGTTATATATTCTGTCCAAACATTTGCTTGTGTTCCTAAAATATGTTTAGATTCTTCATCATTAAGTTTATCTGGTATGGGATCATAACTGTAAACCTTTTCAAGAGGTAAAAATTGCTGATAAGATGGATGTTCAACAGTCTTATTACGGCTTTGATAATAATCAAAATAGCAATAAGCAGTAGGGGTCATTACCACATCATGCCCAAGTTTGATGGCTTTGATTCCACCTTCAATGCCTCTCCACGACATCACCGTTGCTTCTGGTGATAATCCACCTTCTAAAATTTCATCCCATCCAATAAGTTTTTTATTTTTACTGATCAGGTATTTTTCCATTCTTCGTATGAAATAGCTTTGAAGTTCGTCCTCATCTTTTAACTTTTCATCTTTAATTCTTTTCTGACAATTAGTACATTCTTTCCATGTTATCTTCGGACATTCATCTCCTCCTATGTGAATATATGGAGACGGAAAAAGATTGCAAATTTCTGTGATTACATTCTGTAGAAACAGAAATGTTTCTTCTTTTCCTGGGCAATATACATCTTTCATCCGTCCCCATGTTTTTTGAACATTGTAGGGGCCTCCTGTACATCCCAACTCGGGATATGCTGCTAAAGCTGCGCTTGAATGTCCCGGCATCTCTATTTCAGGAATAACGGTAATAAAACGTTCTGTAGCATACTGCACAATATCCCTTATTTGATCTTGAGTATAAAATCCTCCGTAACCTATCCCATCATAAGTTTTTGACACTTTTGCATTTCCTTCAATCGTTTCATTTCTCCAAGAAGCGAAATCAGTTAATTTTGGATATTTTTTAATTTCAATACGCCAGCCTTGATCGTCAGTTAAGTGCCAATGAAAAGTATTGAGTTTATACAATGCCATGTAGTCCAATAATTCTTTAAGATAGAAAACGGGAAAAAAATGACGACTGACATCCAGCATTAAGCCTCGCCATGCAAACCGTGGCTGATCTTCTATCTCAAGATAAGGAATGTTTAATTTATCCGAGGATTGTGCTGGCATTAATTGTTTTAAGGTCTGAATACCATAAAACAAGCCATTCGTAGATGATGCTGTGATAAGGATTTCTCCTCTGCTAACCTTCATCTGGTAACCTTCTGTTCCAAGTTGAATCGAATTGTCAATCTTCAGCCGTATGACTTTTTTGCTATTAGGTGATGAAGTCAAATACAAATCGTAATAATGTACCAAATAATTATGAAAATAAACTGCAATGCGTTCTACTTCTCTATTTGATCGTTCATATTTCAGATAGGTATCTTCATCCAAGACAAAACATCCTTGAGATTCTATTAATTCCTTAGGTCGGGGAATTACAGAGAGTGGCTGAGTCTGTGCTTTTATTTGTATGACAAATATAAACGTTAGAATTCCAATAATTTTTAATTTAATTAAAGCAAGTAACATAAATATTAAAGTTTGAAATCAATGGTAAAGTAGCATAATATTAATCTTTTGGGCTTTAATTACATCACGATGCAAATAAATAAATAGCGATGAGTGCCAGCACAAAACCAACAATCATAAATAGGTTAGGGAAAACACAATAAATAGCAAGTGATAAAGCAATAGTGATCATAGGCGAAAGCGAAGTCATCGGGGTTACTATGATAGCTTTGCCATTACGCATGGCGTAAACCAAAGAGAGCGCTCCAATGGCATTCAGCAAATGGATCATGGCAGCCAAGTAGGGACCTTTGAATCCCCAGTTGACCTGGTCTCCAAAATCGGTCATCCAAACCGCAAAAGGGACTAGCAGTACTGCTGAGATAGCCATGTAAGTGAAAATGCTTTCAGCTTTCATCGTGTTGTTGGCCATTTTCATAACGACGGCTTGTACGCCCCACATGACGAACACCAACAACGACAAAGCCAACCACAAATAACCAGATAGGTCCAGTTGGTCAGGTTTCAGGTATGACAACAGAAAGATTGCAGCCAAGGCAAAAAAAATACCGATCCATCCTCTGCGGTTAGCCCTTTCCTTCAGGAGCCACAACGATAATAGAATAGTAACAACAGGATACAGAGAAACGATCGGAAAAATGATATAAGCCGGTCCTAAACGCAAGGCCTCAAACAAAATGATCTGTCCGCCAGCCCCGGTCAGTCCGATGGTCATACCAAGAAATACGGACCTGGGGGTGGTTTCGAGTTTGAATTTGATCATGGTCAGAACTACCAGTGCACAAGGGATCATCGTTATCGCCCACACAGAATACCCCAAAGTAGCAGGGAACCCGGCACGTTCAGGAATTTCGATCAGGGCACCCCAAATGCCCCAGGTCAGAGTAGTTAAAATAGCGTAAAAAAGCCAGATTCTATTTTTCATAGAGATTATGTTATTATTGAGAGTTTTTCCTGATTTAAGACATTATAAACAGAGACTATCGTTGAGGGTAGCAGGGAATGCTGTCGTAATATTTTCTCAACACATACCAAGCTTTCTTTTTATCGCCTTTATCAGACAAGACCCCTTTCCTGTTCCAGCCGTCCTGAAAAACGGGATGAAGCCGTGTCGGGTCGCGGTAATCCATCAGTAGCCACGGAGATACGCCCCGCAGGGCGGGTATGTTTTTCAGCATGGCAATGTTAGCCTTGTACACGTTTTCCTGATATTCTTCATTCCACTCATGGGCGACATCTGCCGACCCATGATTCCCGTACAAGGCTTCGGCTCCAAATTCAGAATAAATGACCGGTTTCTCCACCTCAAATACCCAATTGATATCACCCGGTTCTGACGGCCATGGATAATACCATCCTAAATAATTATTGATCCCGATCACATCCATGTACTGACAAATGGGGTCGTCAACGGTAATTTCATTTTTATTATATTTAAAATGACTGATTGCAGCAGAAACCAAACGCGTTGAATCAAGTTCACGGGCTTTCTGCAGAAGTTTGACGGTGACATCGTTTCTTTCCGGACCCGGCCTTGTTTCATTGGAAACACTCCAGATGATCACATTGCACCGGTTTTTGTCGCGGGCAACCATTTCGGCCAACATCTGTTCCGCTTTACCAGCCACCTGTGGGTTAGAAAATTGGATTCGTTGCCACAACGGTATCTCCTCCCATACTAACATGCCCATTTGCTCTGCTATCCTTACCAAATATTCATTTACAGGATAATGCGCAAACCGGATAAAATTACAGTCCAACTCCTTGGCAAGTCCCAAAAGGTAGTGCGCATCGGCTTCTGAACACGCGCGCCCCATCCTCTCCGGAATTTCCTCGTGAATGTTGATTCCTTTCAAAAATACCGACTGTTTGTTCAGCAAAATGTCTGTCCCTTTTACCTCAACACTTCGGAAGCCGATTTCATCTTCTACCGTTTCTTCCGGCGTACTGATCTTCACCTTGTACAGCTTCGGATTAGCGGGCGACCACAAAAACAATTCACGCTTCAGCGAAAAAGAGGTATACCCCGACTCGTTGGTTTTCAACTCCTCGTGGATTTTGGCCTCTGGAATTTCCAACTTCACCTGCTGCGGGGCTGACGCTCCGTTTAGTTTTATCCAGCCTTTTATCTGGTCAGTCGTACCTTTTTCGAGTTGAATGAAATAATCTTCAACATAAACCGGCGGAGTTTCAACGAGCAGCACATCCCGGGTGATCCCACCATAGTTCCACCAACCATAATTCAACGCGGGGATAGCATCTTCGTGTCGTTGGTTATTTACGATGACTACCAACACATTGTTGGTTGCTTTCAACTGATCCGTTATGTCAAACTGAAAAGGGGTAAAACCGCCCTCATGCGAACCCAGGAGCACTCCGTTCAGGTAGGCTTCGGCCTGGTAATTAACCGCGCCGAAATGCAGAAATATCCTGTTCCCCTGTTTCCGGGAATAATCAAAAACGCGTTTGTAACAAACAGTGCCTTCGTAGTATTTTAATTCCGGAAGCTGGGAATTCCAATCGCCAGGAACTTGCAACTGCATGGCATCGCTAAAATCAAATTCAACGAAGTCGGTCTTGCCAGTGGGCTTCATATCTTTCCCGATAGCCTCGTGTTTGATGTCGTACCAGTTGATGATAATCTGCCATTTTCCATTTAAACTGAGGTGATTCCTTCCGTACACATTTTGAATGACCGTTTGTGCCTGTAAAGGAATTAGCATAAACACCGCCAAACCAGGCAGTAGTATACCTCGTGTTAGATTTATTATCCAGAGTCCGGTCAAAAAGCCGGAGTCAGTTTTTAAACATCTCATAAGCAACGTATATAAACATTTATTTTTCCCCTTCATCCAAAGGTGAACATTCGATTAACAAATGTTCTTCAAAATTCACGGAAATGACTCCGACAGGTCCTTTAACCGTACCAAGTTTGTGCTGATTTACATAGTCGAAAACCTTGTACTTCCGGTTCCCAAGCCCACGTAATTCAACCGTCCCATTCCATTTTTTAGCATAAAAAGCATAATAGAAACGGGTACCCTTTTGAATGACATGGGTTTCAGGCTTGTCGTAAATGATATCGTAGAGGTTGAGGTAGTCGCCTTTGCTCAGCATCTTTTCAGAATACATTCTCGTCCATTTTTTCCAATGTTCTTCCTTTCCGGGGGTCAACTGAACATGTTCCGGTCCGCCAGGCCAGGTAAATTTTGTCCCGATCACGCCACCCGGTCCCATGATGCTGGCAAAATCGTCTCCCAATTTGAACCGGTCGCTTTTATCTTCCCTCATTTTGATATGCTCCACATGATCACCGTAAACTGGGGCATTGGCCCCCCACAGCGCTTTCATCGATTTGATCCGACGTCGTACTTGCTCCACACTGGTAGGATCGGAAACGACAGGTTGATCGGTAAACACAGACTGGTAAAAGTCCTGGGTCGTCCCACAATTGCACAATTCGGTCACCGACCAGGGTTTAATGGACTTTGACGTTTCGTAAATTACCTGAAGCAATTTCGGCAGATCCTGATATGATTCTTCCGGAGTTTTGTGATGGTGGGCCGGGTTATAACAAGGTGGCACTACGTAATAGGCATCCAGTTTATGGCCGTCGAAATCCCAGTCGCGCAGAAAGCGGGTAGTCAGTTGCTTCATATATTCCTGTACTTCAGGCACGCTTGGGCAAAATTGGTACATATCGCGCGAATCGCGCGGAAAGTTGCCCTCCTTATCCATGATCAGCCATTCCGGATGATCTTTGGCTACTTGCGCCATGCCGGGGTCAACTGAACCACTCCACGCATTTATTTCAGCTGGCTGTACCGGGGTAGGCGCCCACCAGATCTTCACTTTAAACCCTTGGTGATGCAACGAATCCACAAATTTTTTCACCTGTTCTTCTCCGCCCGGGAATGTAAATTTTCGGGGATTCCAGTCCCCGTATTTATCCCACCAGCGGTCGTCGATTACGACCCATTTGATCCCCAATTCTTTTAACTTCGGAAGGGTTCTGTAAATGTCATCCAGGGTAAAATCGGTCAAGTATCCCCATCCGCACCAAATCGTTTCGTATGCTTCTGCAGAAGGCTGCTTCATGCCAACGCCCTGATCTTTCATCAGAGAGGAAAAAGTTTTCAGGGGATCAAAATAATCAAGTGAATGGGCTATAACAGCTGTTCTTACTGTTTGATAGCTTTCCCCCGGAGATAGTATTTTTTCCACATCTTTCCTAATCGATAGCTCAACGCCCTGATCAGGTACCGTTTCAACAGGCAGAGAAACCAGTTGCGGTTTAGGTTCAATACACGCAATCGCCAAACCAATATTTTCGTTCCACAAATCAACCAGAGGAACGCCACCGCCAGTTTTTTGTGGCAAGTTGACGCCCATCCAGTTTTCCTGCCTGAAACGATTGGTGATGTGAATCACGTAATCGGCACCCCAGGCGATGGAAGCACCCTGGTACGACCAGAAATCATACGCCGGGCGTTGCGGGTTGGATTGAGAAGCATCCAACCGAAAGAAATTGGAAACAGAACGATCCACAAACACCTCCAGGTTTCCAGTGTTTTTGTACGAAGCCGAGAGGATGGCTAGATTCGGGTACCGCTCGTACCACTCGATCACCAGACTTTTTTCAATGCTAGTTTCTTTATCCGTTCTTGCGACACCCTTTATGATCAATCTTTTTCCTTTGCCAAAATCTGCTTCGACCGCTTCAGCCTGTAATTGATTATAATCCACTGAAAAATCTGTCAGTTCTTTATCGTTGACAACAAGATAATAGCTTGGTTTATCCGCTACGTTTAGTGGTGTTTTGTTCTTGATGTAAAAAACGGAAACATTCATATTGGAATCAATACGAAGTTTGATGTCGGCATGATTGACCCAGATATCTCCACCGTCGGTATAGCTAAAATCCTTTCCAGGCCATGAACAGGAGAAAAAGAATAATGGCAATAAGAACAGGGAAATGGCTGGCAGATGGGGTCGTTTCATTTTTCCTGATTTTTTAGTTCGGCTAATGCGGGAAATAATTTTTCCGCATTTTTGTAATAGATTTTGTCAACCACATCGCGTGGTAATTTGAGTCCTTTAAATTCTCCTTCCACTGTCTTGGAGGTCATCATTTCGTCCGTAGTGAAAAATTTCCAGTCTTCGACCCATGTTTCATGTGCCCGTGATTTTATATTTTCTTCTTTTATCCCGCCATAATCCCCACGGTCGGTTCCATACAAAAGCCGATCCTGATATTTCATGAAGAAATCGCGTACTTTTTGCCAGTCATTCTGAGCCTGTACCTGAAGGTGACAGATCCGTTCGGCCATATCCATAACCATGTTTGGAAATCGGTCGAGATGTTCCGCCATCATATCCACGCTCCACTCCATACTTCCGAGATGAGCCGCCATAAATTTTAGATCAGGATGTTTCGTAAGCATGTGGTCCCGGGCAGCAATTTGCTGCTCATAATTTGGATATTCCGGATGCAGGTACATGTGATACTGAGGATTTTCCCTGAAGTAGTTTTTATCATTATTCACCGTCATTTTTTCGATCGGCAGCCAGCAATTCCGGGGCTCGCCCAGATGACCGCAGACGGGAATACCCTTAGCAGTCAGGTAATTGAAAATCGTGTCGAATTTGGGATTATCGATCATGATAAAATTTCCGCATTTGTCTTTATGGGTCATGCCGATGTTTTTCCAGACTTTGATCCCGATTGCCCCGTTTTTAAACGATGAATCCAGGTAAGCGATTGTTTTCTGCTGCCAGTCATCATTGTCCCATCCGTCCATCGTAAAGGCGGTCAGGTAGGCTATTCGTCCGGGGAAAGCTTTCCGCTGAAAATTCGCGATTTCCTGTTGTTCATCGATGTATTTCCGATCAGACGCTCCCACGATGATCGTCAGGATCCGGAAATTATCAGCCACTGCCTGCTCCATGAAGTTAGGCCGTCGCGTGTTGACGTGACAATGCACATCTATTTTGTTCATTTTCAGGAAATCGGCTTCTGTATAATATTGCTCGTCCACTCCTGTTTTGGTGACACATGCCGTTAGCGTGAACAGGAAAAACATTCCACTGATTGCGAGTATTTTATTTTTGAATAAAGTCTTCATACTTCTTATTTACAACTATTTATAAATTAAATTTTACTTTTCAATGAGAAACACACAGGCATCGTTTCCCCTCATCGAAACGTATGAGTCCTCAGGCAGACTACCGTATAGAGACCGGGTAATTTTCCATTCGTTTTTAACCCACAACTCGACCTTTTTGTCTTCTGTGCCAAAGTTGATTAGAACGATGATTTTTTTATTTACCGACAAGTCGTGTTCAGTTATCCCGACCAAAGGGTCTGTTTTTGTCACTGCCCTGCTTTGTTTGATGATTTCACCGGCAACAATATTGTATATTTTCCAACATTCTGCCGAATCATCTGTAAAACTCCCTGGTTTTCTGATAAGCCCCGATTCTACCGGCAAACCAAGAAAGTAGATTTTCCCTTTCCCATAGGAACCGACTGTAAAAACAGGATTTCCGTCTTTCTCTGTAGCCAAAACTTTTGCTCCTTTGGTAACAAGGTTTAATTTTCTTGGCGCCCCCATCGAGAACGGTTTGATGGTTCCAACATTTGATACAAAGGTCGCAGGGGCTGTGCGGTCCTGTCCAGAAACGATTTCAATGCCCGCCGGCTCAATAAAATGTGATAAAACGCCTTGATCGTACGATACGTACAAGATTGCCCCGTCTTTAACTTTATCGAGAAGAGCCAGCCAATTTGACCGAGGCATGACTTTATCTTTGATAGAAGGAAGGAGGTACAATGGTGCCTCTTTTAGCGGTTGTTCCCCTTTCTGAAACTCAATATCGAAACCTGCCTGTTTCGCCAGGATGAATGAAGTATAAGCAACGCCCCATTGATCCTGCCCTTCAGTCAAAATACACACCGCTTCCCTGTTCCTTACGGGAAGAGATTCAAAAGGGAGGCCATCCAGGAATTTGCTGAAGTTTTTTAATTCGTCTGCCACAGGTTTTGGTGATCGGTCGTTTCTGAAAAGTCCCAGGTTGCGCTCTGCCGGGTTCCATTCGTAGGGAGGAAATGCGAGTAAATCCTGATCATAAGCACACCACCATAACAAACCATGATTGTTATAAGCCCAGTTATTAAATAAAATGGTTCGAAGAAACTTTGATTTTGTTTCTTCGTTGGCTTCAAATGGACCAAGTATTCCAGTTTCTTCCACCAGGCAGGGCTTCCCACCAACATCGGCATACATTCTCGATTGAGCGGCTGAGTGCATAAGCGGACGAATGGTATTGATAGGGTCTTGATTTGCAAAAGGGGTAAAGATGGGATATGGATGGGTGGTCAATACATCGGTAAGCTCTGCCTGGTCTTCGATACGCCACCTTGCTTTTTCGTCCGATGACAAACCATGCATCCCTGAAAGAAGCGGGTGATCGGCATCCTCAGCCTTAATTGTATTGGCAATCAGGGCAGTCCAGGTATATGCACTTTCCCTGTTTTCTACAGATCCCATCACATTGCATTCATTGCCAAGGTCCCATGCTAGGATTGCCGGGTGGTTCTTAAATATTTGGACCATGTTTCTGACGAATTTTACCTGCCACATGAGCGAATACGGGTCGGAGAGGATATCCCGTCCCTCCAAGGCGGGAGGCACAAAAAGCCGTCCGCTCATCCATCCGGTTATCAAGCCGACAATTAACTTAATATTTTGTTTTTCAGCCATATCAGCAAATTCCTTAAAATGCTGCAATGCGATTTCATCCAGTCCATCTTTTCCAGGACCGATATCTGGCAACGGTCCATTTTTGAAGCGTACTTCTTTTAAAGAGCCCCCTGCTTTATAATATTGAACAATAGGTTGAAAATCGGGCCAAAGGGGAAATATCCGGATGACTCGCATCCCAGACTCCGAAATTTGCTTCAGGTCGGCTTCCACTATATCGGGGCGCCAGTCTTTCCACATATTGGTACCCGCATGAGAGGCCCAATAATTACAACCTACAACATAACGACCACTTTCTGTAACAGTGATATTTCGTTTTTTTAATGGTTGTCCGAAGACAAGCGGCGTTAGCAAAATACTAATAATCAGTATACAAAGTATTTTTTTTATCATAGTTTACATAGATTTGATAATTAATTATTGCGTTTGTCAAAATCATTTTCCACTTCATGTGAGCCAAGCTAACAGTCTTAAAGCTTAAAGTTCCAGGAATCAATTCAGAAAGCAGAACATGAGAATGTATTCCCTTCTATTTTCCCCTTCTCCTCTAATTACGATGAATTAGTTTATTCCCGGAAATTAAGCCGTGTCAATCAATAATAGCTTATCCTTAACCAAATTTGCAACAGATTTTATGGCCGGAGGAAATACTTTTCGCAAATCAATCTCTTGTGAGATAGCCATTTGATGCCTTAAACTGCTCATAAAGGTATCTTTAATTTCTGTAGCCAAATTAATTTTACTTATGCCATTTCGCACAGCATCTTTAAGCATATTTGCACCAATGCCGGAACTTCCATGAAGAACCAGTACTGCCGAAGTTACTTCCCTTACCTGTTTTAAAATATCGATACGTAGGTTAGGTTCTTCTTTATAAAAGCCATGTGCCGACCCTATTGCTATCGCAAGACAATCAACACCAGTAAGCCTTACAAATCTTTCAGCTTCTTCAGGGAGTGTATAAGCATACCCGGATTGGGGTTGCCCCAACTTGGCAATATAACCGAGTTCTGCCTCCACATTCGCCTCATATTTTTTTGCTGTTTCGACTACTTGCATGGTAAGTAATACGTTATCTTCGAACTGCAACTGACTGGCATCTATCATAACTGAATCAAATCCGGCATCGAGGCATCGTTTAACTAATTCAACGTTATCACCATGATCCAAATGGAGCCAACCTTGAACCTGATACTCTTCGATTCCTCTTTTTGCCATATTTACGGCCATATTAAGTCCTATATAATCGATTGAACTTCGCGACAATTGCAATATAACCGGGAGATGGGTTTCCTTAGCTGCCAAAAGAATCCCTTTTAATGTTTCAAAATTGTAGAAATTGGCAGCAAGAATCGCTTTCCTTGCAGCTCTAAGTTCCAATAGCTTTTGTTTAAGCTTCATGCTTTCAGTGTTTAAAAATCATAATTGCATTTCAGTTACCAATTTCATTTCTTGTGATCCTTTCCAAGCAACTGCAGTTGCAACTTTACAAGTCGACCGTTATATCAAATTTTTCTTTAAGAGTGTTCATGATGTGTTTCTTGGAGAGAAACGCCCCGGTTCCCCCGGCAGCTGTAGTATTCAACGCCCCGGTGAGATTACCGAAGTTAAGACATTCATCCAGCGGCGCGCCCTGCACAAATTTGAACAAAAACCCTGCATTGAAGCTGTCTCCGGCTCCGATAGCATCGACGACTTTGTTGTTCTGGTATGCCGGTTTCTCGATTATCTCTCCGGAAAAGGAGAATAAAAGTGCGCCTTTGCTCCCCCTTTTCACAGCGATATGATTAGCGTACTTTCCGACCTTCTCCAAGGCACCGTATAGATCATTCTTTCCGGCTAAATGCAATAATTCCCCTTCGTTTGGAAGGAAAACATCCACCAACGGTAAAACCAGACGGTAATCAAAGTCCCAAGACTCTTCCGGGTCCCATTGAATATCTAAAGAGGTTGTTAGTCCCAGTTTTTTAGCCCGTTTAAACAACCGGTCTATGTTAGGGCGGATACCAGGCTGTAGAAAGAGGGAAGAAAAATGCACATGATTTGCCTGGGAAAGAATCTCATCATTGATATCATCAATGGTCAGGTATTGCATAGCACCGGGAAAAGTGATCATCGCCCGGTCCTGATCGTAATTCAGAATAATAGTTGCCCCGGTAGGCACTTTGGGATCCACAGTCACCATCGAAATATCAATCCCTTTTGACGACAAGCTTTTTCGCACCAACTCCCCAAACAGGTCGTTCCCCGTTTTTCCCAGAAAGCCTACCCGAGACCCTAAGGCAGAGAGGTTTGCAGCAAATATGGCGGTCGAACTCCCCAGGGTGAGGTCCATCGCTTTCGCTTCGATCTCTTTCCCGATCACTGGGAAACCGTTGATCTGGTTCATGATGAGATCGACGTTCAGTTCGCCGATGGCTAACACATCAAATTGTTTATTTTTCATAGAAAATTATTCAGGTTGATCAGGTTGAAATTCACAAAATACTTGTCCATGTCGTGTTCAATCCTGCTCAAGACAATTTCTTCCGCGTCGATTCCGTTTGTTTGCAGGTTCTCATACAGGCGGTACCTCGAAACGACTACCTCGGGATTTTGCCAAATGTAGCGACATCCGGTCGAGATGAGCCAGGTTTGCCTTTCGGGGCTGATGGCTTGGAAGTCCAGGCCCATTTCTTCGCGCTGTAGCCATTTCTTCCATCGGTTAGAGTCGATTACAGCAGACCAAAGTGTCTCACGGATATTAGACAGGATGGCAATCCTGTTTTGTTCAAACAGCCCTGTTTCTATTGCTTCAAGTTCCATTAATGCTTCGTATTCACTGATCGTAAACTCGGGCCCCACATTGGCAGCTCCCATTCCCGAACGCGGATATTCCTCAGGATTGGTCACACCATCAGTGTAATGTCCTTTGATAAAACTTCCCAGCGGTTTCACTTTATTGGTAAGCAGGATGGCCACGTCCTTGTCAAAAGTCGTTGTATGCAGATCGGTACCCACCTTCCCTACGATAAAACACGGCCATACATCCTGTAACCCCTTTTCCTGAAGGCCCTGTTTCAGCAATTGCAGAAAACGGTCAAAGGTTGTTTCGTCGGCAAGTCCGCCGTGAACTTCTTCAGTTCCTACTTCATATGAAATGGCTGGGTAATTGTTATTTCTCCGGAAGTTTTCGATATGAGCGATTAGTTCTGTAGTCCGTGATGCAACCACGTCAATGGAAATTGTCTCTCCTTCAGGAATAAAGATATCAACTGTCGGGTCGACATGGATTAACTGAAAGCCTGCTTTTACTGCTTCTTCAAAAGAAGCTTTCACACCGTTCATCGCTTTTTCGAGTGACCATTTTTCAACCGACTGAATGTCCTTTAACCAGGGGCCACCGTGATCGATGGCAATGATGACCGGCCCTGTATGATTGATTCGTTCACATTCCTGATAGACATAACGGACGAATTCGCCGTGATTAAACTTGGTATATCCCCTGTCACAATCCACTTGGTTTAATGTGGTTGCAAACATTATAGGTGCATTGTTTCGCTTTGCCGAACGCAATGATGCTTTAATCACCGAAATGGAATTAGGACAGGCAGCAAACAGGGTGCGCGGCGGATGACCCTGTTGTTTGAGCTCTTCTATTCTTTTCAGAATATATTCGGTAACAGGAAGGTCTATCTTCCTGTCCGGTTTCTTTATTTTTTCAATCAGCATAATCAAATATTAAATTCATAAATTTTTACTCCCTTCACTACCCTAGAAAATGTTCCGGATGAGGAGGGATTGTCCGGGTCAAGACCCAAGGCTATTGACTTATAGTACCCAAGTAATTGGGCAACAAGCACCTCAGCAACGCAGAGGTATTCTATGGGCGCGTCCCGATCTTCTATCTTTCCAAAATTGACGTTCAGGTCAAAATTCACATCTGTCATTTTCACCGGATGATGGGAAATTGCGATCTGCGCCAGGTGTTTATTGTCGACACTGATCTGTTTAACCAGGTCAAATTCATACCGACGTGTGTGCTCCTGGTCGGCAAACAGGTAAACCAGCAAAGTCTCCTGGTTGACCACGGCAATAGGTCCATGGCGAAATCCAAGGAACGAGTCCCAGGTACAGATGACCTTTCCGTCAGTGAGTTCCTGCAATTTGAGATGGCTCTCCTCGGCTATCCCCCGCAAAGGGCCTGAGCCAAGAAACACAGCGCGGCTAAAACTGAGCTCCGCGATTCGTGCGATGGATTGTTCGTAGTCCAGTATCCGTCGTCCCCATTCTGCAAGCAACTCAACGTTGGCTTTTTCGCTATCCAAGGTGTCTATTTTTGCTATAAGAATGTAAGCCAGCATCATGGAAGAAAAACTACTGGTCATGGCCAGGCTTTCATCGTTGGTTTCGGGAGGCAACAAAATCTTTAACATATTGCTGGCATCGCTTCTCCGATATAGTTCCCCCGTTTCGTTGCAAGTAATAATAATATGCCAGGACTGACGGCAATATTTATTTACAGTATCTATTGCTGCCAGGCTTTCGGGGCTGTTTCCCGACCGGGCAAACGAAACCAGCAATACAGCCTTTTCTTTTAACAGCAAAAAGTCGGGATGAGTGATCAGTTCGGTTGTGGGAATTGCGCGCGCAGAAACATGATTAAACTTAACAAAGACCCCGCTTACAGCGGCGCCGATAAAAGCAGAACTACCGGCCCCTGTGAGTACTGTGTCCACCTCCTTATTTTCATAGACTTTCTTAAGGAATGCCGAAATTTCTTCTTTTCTTGAAAAAATAACTTCCTTCGTTTTTTTCCACACATCCGGCTGCTGGAAAATCTCCCTTTTTGTGTACTTACCAATTTGATGATTTAAATCTTCATTAACCGTCATCTTAAATCCAATTTTATTGTTTTCACTACTTCAATAGCTCTAATATCTTTTGTGCATTTTCATGATACATTTTCTTCAGCAGGTCAGAATCCAGGTTCAGTCCATACATGGGCCAATGGTATGTGTACCGGAAGTAAAAATGTTCGTCGGCGCTTTCCAGCACCCTCAGGGTCCACCGATACATGTTCATTTCTGTGCTCATATCTGTTCCATACAATATCCTGTTGCTGTATTGCTGATAAAATTCACGTGTATGCCTGGGGATGGTTGCTGTCTGGTAAAACCTGGCCGAAATATCGGTATGGAGGTTGGGATATTTGTCCAGTAAATTTCCAAGGATGCTTAAGTCGAAATCGCAGTTTGCCAGGTGGCAGGCAATGAAGGTGGTACGGGGATTTTCCCTTACAGCTCTTTCAAGGGTTTGTATGAGTTGTCCGTGATTGTACATTCCTGGTTTGCCCATGTCGATCCGCCAGTTGAAAGCGCTCATCAACCCGTCGTTCTTATTGTCGATGGGGAGATAGGCCCAAATTGGGTCGGCTACGTGGATGTTGATTGGTAAACCCAGGTCGGCACACTTTTCCAGCAATGGTTTCATCCGGGGATCGTCGATGTGCATTCCATTGGCCGGGTCATCTTTTGAACGGGTAATCCCCTGTCCTTTATCCGAAATTTCCCCAACCCCTTTGGCCCCTGCCTTTTTGCAGCGTTCAAGTTCGGCGACGGCTTTTTCGGTCCAACCCGGCTGATCGAAACCGGAATAGTCAAAGCCACACCAAATATCGAAACGTTCGGGATGTTTGGAATATTTAGTTACAATAGCATCGAATGCCTGGCCGGTCCTGCCAGTCAGGATAATGGTTTTTTGGATTCCCAGGCTGTCCATTTTTTTCACCCATACATCGGCTTCTTCCGGGGTTTTGGCGTAATCGTGGGCGTGCATGTCAATGATCGGGTATTTTGCTTTTTGAATGTTTGTCACCGGAATTTTGAAAATGGATACCGGTTTGTAATCCTTCAATAGAATGCTTTCCTTATCCTGGCTGTACGCTTGGTTCAATACCATCAAACCGGCCAGTAACATCACTAAAAATTTGAGTTTTGTGTTCTTCATCTTTTTTGTTTTTACTTAGATCTATCTTCTGATTTTTCCTGAACCAGACTATATTTCTGTGATCCTTTAAACATGCCTAGTATTTTCAGAGCATTTTTGTTGTATATCTTTTCCAGGACTTCATCTGGCAGGTAAAGCCCGTATATCATCCAACGTCCTTGTTTCCCAGCCGGCACAGATTCAAAATATTCATCGTCGGTTTCCAGGAAGCGAAAGTAGCCGCGATATTTTTCGGCGTTGGGCGCGTCATCCATTCCAAAAAGTACCCGGTCCTGGTATTGGATCATAAATCTTCTTGCTGTGTAGGGCTGACGGCCTAATTCGCTGATCCGGGCATCGATATCCACATAAAAATTGGGGTATTTTTCTAACCACATAGATACACGCCCTAATTCTTCGGGCAAATTTCCCATGTGGGCGCCGATGAAAATGGTGTTGGGGTGCCGGGCAATGACCCGGTTTCGTTGTTCCAGTATTTCATCTTTCGATGGATAGCTGTCACCGTAAAATGACCAACCCGGGTGACGCGACAATTCGTCATACCGTTCGTTGTACCGATCAATCGGCCCGGTGTGAAAGGCCTTTGGATCGGAGACATGGATCATGACCGGAATACCTAATTCGCCACATTTAGTCCAGATGGGATCGATCCGGGGGTCGTCAACCGGGACGAGTTTTCCGCTTTTATCTTTGATGGTGAGTCCCAATGATTTGGCGATTTTCAGTCCCCTAATACCCAATTTTACAGATTCTTCCAGTTTTTGGGCTTCTTTCTCTCCAAAATCAGGTTCATCTATTTTACTGAAATCGGGTGCAAAAAATACGAGGAACCTTTCTTTGGAAACTTTGAGGGAAGTTTCAAGGTGTTTCTTGTAAAAATCGTCCCTGGAGCGTCCATCGAGGCTCACGCACATCCATATCCCGGCCTCGTCCATTTCTTTTAAAAACACATCGGTTTGTCCGAGATTTCCCAGATGGTTGTGGATATCGATTACCGGAAATTTTGGTTTTAAAACTTTGGTTTCCTTGACCACTAACTGGCTTTTGGGCTGCCAGTCAACTAATTTGAGATCCGCTTCCTGCGCAAAAATTACTCCTTGGCACAAATGTGACATTAGATACAGAGAAGGGAAACTGAATTTAAAGAAATTTCTCATCGTGATTGTTTTATTATAGTTATTTGCTTTCCTGAAATGCGCCGGCAGTATTGCTTCTTACTATTCCCTGTTTTATTGAATCCAGCAGGGCAGCCAGTTCCTCTGCTTTTTCAACGTATTTATCGGCCAGGTTGGTCTTTTCTCCTTGATCGACCGACAAATCGTATAATTGCGGGTAGGGGGCATTGCCTAACTCAATGTTGGTGTAGGGGTCGAAACGGGACTTCTCGCTCGGTTCAATGTATTTCCAGTTTCCTTTCCTGACAGATAGGCTCCAGCCATGTTCAACCAAAAAATCACGAGCCCGGGTGGTTTCTCCCAGAATGGCCGGAAGCATATCGTAACTGTCTGGGGCATCTTCTGACGCGATTTTTTGTCCGGTAAGTGACGCAAATGAACTGAACAAGTCGATTTGAGATATCAGCGCATCGGAGACACCCTGTTTGACATGTGATGGCCAGTAGACGATGAAAGGAATTCTTGTACCTGCCTCAAAGACACTATATTTTCCGCCCCGCAGTTGTCCCCAGGGTGTATGCCCGTTTAATAATTCGACTGACTGATCATGGTACCCGTCGTCTACTACTGGTCCGTTGTCGCTGGTAAACAGGATCAGAGTATTCTCTTTTAGTCCCAATTTTTCGAGAGTTTCGACAATTTCTCCCACACACCAATCCAGTTGGAGAATGGCATCGCCTCGTGGTCCCAGAGCAGTTTTACCTGCAAACCGTTGATGCGGAACGCGGGGAACATGAATGTCGTGTGTAGAAAAATATAGGAAAAATGGTTGATTTTTGTGTTGCTTCACAAATGCCTTCGCTTTTCCGGTGATCACATCAGCAATGTCTTCGTCTACCCAAAGGGCCGATTTTCCCCCTTTCATATATCCAATACGTCCAATGCCATTGACAATGCTGTTGTCGTGCTCGTAACTGGAACGCATCTTCAACAGTTCTGGATTTTTTATGACGGTTGGTCCGTCGCCTACCGGATGTTTGTAACTTACCTGGATCGGATCTTGCGGATCAAGTCCAACGACACGCCCGTTTTCAACAAATACACAAGGGGTGCGGTCACCCGTGGCAGGGATCAGGAAAGAATAATCAAAGCCAATTTCCTTGGGTCCTGGTTTAATTTCACTATTCCAATCAGGACCTCCATCTGATCCAAGACCAAGGTGCCACTTCCCGACTACTGCAGTCGCATACCCAGCTTTTTGAAGCATTGAGGGCAATGTTTTTTTCGCTGTGGAAATAATCATCGCCGCATCGCCTGGAGCTACTTTTGTTCCCTTTTTTCTCCATGCATATTCACCGGTAAGTAATGAATAGCGCGAAGGCGTGCAGGTTGCTGAGGTGGCATAAGCATTTGTGAAGCGAATACCGTTTTCTGCTAAATGGTCTATGTTTGGTGTCTGTATTTTTGTTGCCCCATAGCAACTTATATCGCCGTAACCCAAATCATCTGCATAAATGAGTATGATATTAGGTTTTTCGGCTGCAAATGCATGCATGGTTATCAGGCTTCCCGCTAACAGCACTGATGTACGAACAATGCCGTTCACCATGTATTTCATCGATTTGTTCTTATACCATTTGTTCATAAATTTGAATTTTTACCAAGTGATTCCGAGTTCTTTTTTAACAGCTGCATTAGATTCTTTCATTATATCCGTAAGGTCTTTATACAATTCATAATTAGTAGTCATAATCCCCCGGTTTGCTCTGCGTTGTCTGGTATTAGCATCAAATGTGATGAACCATCCCGCTCCAACCATAAAATCGAGTGAGGCCAATTGCCTGATGCAAGTGTTATAGACCTCTCCGCGCTCTTTTTGGGTTCTTACTACCTGAGGCCAGCTCCAGTCGAGCGGTCTGCCAAGCGAATCAACTCCGAATTCATACAAACCTGAATCAATGGCAGGTACGCTCCACTCACCGATCATCACCGGGCGTCCGGTTCCCTCATAGAGTTTTTTCATGATCTCAATTTCTCCCTGGTTGAAACCTATTTTGTTATTGTCGGGGTAAATGTTAATACACACAATATCGTACCTGCTCCATAGATCGATTGTCCGGTAAGCTTCCGGCATGGGATCCAGGTTAATGCGGTTGGATATGATCAGATGATTGGGATCCAGTTCTCTCACCAAATCGTAAGTAAAATCAATGTATGTTTTCAGCATATAACGCTCAAAAGTGGCGAAGTCTGTCCACAACGGATCATCCCAATCGATGGGCTCTGGTTTGTCGTTCAATATGTCATTAAAAGAAGTGTACCGGTAAGCACGGAAAGAAGATGACCATGCACGGTTGAGCAAATCGATGTTCTTATATTTTTCTTCCAAGGTACGGATGAATTCTTTCGATGAGAATTCTGCCCAGATGTAACGGTACAGTTCTGCAAAACTCATTTCATTATCAACGAACCAACCCAGGAACCAAGGGGCATCGCGATAAGGAATAATGGCTTTTTCAGCCCTAAGCCGTGCCATTTTGCGCCATTTGGGGTTGAAGGGATCAGGCACGGCATGTCCCCCATCGAGCCGGTTGCCATCCCTATCCATAGCAAATACTTCAGGTTCACGGGTTGCCGTTGCCAGCCCCAAAACACGGGTCATTGGCATATAGGGCTGACCTGCTTCATAGCGCGACTTTGATACCTGTGCAAACTCATCGCCTGTCCAACCGGCAAAGGAGTTGAACCCGCAGATGTCGGTATAAATGGTGTACATTTTCTCCGTGACTGCTTCAGGCGTCGATCCGAACCGGCTTACAAACCAGTCCGATGAATAGTCTACGCGGCCAAGCGCCTGGGCAGGCCGTTTGGTTCCATCGATGCTCATTGCCCAGGTTGGGTTTCCGGAAGGGTCGACCAACCACCAGCGGTCTTCCGCTTTTTCGACCCTGTAAAATCCGGTAGCCGCGAATGTTTTCCCCGTTGCATCCCCGATGGGGCGGGTCACATTTTGGCGCCGCCACTGTTCATAATGCCTTATATCTTCTTTCGAGGCTTCCCTAAACTCCACATCGTCGATCCAAATACTTCCCCTGGTATTCACCATGGTATTGAATGAGAAACTCACCTCTTTGCCGTCAGCCGGAATATTGTCCATCAGGAGGTAATATGGTTGCCACTCATCGGAGTTGTAAATCAACTTGCCGTATTGCACCGAAGGAGTAGTATCGCATGCAACCGTATAAGTGGCCGAAAATGGTTCCGGGTATTCGTCAATGTCCTTCGTTTTATACCAGAAACTGAGAAGGTAATTTTTTCGGGGATCGATCGTTGCCGGCTTTTCGGTTTTTAAACTGGCTTGTTTCCTGGGGAAAATCCATATCCGGGAAATTTTAAATGAATGCTTCCCGGAATGATATTCGGTTTCATCGATTCCCAGTTTGCAACTGCCCGCATGTTCGGGAACAGTTGTTGTCCAATAAACAGGATTATTCCCGGAAATATTTTCGAATCCCGGGTTGTTTATGAGGTTCCCAGGCTCCTGTGAAAAGGAAAAGAAAACAGGTAAGACAATTAAAAACAATGACTTAAATAGTTCTTTTATAATTTTTTTCATGTTAATGTCGGATTAAAAATTTATTTAGTTCGATGTTATTTATGTGGCAGACAGTGTTTTTTCCTGCCGATTCCAACCGAATAAAATACATCCCGTCGGAAAGCGCTGAAACATCAAATATTTTTGTTTCAGGATTTATTCTTGCCACAACTTGTCCCCGCATGGTAACGATGTCAACATTTTTCAATTGCCAATCCTGTGAGGCTGATTCTATTCTGAATTTTCCGTAACAAGGATTGGGAAAGACCTTGAAATTATTTTTTGGGGACCTTTTCTCCTTCTTCGCAAAAGTTATTGGTTGGGAATTTACATCGCCGGCTCTTTCACCCAGGTATTTCTCGATATTTGTGTAACCATCTCCATTTATATCTCCATTTTGGTCTGAGTTATCATTTGGGTCTAACCCCCTGGACATTTCCCATTCGTCGGGCATTCCGTCGCCATCTGTGTCCATGGGCGGGGTTCCGGCAGCAAGTACGGGGTAAGGGTTGTTATCGGTCAATGAACCGGCATCGTTTTTTACATCGTTCACAATTTTGATATCAACAGCATCTCGTGACGGGACGATTGCACCGGCTTTTTTTAGTACCGAATCAATCGCCTGAGAAGTTTCATAAGTCGTAATTGCCGGGGTTTCAAACTGCTCTGGTGAACGGTAAACGATTTCATTTGCAGGTAGCCAGGATGGCCCGACTTCTTCGCGGATACCAATATCCCATTCATTTACGGAACATCCCGACGGGCATTTAGGCCCCCGGTTGCCCTTTAAATAAATTTTAGTTTTTGGCTTTACCCACACCACATCGTTATGGTTGGGGGAACTGTCAGTCCCTTTTTTCCAAAAATTATTTATCAAATTGACTTGAGTTCCCATAGAGCCATACAGATTCTCATAGTCGCCAAACATTGTGTTATTGTTATTTCCCCAATTGTAGATGATGTTGTTGACAAAATCGACATGGTTTGGGGCTCCCGATCTCGGGCTTCTGTCTGGATTTTGGGCAAACAGGTTATGGTGAATGGAAATGTTGCCTTTTGCATTGGGCCCCCCGATCAGCATTCCTTTTGCATGTTCATTGTTTTGTCCTGTTTTCCTGGCTTCAGCAATGATGCAATACTGGATGGTAATATCCGATACATTTCCCCAAACGCTGATGTTTTCATCCATTGCCCATTCCATTGACACATGGTCCACAACAATATTTTTTACTGAGGTTGAGGTATTACCCCATATTTCGATTGCGTCTGTGTCGATTTCTGTTTGTCCGCTTCCATTACCCGGCCTGATGCGGAGGTACCTGATCACAATGTCGTGTGCGCCACTTTTGATAATAATACCGTGGTTTTTGATCTGGATGCCACCTCCCGGGGCTGTCTGGCCGGCAACTGTAACAAATGAATCATCCTCCCCACTCATAACAACCGGACTAGAAAGTTCTATTGTTCCACCTGTCCGGAATACAACTATACGCGGCCCCTGCTTTTCCGAAAGACATTCGCGGAGGCTTCCGGTCCCCGCATCATTCAGGTTGGTCACTTCGCAAATAATCCCTCCTCGTCCACCTGGTGTGTTTGCCCCAAACCCTTCAGCTCCGTAAAAAGCCGGAATATGGTCTTCAAATTTAAGCTGTCGGGCACAGGATATCCCGGGATGTAATGTGGCAAAAAAGAAGATTGCTTTGAAAACGAAAATTATTGTGGGCTTCATTTTTTACTGTTTTCTGTTTTTGTTGAAACAGGAAATTGGAAAGTGAGAAGCAAAACATTCCCACCTCGATGAATTTCGATTATCACAATTTGATTTACAATAAAGTGGGGGGAAGAATGAAGATTTCTTCTTTCCCCACTTTATTCAAGTATCAGGTTACCACCCGGGATTTTGATTCCAATCTGTTTTAATCAGTTCATTCTGAGGAATAGGATACCAATACATTTTCGGCATAAATACCCTGTTTTCGACCTGCACTTTCTGATACTGAAAGTGCTCTGCGTCAAGTTTGGTGATATCCATTCCCATTATGGGAGCGCCGAGTGTTTCAGGTGCAATTTTCCATCTTCTGACATCCCAGAAGCGGTGGTCTTCAAAGGCCAGTTCAACGCGTCGTTCGTTCTGTATCTTTTCGCGCATCTCTGCCTGAGACAAACCACCAGAGAGGTCGGGCATCCCGACGCGTTTTCTGACTAAGTTCACATATTTGGCAATGTCGGGATTCCCCGGATCGTATTCATTCAGAGCTTCGGCATAATTCAGATAAATTTCGGCCAGCCGGAACAGTACCCAGGTATGAACCGCCGTTTTATCCTGTAAAAGGTCTACGTTTTCCACTACGTATTTTTTGAGGTAGTAACCCGTTTTTGAGGCCTGGTCTTTTCCTTTTCCATCCCGTCCGCCATTCCATAACTCAACAGGACGTTTGTTCCACGTTGAGTTATTGACTATGATTGTCTGCAACAGACGTGGGTCCCGGTTGCC
Source organism: Prolixibacteraceae bacterium (assembly GCA_034003625.1). Lineage (GTDB taxonomy): Bacteria > Bacteroidota > Bacteroidia > Bacteroidales > Prolixibacteraceae > GWE2-42-39. Next base: position 88,850 of record JAVEYG010000007.1, on the reverse strand, counting down.
ATAAGGGTTTTGCGGATCATATCCCGATTCGGGATCATGAATGGGTTTGCCATTTGCCATTTCGTAGGAGTCGACGAGATTTTGAGATGGGGTGGTCCCGCTTTTTCCTTTTTCATATCCGATTGGATAATTTGCCTGTTCAATATCATTCGCGCTTCCATACCTACGGGGAAGTATAAGTTCTTTACTTCCGATGTTATTGAATGCTTTGGCATAGGTTTCCAGGGAATATGCCCCAAGGTCAATGACCGCTTTTGCAGCTGCGGCTGCTTTTTGCCATTTCCCCTGATTGGTTGGTTTGGAACTATCTGTAGCCAATGGATCCAGAAAGAGTGGGCTGGCAGCATATAGCAGCACACGGCTTTTCAAGGCAAGGGCAGCGCCTTTAGTAGCACGCCCGCTGGCTTGATTATCGGTCGAAATTCTTCCCGGAAAAATATTCAATCCTGCTGCAGCCGAGTCACATTCTTCGACGATAAAACTGATGCATTCCTCTATCGTGTTTCGCTTGACCAGGCTTAAATCATCATCCAGCGACAATGTTTCGCGGATCACAGGGACTCCGCCGTAGCGTTTGACCAGTTCAAAGTAAAAATAGGCCCTCAGGAACCGGGCTTCGTATTTCCACCGTTTCAGGTCGGTTTTCCGGTTCTGGTATTCCGTTTGCTGGTTGGGCAACGGGTTCAGCCTGTAATCATCAAGGTTTACCTGATCGATATTTTCCAGAAAGAGGTTAACCCGGCGTATGCCCGTGTAGAAAAAATCCCACTGATCTTCAGGATTGGAATAAGGGCTCCAACTTCCATTGTTAAATTTCTGGATTGCGGCGCCTTCCCAGGTATGTTCGGCCTCATCAGATGCTGATGCTAACATGGCATTTTCTGTGACCGGATCTGAGGAAAGACTGGTAACCGTGCCAATACGCATAAACCCTTCAGGCAGCCAGGCATATGTTCCAACCAGGAACTGACTGACATAATCATACGATTTGAATACCCTGTCTTTTGAAAGCCGCGAATCGATCTGCCTGTCTAAAAAATCATCATTGCAGCTGCTTAGAAAGGTTGCAAAAAGCAGGGCAGTTATTATGACTTGTATTTTAACTTTCATAACTTAATTTTTTTCATGAGTTCATTAAAGTTTAACGATCACACCCACATGCACGGATTTCATGGCAGGGTATCCTGTCATTGTTTCCGGATCGGAAATCTTAACATGATCGAAGGTTAACAGGTTGTTGCCATTGACATATATCCTGACATCTTTTAATTTTGCAAACCTGATCATTTCCTGAGGAAGGGTATATCCCAATTCAATTGTCCTCAAACGAAGGAAACTTCCATCGCGCTGCCAAAAATCTGAAAGCTGATAATTATGCACATTGGTTGTGGACGACAATCTTGGATAATCTGCTGTAGCGGCTGTTTGCGGGGTCCAACGGTTCAACGCGAAAGTTGTTATCCCTGCGTTGTTCTGGAAAGCCCAGACGTTTGAACCCTGCAAGAACGCGGTGCGGTTGGTCACGGCCTGAACGAAAGCAGAAAAATCGAAACCTTTGAATTCAAAGCCAGTCTCCAGACCAAAAGTCCATTCCGGGATTGCTGGTTTACCTATAGGCTGATAATCATATACATCAATGACATTATCTCCATTTTGGTTCTTGTATTTCAGGTCTCCGGGTTGTACCGGTCCAAACTGAGGCACAGGCAGTCCGCTTTTTAAATTCCCCGATGCGTCAAAATCTGCTTCCTGGTAAAATCCGTCAGCGACCAGGCCAAACGGTTGTCCGATCGACCTGCCGGTCCGTTTCAGATATCCATAAGGCTGTACCGGTTCCGACATGTAAAGGATCTTATTTCTTGCATACCAGGCAGATCCTCCAATAAAATATCTGAAATCACGTTCCTGTGGAGAGCGGTATTGAACCTGCAATTCAAATCCCTGGTTTTCAACCTTGCCTTCGTTTAACGCGGGCAAGCCTACCCCAAGGAAATCAGGAATGGTACCATACGGTTCAGCAAGTATATCAAATCTTTTTTCATTAAAAATATCAAGGTTCACATTCACTCTCTTAAAAATGGTTGACTCAATTCCAAGATTAACCATTCTCCGTTTTTCCCAGGTGACATTTTTGTTTGCCAGGCTTCCTTCGGTATAACCATTGTAAAAGCTGTTTCCCGTACCGAAGTAATACCCTCCTTCCTGGTAAAAATATTGATCGTACATGAAACGTTGTCCTCCAACCTGGTCATTTCCGGTCTTACCGTAAGAAGCTTTAATTTTCAGGTAAGTCAGCCAGTCAGATTCCCGTACAAAGGTCTCATTGGAAACAATCCAGCCGGCGGAAAACGCATAGAAAAGACCATGCTTTTTGCTTTTAGGGAAGTTATCCGATCCGCTATAGCTCAGCGATACCTGGGCAACATATTTTTTCCTGAAAGCGTAATTCACGCTACCAGCAAGATTTTCATAGGCAAATGGTACATTGTTCCCACCAATCACGTATTGGTCTCTCAGAAACATTCCCATGACATCGAGATCGTGATGTCCGAAGGATCGGGAATAATTCACGCCCAACCGGGTATTGGCCCTTCTCCATTGCTCACGGTACCCTTCTGCTCCCGAAAGCGGGGTATCCTGTCCGATCTGTTGATAAATAGTGTCATTTCCAGCCTTCGAAATTTCATACATGGCAAAAGTTTTATCCTTACGCGAAATTCCTGAGAAATAATTAGAGAATGCGACAGCCCCGTTTACGCTCAGCCCTGGGAGGAAACTGTCCAGTTTATAATTTAAACGGAAAACCGCTTGCAGATTTCGGTTATGGTCATTATATAACCCTGTGCCCAGCACCATCGCCAAAGGATTCTTATAGATGGCATTTCCTCCGTATGTGCCGTCAGGATTGTAAACGGGGAAGGCATTCGGAGGGGTTAAAAGGTATTTGTCGAAGAGTTCAAAACTCCCTATTCCTCCGGGCGAGGTACGGTCTTCTACCCGACCCCCCAGATAGAGGGATGCCATCAGGTTATCAGTGATGTCAACATCCACATTCGAACGGAAGTTATATTTCATGTAATGGGCATTTGAATTTTCTTTCCGTTTCGGATCGGTATGTGCGTATAGTCCGTCGCTTTGAAACACATTAAGTAGAACAAAATATTTCACATTTTCACTACCACCTCTGAAATTCAAATCATAATTTGAAATGGGGGCTGATGGGCGCAATATTTGATCATACCAGTTTACATTGGGATGAAAATAGGGATCGTTATTCGATTGGTAAGCGCCCAGGGCGGCGGCGGAGTAACGCGCTGGTTTACCTTCATTGGCTAAGGCCTCGTTGTAAAGCCGTGCATAATCATATGAGCCAAGCGGTTCCGGGAGCCGAACCGGCTTCTGTATTCCCGTTTGTGCCCTGAACGTAATCTGGGGGGCACTATTGATTCCTTTTTTTGTCGTCACCAACAATATTCCATTTGCTCCCCGTATACCATACAGAGCGGTTGCAGCAGCATCTTTAAGCACAGAGACCGATTCGATTTCTTCAGGTACCAGTTGCTCAAAAGAACTTTCAAAGCCGTCAACAACGATGATCATCCTGTTTTGTCTGTACGAGCTCAATCCCCTTACAAATAAAGTAGGCGAATCATAACCAGGCTCGCCTGAACCCTGTACTGCGGTAAGACCGGGTATCCTGGCAAAAAGCGCATTGGCCAGTGAGGAAGAGGTGGTTTGGCGCAACCCATCGCCTCCCACTGAACTGATCGCTCCTGTTATCTTCCATTGAGGGAAACTGCTATAGGCAACCGGAACGGCGGATGAATCATTTGCTGTTGGTAGTAATTCGTCTTTATTTAGCGTTTCCTGTCCAGATAAGCTGTTGCCCGCAACAAAGAACATCAGTAATAACAAAACCGGACAGAATCGGAAAAATTTATATAAAAGTTGTTTCATCTTATGCATGTATTAAATGATTTTAAGATTCCATGTAATTCCATATCTGTTTCAGACAATTATTCCTGCCATCCGGGATTCTGTACCAGATACCCCTTGTATATTTCTCCGATCGGGAAGGGATGGAGGTACATCTTATCGTACCAGACCCGGGTTTCAAATACGGTTGGCAGATACTTGAATTCTGAACTTCCCTCTCCGACAGGTGTGATTGACAGACCATAAAAATCGCCTTTCATAATGCCGTCCTGGCCTGCAATTTTCCATCGACGGATATCCCAAAACCGATGTTCTTCAAAAGAAAGTTCAACAGCTCTTTCGTTTCTTAGCCGATCCCTGAATTGTGCCTGATCAAGCCCGGATGGCAAAGGGGGCATTCCCGAACGGGCGCGGATTAGGTTCACTGCGTCATAGGCTTTGGGATCAGGCCCGGTCCCTGCTTCGTTGAGGGCTTCGGCATAATTCAGGTAAACTTCGCCTAACCGGAACACAATCCAGTTCATGATAATGGCATCCCAAAGCAGGTCGGTGGGGATCGTTTTATGCATCCAATGTGACCCGGGGCAGAAATTACGGTGTACGCTCCCATCAACCATATTAAGTATCCCAATGTGCTGGTTCCATGGCGACTTATGATAGGCAATTGTCTGTTTAAAGCGCGGATCAAGTTCTGCATACATCTGGAGCAGGTTGTTTCCACCTTCCAGCTTCCAATCCTGTTTTGTACCGTCTTTCTTTTCATAGAATTTAATAAAATTGAGCGGAACACTGACACCGCCATTCGACCACCCTCTCGCAAACTTTGGGGTGATAATGCCGTAGGTATTGTTATCCCATTGTCCGATACCTGCGAACGCTTTATTGGCAAGTATGATTTCTTTATTATCCTGTTCTTCGGTGACCATTAAATAATTTCGATCTATGCCGTACCCATCGACCAGGCTACACCCGTTTGACGATGCCCAGTCAAGTGTTGCCTTTGCCGCATCAGCAGCCAGTTGCCACCGGTTCTTGTCATAATTTCCGTAACAGATCAGGCTGTCGTTCCCACTGAAATCAAGATAAGGCGTAGCACTGTTAAACAATGGACTGGCAGCATACAGAAGCGTTCTTGCTTTGAGCGCGAGCGCCGCACCCTTATGGGCGCGCCCTCTCATGTTGGAAGGCTGGGTCGCCGGCAACAGGCTAATCGCCATATCGCAATCGTCAACAATAAAGTCGATACATGCTTTTAATGACCGGCGCGGTAAAAGGAGTTCATCACCGGGATTTAACCGGCTTGACAATATTGGAATGCCACCGTACCGTTTTACCGTTTCAAAGTACAACAATGCCCGGATAAAATGTGCTTCTCCTTTGACTTGGTTTTTGTATTCTTCAGTAGCGTCAGGAACGGTACCAACTCGTTCCATCAGGATATTGCACCTGCGGACGGCCCGCCAGCGCTGTTCAAAACGGTCATCTTCTTCACTCATAATGGCATTTGGGGTAATTGCACCGTTGTTCCAGTCATGAGCGCTTGTCCACCCATTCCCCATTTCAGCTTCATCGCAAATACCAGCGAGAATACCGCCGTATACACGTTGATTAATGCCGTGCTGTGCCCCGTAATCAGCCGGGTATCCGTAAGGAATGCTGAGCTTGTATGTTCCTGCAACGAAAGTCTCCGTTTCTGCCATTTTTGAGAAGATGATATCCTCAGTTACATCCACACTCGGCGGTTTTTCAAGAAAATCTTCATTACAAGATATTACCGATAAGGAAATAATCAAGGTAGCAGATAGTATTATATTTTTCTTCATAACTTCTGATTTTAAAACTTTACATTTAAGCCCAGGTTATATACCTTTTGCTGCGGATAATTAAACAGATCGCCGGTATCCGGATCACGTAAAGACTCCGGGTCAAAGTCGGTTACATCCGACCAAGTGTAAAGATTGTGTCCGTTAACATACACCCGGACGCTTTCAAGTCCTAACTTTCTTAATATCCCTTTGCTGAACGTATAACCGATCTCGAGGTTTTTCAGGCGTACATAATCTGCATCCCGTGTCCAGTAAGTAGAACTCTGATAATTGTGCTTATTCCCAACAGGATTGAGCCCAAGCCTCGGAAAATTAATGGGCAATCCTTTTTCGTAACGTTCCTGGGTCCATCGTTCGAGTATAACCGATTTGGCGCTGCTCACATCCAAAACGAATGGCCAGAGGGCATACTGCGCATACTGAATGGAAACATTGGCAGCACCCTGGAAGAGTATAGAAAGATCGAATCCCTTGAAATTCAATCCGCCCGATATACCAAATGTCTTTTCGGGAAAATCGGTATATCCAATTGGCATCCGGTCATCAAGGTTAATATTCCCATCCTTGTTAACGTCCACATACCTGATATCGCCAGGTTGCAAGCGGTTATTGTCCCACATGGAAACTGGCCGTTGGGGATCGTTGATTTCTTCCCAGGTATTGTACAGACCGTCGGCTATCAATCCAAAGAATTGACCGGCACGGTTGCCGGTTTCATTCTGATAAGCATAGGTTTTCGGCGCCTCATCTTTGAATAAAACTTTATTATGTGCGTATGTGTAATTACCTTTTAACCAATAGAACAGATTTTTATATCTTCCACGTACGGACAGTTCCATCTCAAATCCGCTGTTTTCCATTCTTCCCAGGTTGTATGCAGGCAGGTTGGCCCCTACAATGACCGGGATGGTTCCCCTGTTTGCCAGAATATTATTCCTGTATTCATAAAAATAATCGCCGATGAAAGTGATATTTTTCTCTTTCAGAAATGAAATTTCCAATCCTACGTTGGTTTTTTGTGCCCTTTCCCAGGTAAGGTCAGGATTTCCGATTTTGTCTTCGTAGGATCCCTTGTAACTATTGTAGTTTTGACCAACTGTTCCGAAGTAATAATTATAGTAACTATTATAGGCGTAAGCTGAAGGACGGTACATAAACCGCGTGCCACTAATCTTATCGTTTCCTACCTCGCCGTATGATCCCCTGATCTTCAAAAAGGTTACCACCTGGTTTTGTGGGAAAAGTGGTTCCTCGGAAACGATCCAACTCAACGAGTAAGCCGGGAAAAATCCGAACCGTTTCCCTTTCGCGAAGTTTTCGGTACCATTATACCCCATATTAAATTCGGCCAGATAACGATCGTGTAAATTGTAGGTTATTCGGCCAACAATACCCTGATAACCATTCGGGACTAAAAAAGCCAGGGAGGGAGAATAATATTTGCTTTGGTTATAAAGTACCATGCCGGTAATCGTGTGGACACCAAATGTGTTTGAATAGTCAATACCCGCTTCAGCATAGATTTTTCTGTTTTTACCCATTTCTTCCGCGAACCCCAAAGGCCTGTCAACCCCTTGCGGAATGAATACCGGTTTCTTGGGATCGTTTGGGTCTTTTGCCACTAAATAATCCTGAAGTTCTTTTGCGCGTGTTATCGCTTGTCTGTAAAAGCTGTCGTAAGCGATGGTCCCGTGAACGCTCAGTCCTTTTGTGATAAAATCAAGTTCATAATTTATACGGACGGAACTGTTGATATTACTCCGGAACTCCTGAAAAAATCCATATTGCATTAACGTCCTGTACGGATTCAACACTGATTGCTGATCCTGCAGGGTGACCACTTTGTTGTCAATAATCCCCGGAGTACTGAGGGGATTTGTCCGCTGCAAGTGCCAGAAGATGGTCCTCGCTCCTACACCCGGGTAGTTTGAATTTTCAACCTGTCCTGCTAACTTAATGTTTGTTGAAAGCCTTTTGGTAATATCGAAATCCAGGTTTGACCTAAAATTGTACCGCTTGTATTTGGCATTGGTACTGAATTCAGGGTTGAGTTCTGTGTACCGGTACATGCCTTCCTGGTCGAAATATCCTGCTGAAATAAAATACCGTGCCCGTTCCGCGCCTCCGCTGATATTCAGATTATGCTGGGTTTGCAAGGAATGTGGTTTAAAGAACTCTTTCATCCAGTTCATATCCGGATGGAAAATCGGATCGGTGTGGTCCCTGTATAATTCCAGGTCTTCTTCAGAGAAACTTGGCACATAGGTTGACTGGTTGGTATAACTGTCATTTTTCTTGGCCTCATTATACAAACGGGCATAATCATAGCTCCCAAGAAAAGAAGGTAAGCGGGTTGGCTGTTGTATGGCCGTATTACCGGAATAACTGAATTCGGGCCTGGCACCTTTACGTCCTTGCCGGGTGGTGATCAAAATCACGCCGTTTGCCCCTCTGACCCCGTATACTGCTGTTGCCGAGGCATCCTTCAAGATGCTCAGGCTTTCAATTTCATTGGGGTCGATGTCGTCGTAGTCGGGGCGTTCAATCCCGTCGACTAAAATTAACGGGGCAGTATCCCCTGTAAACGTTCCGGTCCCCCTGATCCTCAGGATGGACTGCCCCTGTCCGGGCTGGCCACTGGCCTGAACGGCAAACAATCCGGGCAGCCGGCCAACCAGCATATTACTGATGTTGGCCTGGGGCGATTGTACCAGATCTTTGGTCCCCACGGTGGAAATGGCTGCCGTTACGCTTGCTTTCTTCTGAACACCATACCCCACAGCCACCACTTCTTCCAGTCCAACCGTTTCTTCCTCAAGGGCTACACGAAAATTCAGATTGTTTCCAATGGGAAACTCCTGGGTCTTCAAGCCTACAAATGAGAAAACCAACATTTGTGCATCTGCGGGAACAGATAATTTAAAACGTCCTTCTTCATTCGTAATCGTTCCTACGGTGGTTCCTTTTACAACTACTGTGACGCCCGGAACAGGCGCACCAATCTTATCGGTAACAATTCCCGACAAGTCTTTCTTTGGCTGCACTGAGAATTGTTGTTCCGGTGTTAAAAAAGGAACTCCTCCCTGTCCTGACATTTCTTTTGATGAAATGCTCTTCAGTTCCGCATCTTGTTTTGCCGACTGTGGATAAACCGTTCCAAAAACAGTTATTTCTCCTGCAAATAACAACAAAACAACAAGTTTCATGATTAAAAACATCCTTCGGAAGCAGGCATCAAAGCCGCTTCCTCTAATACACTTTTTTTTCATAGATTTGTACTGATTTAAATTGATAACTCGATTTAATCGTCTTTGAACCGGTGAATGCGCCTACATTCATCGGTTTTTTTTAGCCATTTCTGTTTCGTTTTTTTAATTTAATTAGTGAATAATCATAATTTCTGCTTAAGATAGTATTTACTGCAAATCCTTCATCCTTATATATGCACTTTTTAATTTAGCGAAATCTTCGAATACCGATGAATCCGCAACACGCAACATATTCCAGGGAAGATTATCCGCAATAGCCCGGCCAATATCGTTGTATGTGCCGTAGTTGTTCACTTTGCCTATCAATTGTTCCCAACCGGCAGTTTCATCAGCTTCCAGGTAGATGTTGTTGCCATTGGAACCATCAAGGGCAATCATGCCGTATTTCTGCAAGGCAACAAGGAACATCCGTGCAAATGCCTTATTTTTTACATCCAGGTTCGTATATCCATCGATAATGTTGGCGATGGCATCCACATTGACGGATGGGTCGAGAAAAATGCGGGCGCCCATCGGACAGTTCTTATTCGCATTAGTGCCCCAGGTTTCTGTCCTCAATGCAGGCCAGAACCAACGCTGGGGGTGTGGGTAGCCTATGGCTACGCGTATGGCGTGGTCTATATATCCTCTTTCAATATCTATCGGGCGGATCATTCCGACGGTATAACTACAGCCTGAGCCGGTATTTTGCCCATGCAGCTCAGCTTGCCCAAGAGCCCCCCTGACCAAACCTGGCTGGGTGGCAACGTCATTCAATACACGGCCATCGTTTGCATAAACGCCCACCCCGCCTCCGTTACAGGTCACTTTATGCTGAGTAAGGTTCACACTGGCCTGCCACATACGGTATTCAACCGGATGGCCTTTATATTGGTCAGATGACTTATCCAGAACCACAAGCGGATAATCGGAACCTGTTCCAGCTTTAATGTTGTCAGGCGCATGTACCTTGAAATCCTTGCCTGCAATTGTTAGCGTCCACTCAGGATCCGACGGTTGTCCTACATAAACAGGAGGAGTCTCGCCCCCCACATCAAATCGGATGAGTTTAAAATTTTCGGCAATGTTACCGACTATCTCAGATGAATGAACATATAGGGGACAGTTCATCGGAATGGGTTGATAAACAGGGTGCCCCGGATCAAACGGGCGTTCCTCAGCAGGAGCATTGCCAGGTGAAGGCAGAGGGGGATTTTCGTTTTCGGTGTCTTCTTTTTCTGTCACCCCTGTCTTGGAGCAGGAATAGATGGATAAACTGCTTAATAAAATAACGAAAAACGACAGGCAAAATATTTTGAATTTCATCCAAAAGTATATGTGAGATATTTGTTTCATAATTGTAAATAAAAATCGTCTCAATTATATCCTATATTTTGTTCCATATTGGGATTTAGCTTTATTTCACTTTCAGGGATAGGAAAAAGATAAATATGCTCATCAAAATTATTTTGAATTTCAGGTCTGCTCTTTTCTTTGAGTATTCGTTTGCGTACTAAGTCGAACCAACGATCATATTCAAAGCATAACTCAAAACTTCTTTCGTCAATTACAGCAGCATCAAAAGCCTCTTTAGACATTCCGGTTGTTAATAAGGAATAATTGGGGTTGGGTTCATAGCCATTAGCACGGTCGATTACTGAGTTGATCGCATCGACAACTTCTTGTGTTGGCCCTCCTTTTGACATATTTTCTGCTTCAGCAAAAATCAGCAAAACTTCAGCATAACGAATGACAGGGATATTGATATACGATCTCTTATTCTGGAAATCCTCCCATGTGTCGTACAGATATTTCTTAATACCCGGGACTTTGTTGGGCAGGTTGGAGAAACGTACTCCTTCATGGTTGAGAATTTCTATATATGCGTATTTTCTGGGTTGTTCAGGATAGACATTGTCTACCCACCAAATATCGGCCGAATTGTCACCCCAACCATAAATCCCTGACCAGATTTTAGGGTTGGTTGCCGGATTATCTTTATTGGCATTAAAACTCCATATCATTTCAGGACCATATTTTGTTGCCATGCTGAAAACCTGATCTATATCGTGAACAAGATGATAATTTCCAGCATCTATGACTTGTTTTGCCAATTCTGCAGCTTTTGCATAGTTTGAGGTTTCATTTAGAGGTGCAGTTGCCATGGTGAGATAGGCTTTGGCCAAGAGTGCTTTAGCAGCATCCTTTGTCGGTCGTCCGACCAAATTGCCCCAGGTAACCGGAAGTTTATTAATAGCTTCCTGAAAGTCAGTTACGATCAGTTGATAAACATCCGCAATTGGAGCCCGTGAAGGGAGGGCATTGAAATAATCGGGAGTTTCATCAGTAAGAAGGGGAACAGGCCCCCACATTCTGACAACCTGAAAATAGTTCCATGCTCTCAGAAATTTCAATTGTCCCATAAGCTGATTGCTTTCGGTGGCTGACAAACCTTCCAATGTTCTTTTTTTCATGGAAGCGATCGCAAAGTTCAGATCTTTTATATTGGCAAAATGTAAGGCATAAAAATCAGAAGCATGATTAGTTGGGATGATTAGATCACCGCCAGCCAATTGGTCGGTATGCACAAAAATGTAGTGGCCGTCATCATAAGCCATCCTCCATACCTGGAAACATCTAGACTGACAGGCAGCAAGGACACTCTCAATCTGTTGGGAGGAGTTAAAGAAATTTTCCGGTGAGGTGAAGCTCTTTGGTTGTTCTTCCAGATTAAAAACTTCACATCCAGCTAATATAAAAAAGATACCGATAAAGAAACAAATAAAATGTATCTTGAAAATTTTTGTCTTTTTCATATCAATAAACTTTTAGGTTAGAATGCGAGATTAACTCCAAGGCTATATGTCCTAGAGTTAGGGTAATTATTATAATCAGTACCGAGTTGTGCGTCGTTATCCGTGTAAGAGCTTACTTCCGGATCCCATCCCGAGTACTTAGTAATAGTCATTAGGTTAGTCCCTGTAAAATAAATTCGCATATTGTTAAAGTACTTATTTATCGGTAGGGTGTATGACAACGTGATATTTTTCAGTCGGATATAAGAACCATCTTCTAAATATCTGCTTGTCATGTTTACACCTCGGGAAGGTAGAACTACGGTATTTACAAAAGGCTGGTCGGGATGTGCGGCATCCCAGTCCAAACGATAGTCTTCGCGGGTTTTGTCGCTGATCAATGCAGGGATATCGGTATTCTGGTTATCTACCGTCCAACGGTTCAATTTATCGGTACTGTAACCATTCTCATATTCTCTTCTCACACGTGCAGCATTGAAAATGTCGTTCCCGTATGTTCCCTGGAACAAAAACGTAAGTTCCCAATTTTTATAATTTAACTGGTTGGTCCATCCAAAAATAAAATCAGGTAGGACATTTCCAATCACTTTCCAGTCATGGTCATAGTCAATTCTGTAATCGCCATCTACATCAGTGTATTTAGGGTCTCCGGGCATTTGTCCGTATTTTCCCGCGATTTCAGCTTCTGATGTTTTCCATGTACCTTCATACCCAAATCCCATAATTTGTCCAAAACGCTCTCCTACTCTTAACCACATGTTTGGCAATTCGGTGCCTGCCCCAGAACCACTGGCTGAATATGCAATGTATTCATCTTCTCCCAAATCGAGCACTTTGGTTGTAGAAGCGGTCAGACTGAGTCCAGTAGTCCATCTCAAAACGTTGAACTTAAAGTCTCCATCCAGAGTAAATTCCCATCCCTCATTTTCCATTGAGCCTACGTTATCAATGATGTTTGAGAGTCCGGTAGATCTGGGTAATTCACGTGATAACAATAAATCTTCGGTTTTCTTTTTATAATATTCTGTTGTCAATCTTAATTTTCCACGGAGTAAAGAAATATCCAGACCAAAATTAGTTTGCGCCGTAGATTCCCATTTGAGGTTTGGATTAGAGGCGGAAGAAATCTGAAAGGCAATATTGCTGCTATCTCCACCATCCCAAGGATAAAATCCAACACTGTTGATCCTAGCTAATGTTCGGTAGGGACTAATTGCTTGATTTCCTGTTTTCCCCCAGCTTCCACGGATCATCAAATTGTTGAATATCCCTAGATCTTTAATGACCTCTTCTTCAGATAAACGCCATCCAGCTGACACAGATGGGAAGTAGGCCCATTTATTATTTGAACCAAACACGGAGGATCCGTCAGCACGATAACTAAACGAAAAGGTATATTTGTTATCATACCCATAATTGACCCGGGTTAGCGCCGAGTTAATTTTTCGTTCACTAAAACTGGATGAGGTTAGTTGTTTACTTGCGCCCCCTAAATTATAAACTCCGGTTTCCTGAACGGTAAAATTAGAATTATCGATGCCAAAGTCATAGGATTGCGAATATTTGACTTCACCGACAAGGATAGCATTAATATGGTGTTTTCCAATATCATTGACATAACTAAGAATATTCGAATTCTGGTAATTTTTCGAACTGGAATTGTTTGCCCGACCAACGCCGTTAAACTGCCGACCAGTAATAGTCTTGTCATTGTAAAATTGAGTCCCAACCCAATTCGATATCCTAGCCCCTCCTGTCATTTTGAAACTCAGTCCTTTTAATAATTTAAACTCTAAATTGATATTTAAATTATTAAGTGTTGTTTTGGAATTTATTTCTGGCTCGCGGGCACTGGCAACCGGGTTTTCTATTCCAGGTTCACCGTAATCGGATGAAGCCTCACTATAGTTCCCATCTTCATCGTATACCGGAATTGTTGGAGGGAAAAGGATTGCTCCCAATACCGGATTGGAATGCCAAGGCACCTGAGACCCAAAACGTGCCCCAAACCTGTCTTGCTGCGAACCATCCCAATTGAGGCCAAAACTCAACCAATTATTAATGTCAGCATTGATATTTGTCCTTAATGAATATCTTTTATAACCGGAATTAATTAGCACTCCGTTTTGATCTAAATAAGACCCGGATACAAAATAGTTGACTTTTTTTGTTCTGCCACTCAAAGAAAGTTGGTGGGTTTGCGTCAGGGAGGTACGAAAAACCTCATTCATCCAGTTGGTTCCACCTGTTTTCTCAAATTCTGCAATCTGGGTATCTGTGAAAACAGGAACCGGTGTCATATCTAAATCATTTAACATGGCGTAGCGGTTCATTTCCCGAGCGAAATCAGCAGCACCCATCATTTTTACACCTCCCTTGATAATATTGGACAGGCCAAACTCAGAAGAATAATTAATGACCGGTGTATCTGTTTTCCCTTTTTTCGTTTCAATCAGGATAACACCATTGGCCCCCTGAGCACCATAGATTGTCGTGGCAGACGCGTCTTTCAGAATTTCTATCGATGAAATATCATTCGGGTTTAAAGATTGTAAGTCACCTCCCTGAAATCCATCGATCACTATCAGGGCATTATTACCTCCCTGTATAGAATTCATCCCTCTAATACGTATTGTAGTATTACCACCTGGAGAGCCATCAGTATTCAAGACAAGAACTCCTGAGGCGCGACCTTGCAACATCTGATCGACACGTTGGGTAGCCACTGGTTGATTTTTTCCCATTGGGACAGTGCTTATTGCACCAGTCAATACGCTTTTACGAACTGAGCCGTATCCAATAGCAACCACTTCTTCGATGCCAACGGTTTCTTCTATCATCGTTACATTAACGATAGATTTCCCGGCAACAGGGATTTCCTGCGTTTTCATCCCCACAAATGAGAACATCAGGGTGGCATTGGCAGGCACGTTGCCTAAGTTGTATTTCCCTTCGGCATCAGTAATAGTGCCGGTGGTATTGCTTTTAACCACCACGCTTACACCTGGCAAAGGTGAGCCGGAGGAATCGGTTACCTTACCTGTAATGGTTATGGATTGCTGACTGGCTTCGTGCGTTTGTGAGTTGCTTTTCCCAGGAGTCAAAACAATTTGTTTACTCGTCATAACATATTCAACATTCGTCCCTTTAAATATTTCAGCAAGCACTTTTTCTATGGACTGATTCTCAACCTGGATGCTGATCATCCTGTCAAGGTCAACCAGCTTTCTGTTGCACATGAAATAGAAATTACTTTCGTCTTCTATTTTGCTTAATACCGTTGCAACGCTGGCATTTTCAAAACTCAAAGAGAATTCTGTTTTTTGGGCAAAACCGGAAATAGCCTGTGCCTGAAAAATACTGATGGCGAAAATAAATAAACTCCAGCGCATAATTTAAAATGGTTTTATAAGGGCACTCCCATAAAATGCCCACCGTTTCAAAATTTTTTTCATAAATTTTCATTTGAAAGGTTAATACATTATGTACTATTAACCGAACTTAGTCAGAGAAGTGTGGGTGCACTTTCCTGATTTTTTTCTTTTTGAATCTCATGTTTTCATAACGAGTAGGTTTTAATGTTAAAATATCTATTTAGTTTTTGAAATAGAATTCGATGGTCCTTTCCCCATACGAACCGTCAGGCTTTTTATCCCTGCCAAGGTCTCTTATTTCAATGGGGGCGGAGAGCTTTAACAGCTTGAGCGCTTCGTCGAGAGTTTCATCTTCAAAAGTGGCCAGGTAGGAATAATCGTTTAACCTTTCGTCTTTAATGACGATATTGACACTGTACCTGCGATTTAACTTCTTCACTACTTCTCTAAATGGTTCATTTATAAATACCAATTTCCCCTCTTTCCATGAAATAATTTTAGAAGCATCAACACGAACAAACGCTGAAGAAGATTGCTCGTTGTTGATAACACACATTTCTCCGGGGGCAAGTATGCCAAGACTTTCGGCTTTATTATTCTTTTCTCCAAAGACTTCTACCTTCCCATGCACAAGTGTTACTTTATTTATTTGATCTTCGGCATATGCCTCAACATTAAATGAGGTTCCATAAGCTACAACCCGGATATCCTTGCCAGAAACAACAAAAGGTTTTTGAGGATTGGAGACAACGTCAAAATAGGCCTCTCCATTTAAGGCCACCTCTCTGGATTTCCCTCTAAACACTGAAGCAAACCGGATGGATGATCCCCCGTTCAGGTAACCGGTTGATCCGTCGGGAAGAAAAAATTTGGCACGTGTTCCCATAGGCGCATATATTTCCGAATATGTAATGTCAAAGTCTGTTGATGTAAGACGGTCTTTGTTTAGAAGAATAAAGATGGTCAATGGTATAAAAAGTACGGCAGCAACCCTGGTGAAAATGGTGATGATCTTTTGTGTCATTTTCCGGTTGGCAGGTTTTGCCTGGGATTTTGACTCTTCGATCTTTATTTGGTGATAAATTCTTCCCAACATTTCTTCCTCACTGTATCCTACCTTTTCCGGCGAATCAGTCATTTCGTCCCAATAATTTTTATAAACCTGTCGTAGTTCTGCGTCTGTCTGCAATCCGGAAAACCAGGACATGATTGTTTCTTTATCGCCTTTTCTTCCTATTCCATCCAAGTAACGTCTTATGATGTATGGTTCGACTTTCATCTTTATTGTTTTGGTTGCAAAATGTTGATTGTTAGTATAAAGTTCACCATTTGTTTGTTTCCTCCAAAATTAAATATGGTGTCTTTTGCATCGTTTTATTTGCTTTTTAATAGAATGTTCCCAATGCTGGGCAAAACTCCCAAAGAAATTATCAATTTATAATCATTCTAAATAGGGCTATTCACAGAAATAGATAAAAACGATATCTTTGTTGGTTTAATCAAACCTTAGTATTCATGCCGATTGAGAACAACGAGCATAGCCTGATCGTGAACCTGATAAGGGGAGACGCACTTTCTTTTGATCAAATTTTCAGTAGATACAATAAGAAAGTGTATGCTTTTTCTTTGCGGAACTTAAAAAACAAGGAGGATGCGGAAAACGTTGTTCAGGAAGTATTTGTCAACCTTTGGACAGACCGTGAGAAATTAAAGGAAATCAAAAATCTGGATGCCTGGATTTTTATGATCTGTTTCAATACAATCCGCAAACACTTCCGGCAATTAATGAGAGAAAAAAAGCACTTGCAGAAGTTCGCGGCCTATTCGTTGGAAGATGACAACACGACGGTGACAGAGACAGAATATAACGATTTGCTGGAAAAAGCGGAGAAAATCATTGACCGCTTGCCGGACCGGCAAAAGACCATTTTCCTTTTGAGCAGAAAAGAAGGATTGTCGAACGATGAAATTTCCTCCAAGTTAAACATCACAAAAAAAACCGTCGAGAATTACCTTACCAATGCGAAAACTTCCATCAAAAAAGCGATGGTTGATGAAGGCTTATTGTCATTACTGTTCTACTGGCTTTTTATTAAGTAGCAAATTATAAGGGTTCAAAAATATCCGAAACAACTGGTGTTTTTGTAGGATTTATTAACCTGTTAGGTTCTCCTTTAGTACTTTGAGTCTACGATTTTGGAATTAACTATCCTCTAGTAAATTTGAGTCGTCTTAATCGAAGTATGTCCTAACATTCTTGACCCCGTTTCAATTGTCTATTGAACAAGGCAATATAATTAGCGAATGTGTGAATTATGACTAGCATATAAATTCTTATTAATTTCTCAATTTCAGAGCAGTACCATTTGATCTAAAATAGAATATTTTGTAATTTTGTTATACATTTATAGTTCTTCAATTCATTGCGGTGACAAAATCGAGACCAAAAAACTTAAGACTCGATAATCCATTGAATATAAGCACAATAAGAAGCTGAAGTATGCCCCTGTTCTGGGCACCAAAGCGGATGTTTCGTCAAAATTGACAGAACATCCGTTTTTATTTTGCTCCAGGATCCGCTTCAGGCGGGGTTGCCAAGAAAAATGAGTTTACTCTGGTGGTTTAATATTGACCGGATTCTCGATTACAAATAATTCCTGCGAAATATCCGTCACCCTTATTCAATTCCTGTTCAATAAATGGTTTCTATGGTTTAGTATGAGATTGTTCATTGAAAGAAAAGTCCGGCCTCTGCCGGACTTTTTTGTAAACCTAAACCAATTAAACCTGTTTTACAGGCATAATAGAATGCCGCAAAATTATAATAATTTCAATGTAACTGAAAAGATTTGAAAAAATATACTGAAAAGCCTCCGGAACCAGAAGATTATGGAGCAAAAGAACCTGTCATTTTACTTCATGCGAAAAATTCCACCATTTTCGACATGCAAACACTATTTTTTATGCCAATATATTGGCCACCGTTTTCAACAATACCATATCCCGGTTCCGGCACAGATAAACAGTCTGTTTTATTTTTTTCTCAGTAAACTTAACACGCCGTTGATGAAGGTCAGCGGATGAACAGGATTTCCGGGAATGTAAAGGTCGATCGGATATTTCGACAGGAAGCTGCGGTCCAAAGCCGGACTATCGGCAAAAATACCGCCACTGATGGCATCTGTCCCGGCCAGAATGATGATCTTGGGATCGGGGACCGCATGGTAGCAGCGTTCCAGTGGCCCGGCCATATTTTGTGAGATGGGGCCGGTAATTACAATTCCATCGGCATGGCGGGGCGATGCGACAAAATCGATACCGAACCTGCTGACATCAAACTGGACATTGTTCGATGCGTTCAATTCCCATTCACAACTATTATCTCCGGCAGCCGATACCTGCCTGAGTTTTAACGAACCTCCAAACAACCGGTGTATCTCCTTTCGGATTATATCGGGATTGACCAGGATGGGATTCTCGTCGCCTTCAGCAATAATTAATTTTTTGCGTTCGTTGGCTGAAATTTTATAATCAGAAGTAAAACGTATTTTTTGGGGAAACTGAATGGCACATTCTCCGCAGAAAGTACATCTGCCCAGATCAATCCGTACCGGAGCTTTTTCAATGGCATGGGTCGGACAGATTTCTTCCAGCGCTGTTTCATCTACATTTTCGTTTGAGATTACCGGTCTGCCCCGGAATATGCCCGGCACTTTGGCTGTTGTTACATCGGGAATAAATTGTTTTCCCTGGTGCCACATAATTTTCAGGTTATCAAACATTTTGAAAAGATTTTATGCTTTACAAATCGTGTCCGCAATACGACAAATTGAAACTCTTGTTACATATCGGGAAATCGGATATTTCGTTGTTCCTGACTGCCTGTGCCAATGCCATCCAGTTGTGGTGCGAAGGGTCTTTGATCTTATAACCCATTAAATCGCCCTGTTTGTCAGTGATTGCACAATGGCAAATTTCTCCACGCCAGCCTTCCACAAGAGAAAGGGCAAACATCTCTTTCCCTGGAGCCAACGTGAAATTTTCCGGTTTTTTAAATTCCGGCACATCAGTAATTAATTTTCGGGCATATCCTATCGACTGCCTGATTTCTTCCCTTCTGATTTGTGCCCTTGAATATACATCGCCGTGATGTTTTATAATAGGAGTATGCACGATGGAACTGCCGTACATATCGTGGGGATGCGACAACCGGATATCGCGGCACAAACCGTTCATCCGGGCAGCCATCCCGACCGTGCCTATTTCATATATCTGCTCGTAACCTACCACACCTGTTTTCTCCATTCGTGAAAGGGCGCTCGGGAGTTTAAAGAACTTTTTGGTGATCTCTTCAAAATCCGGCTCATATATATCCAAAACTTCGTTTAGCCTCAGTGCCAGTCCTTCTGAAAACGGATAATTGATTTTCCCCGCCCTGATCAGGCCTTTGGCGAGACGGTTGCCTCCCCATTCCTGAAAATAATTGATTATGGGAGTTCGCAACCTTCCGTAGACCGAGTTTCCAAGTTGATACGCAATATCGGCGCAAATAGCTGCCAGGTCGCCTGTATGGATGGCCATCCGTTCGAGTTCCAACGCCAGTGTCCGGGAAAATTGCAGTGAACGGTCAGGAGTATATCCGCACAAACTTTCCCACAGGTTCACAAATGCTGTGGTATGGCCGACCGTTGTATCTCCGGCAATATTTTCAGCAAGAGTGGTGCGTTCCAGCAATTTTTTCTTCTGAATAAATAACTGCTCAATACCTCTGTGCTGGTAGCCCAATTGTATTTCGAGGTGCATAATTTGCTCTCCGTTGCAGATAAAACGGAAATGCCCCGGCTCGATAACTCCGGCATGAATGGGGCCAACGCCAACTTCGTGCAGTTCTTCGCTTTCAACCTGATAGAACGGGTAATTTTCGATTTTTTCGTTTTTATCGGCGCGGTTGTAAGCATACCGCATTGGTTTCAGCCAGGGGTGATCGCTGTATTTTATTCCGAAGTTTTCGTGGATTTCTCTTTCAAATTTTTCGAAATTGTGGTTTTGAGCCGTGAAGGATGGTAATTGGCAGCCTTTGTCCACAACTGTTGATGAGACAAAAATCTCGTGTAGATCGTCGTCGGCAATGCAGCAAATCAGTTTAATTTTATCGGCTGTACTATAACCAAAATAGTTTACACAGTGCCTTGCCGGATTACTTTTCATCAGTTCAATGTTTGTTTCCAAAAACATCTTATAAGCATGTTCCGGAATATCTTTCAATGCGATTGACTGGTTATTATGTATTGAAATATAGTTCATGTCGTATTATGGTATAAGTTTTACCGCATCGTGTAATAAATCGACAAAAAGCACAGGCGGCGCATAAGCGATATAAACAGCCAGCCCTAACAATAAAAACTGAGGAAACGATTCCCAGGGGTTGATCCGTGGTATTTGTGTTTCATCGATTTGCATCGGGGGCGTAAACAGTAATTTGAAGATATTGGAACCAAATCCCCAGATAATCATGGTAAGAAGTACCAATACAAGTAACAGGACGATAATTTTATGGGCCTCAAACAGCGACTGAAAAATAAGAAATTCACTGATGAAAAGTCCTGACGGCGGCATGGCTGTTGCCGAGATAAAACCCAACAAAACAGCCACAGCCCCGGCTTTATTGTATTTGAAATAATTCCCCGCATCGTAGATACTCTTGCTCTGATAAACCCGGTAAATCTGGTTGAACTGAAAAAACAGGCTGGGTTTTACAAATGAATGGAGTACGATATGCAGGATGGCAGCATACGTCCCAATACCCCCGGCAGCCAGCCCCAAAACGACCAATCCCATGTGTTCGATGCCCGAATAGGCAAACATCCGCTTAATGTTTTTAATGCGGGTCATATAAACCGTTGCCACAAAAACGGAAAGTACCGCAGCAACAATCATAATGGTATTGGCCCAATGTACTAAAGGGGTACGCGCAATGACCGCATAAAACCGGTAGACGCCAACAAACCCGACATTCATCAGTACGCTTGCCAGGAGCGCCCCTGCCGGCGCCGGCGCTTTGTCTTTGGCATCAATTCCGGCAGTGTACATCGGGACTAATCCCAATTTGGCCGTAAAACCGGTAAAAATAAACAAGAACGCAAGTTTCAACCAGAACGGGTTCAACGCCGATGCGTTGGCATACAACGAATCGAACGATAAATCTTCAATCCCGGCTTGTTTTATCGAAAGGCTCAGGAAAAGAATACCAATGTATATGAAAGTAATGCTGATGGCACAAATAAAAACGTATTTCCATACTCCTTCCAGCGCACGGATATTTCGGTGATGATAAATTAAGGCGGATGCGCTGAGTGTGGTTATTTCAGTAAAAATCCAGATTACGGCAATGTGGTTGGAAAGATAGGCAACCGCGCATGCTGAAACCAGGATCACCATTGCCCCGAAAAACAAACCTCTCGATTTCGGCGTTTCATCGTGCGTGGCAATGTACCGGTACCCGTGCCAAAATGCAGGGATACTCACAATCCCAATGGCAAAAAGCAATAAAAGTCCCAGCGAATCGGGTTTGAAAAATTCTAATTGAACGCTGTCCCGCATGCTCAGTTCATGAATGCAGAAAAACCACAGCAAAGCAATGTAAATAACTAAAAATGAATAATTAACAACGGCGTTCCGATTAAAAAACAATCCACCGCTGATGAGTAATGTACCGATCAAAAATATACCGATTATCATTTCATTTAGTCTTTTAGGTTGCGCAAAAGGTTTACATCCGGGTTCTTTAAAACGTCCCCTATTTTGTTGAAGAATACCCCCAGTATAAGCACACTGGCAAAAATATCGAGCATGATACCCATGTTTACCAATACGGGCATTTCGTTACCAACTGCCAGTGACAATACAAATACCCCGTTTTCGATGATCAGATAGCCGATTACATGCGTGATGATTTTTTTGCGTGAAACGATCAGGTACAAGCCGGTGAAAAGTGTAGATAAAGCAACCACAAAATACGTCTTATCAAGGTTGGTATCGTTAATGGAATTCGACAGAATGATTGTCGCCACAAAAATAAGCGTAACAATAATCAGCGATACAAAATTGGGCAAATACGGTTCTGCTTCACGGGTAATCCCGTTTCGTTTAATAATGTGGTTTACGAACCACGGCACGGCGATAGCTTTAAAAACCACGGTTTCGAGCATAATGAATACAAGGTTCGCTGTATTAATATGGGTAAGTGTCAGGTACGTAACACCAAACAGGATAAATCCCTGAAATACCAGGATGCGGAGATAAGTCAACAACCTGTTCGCGATGCTCACATAGAGCAGAGACATGGCCAGCGCGATTAAAAGTATATCTGTCATATCAAATAAGTTTTCCAAGAACAAGCAATACCCCGAAGAATATCAGTAACGATACCGAAGTCAGGATAAAAATAAACTGGGGATTGTGTCCCAGGCGAAAACGTGCAATAAACGATTCGATGATCCCGACTATAACTGCAAAGCAGATTTGCACTGCGAAAAACAGTGGAATGGAAACTTCAAACGGTAATACCCCAATGAAAAAATTGGAGATAATTGCTCCGTACATGGCGAATTTCAGATGAGTCGTGTACAGGATCAATCCCAGGTCGAAGCCGCTGTTATCTAAAATCATTACTTCGTGTACCATGGTCAGTTCGAGGTGGGTTTTCGGATCGTCAACCGGCATACGGCTGTTTTCGATCATTGCAATGAATACAAATACAAAGGTGGCCAATCCTCCCAGCATGTAAGAAATATGAGAACCGTAATGCAGCGAACTGAAGATTGCATGAAACGATGTTTGTCCGGTGAAAAGGGCAAAGGAGCCAATCAATATAAAAAATGCAGGTTCTACAAGCATCGAATACAGTGCTTCACGGCTTGCACCCATTCCTTCGAAACTGCTTCCTGTATCGAGCGCTGAAATGATCATCAGGAATTTGCCCAATGCCAGTACGTATGCAAACATCACAAAATCGCCTTCAAATGAAATGAAGCCCGGATGATTTCCGTGCGGGACCATCAGTATTGCCATCAGTACCGAAGCAATATAAATGCTTGGTGCAACCTGGAAAATAAAGCTGGTGGTTGTGCTGTATACCGAGCCTTTTTTCCATAGACGGATAATATCTTTCATGGGCTGAAGAATCCCGGGGCCTTTGCGCCCGGATGCAATACTTTTTGTCCGGACAACAATCCCTGTGAAAAATAAGCTTGTCAATATAATGAGTACAAGACTAACCATGTTACAAGTGATTTAAGAATTTAATGATTATTGCTATTTTATCGATGATTACCGGCAACATTACTGCCAGACTTATAAAGATGAAGCCGTATAAAATATAGGTCTGGATATTCCCATTCTGAAGAAACCGGAACCGGCGCAGTAACTTTTTAAACCAGATAACCGGTGTATCAATTAACAGGCTTTCGATCCAGTCGCCCGGATGGGTTTCCTGTTTTACGACTTCAGGATAAAGGCCGGTTGCATCCCTCTTTTGCTTTTTTATAAGCAGCAGCAGTTCCGCCAGTTTACGATAAGTACGAATGAACGACGATGCAGTGTATTGCATTTTCTGTGTTTCGCCGGTATAGCCGCATCCCCAGGTAACGTCTGCGCTGTGTTTGTGGCGGGATACAAAATAGGATCTGACAAAATAAACCAATGTGCCCAGTGCGACAAACCCGAATGAGAACCAGCCGATTGTTGTTAGATTTTTAAGCAAATCCTGAATTTGAGAATAAACATCCGGGGGCATCTGTGGTACGTACAAAGCAATGATTTTGGTAAGCGGCTGGATCAGTAAAAATGGAAACAGGCCAATAAAGATGATTGCTGCCGCGATCAGATAGAGTGGCAATACATTTCGGGCCTTTTCCACAACCATATCTTCGTGTTCATTTGCTTCTGACAATTTTGAATTTTCTCTCGGCGTGCCCAGAAAGACGATTCCGAAAGCTTTCGTGAAACAGATCAGTGCCAAACCTCCAATCAGTACCAATGCCAAAATGGAAAACAGCATCGTCAGGATGAACAGGAAAAGATCGGATGACAAGCCTTTGAACAAGCCGCTGTAAATGAAAAATTCAGAAATAAACCCGTTAAAAGGAGGCAGCCCGCAGATGGCCAGCGAGCCAATCAAAAACAGATATGCGGTATGGGGAATACGTTTCATCAGCCCGCCCAATGCTTCGATTGAAAGGTGGTGTTTAACTAAGTACACATTTCCGGCGCCGAAGAAAAGCAGCGATTTGAAAAGCGAATGGTTCAGAGTGTGTAGCAATGCCCCGCCAAATCCAGCCACCGCCATAATCTGGTTATCGTAGCCAATCCCGAGACAGCCCAAACCAATGCCGATGCCAATGATTCCAATATTTTCGATACTGTGGTAGGCCAGCAGCTTTTTGAGGTTGTGCTGAACAATTGCCAGCATCACTCCATAAACGCCTGTAATTACCGATATAAACAAAACGAAGTACCCGATGGCGACCATATCGGTTTCAATCAAGGTCAAAACTCGTAGTATCCCGTAAATCCCTATTTTAATAATTACCCCCGACATGATTCCGGAGATATGTGCCGGTGCAGCCGGATGCGCCAGCGGTAACCAGGTATGGAAGGGTACAAATCCGGCTTTGATCGCAAATCCAAAGAAGAAAAAAACGAACAGTCCGACTCCTGAAATGACAGGCTGTGAAGTGCTAAAATCAGTGATGGCTGCAAAATCAAACGAGTTTGTTTTGATCTTCACCCACATAAAGGCAATGGTCAGAAAAAGAATGCAAACATGAGATTGTATCAGAAAGTTGATGCCCGCTTTTAATGTCTCTTTTTTGTAATGCTCAAAAATGATTACAATAAAAGACGATAAAGCCATAATTTCCCAGACAACAAGCATTGCGATGCTGTTTTGCACCATGCAGATGTCATTCAATGAAGTATAAACCAATAAAAATGCAATAGCGTGAAGAGCAATATTATCAGCCTGGGCAATATACTTTTTCATGTACCGGAACCCGTACCATGCGCCGGTCAGAAAAGTGAAATTGATGATGAGTATAAACCATGCTGACAAATAATCAATACGGATGGGAATTTTTCCGGTAATCCACGATCCGCCATAAATAAATTCTGCAGGGCCGTTTACGAAAACAGATAGGGCTAATATGCTGCTTATTCCGGTCAATGCTGCAATGATGCTCAGCGTGAGTATTCCTCTTCCTTTCGTATTCAGAAAAGGAATACTTATTACAGTCGCAATTGCAATCAGGTTGAATATTTCAAACAGCAGTTTAGCCATAACAGAACAATGTCAGGTTATAATTTTTAAAACAGTACCTAAAAAGATAAGCATTATAAAGAACAAACCATATATGACATACGATTGTATTTGTCCGTTTTGTATAAATTGAAAATAATTCAAGAGGAAAGTTGACCTTCGGGCCAACGGAATAATAACATATTTTTCCAGTATATCAGAATAATAGGTCGAAAACGTACGTTTTGCAGGGTACAATTCTGATTTTTGAGTTTTCTTGTGGTTTTTCCGAATCCTGACAATAAAATCGAAAAGTGATCCGAATTGGCGGGCAAACGACCGTCCTGTATATTGAGCTTTTGCAACAGGTGCCACATAACCGCATCCCCAGGTTTCATACAAAATAGCCGTTCGTTTTCTTACGATCCGCCATCGCAAACCAAATACCAGGATGAATATTCCGATGAATGCCATGCTTATCAAACCGACACATTCCAGGTTGTCTGCTATCGGGCTTTCGGCCAGTGGATTATTCCCTAAATGAAACGATGAAGTAATAATTTCAGACGTATAATTAAAATAAAATTGTGGGAAGAATGCGACTGAAAGCATGGCTGCAACAATCAGGTATTGCGGTAGAAGCATGATAAATGGCGTTTCTGCTGGTTCGTGATGTAATTTTGTACGCGGATTACCAAGGAAAATAACTCCAAAGGTTTTCGTGAATGTTAAAACCGATATTCCGCCGATGAGGGCCAGCCCGGCAATCGTCAAAATCAATAATACAACTTGCGAAATGCCGGGAAAACCACTTAGTCCTTTGAACAAGCCCGAATAAATAATGAATTCAGAAATAAAGCCATTGAAAGGAGGCAGACCGCCAATAGCAATTGCGCCGACAAGAAAAAGTGTTGCCGTTTGCGGCATTTTTTTGATCAATCCTCCCAGATGTTCGATGTTGCGCGTATGGGTCTGCTGATAAACACTGCCTGCACCAAAAAACAGCAATGATTTGAACAGCGAATGATTAAACGTATGCAGCAATGCACCGCTGAATCCAAGAACAGCGAGGATTTGGTTATCGCTCCCGATTCCCATCAATCCCAAGCCAATGCCAATGCCGATAATGCCAATATTTTCAATGGTGCAAAACGCAAGCATTCCTTTGAAATCGCGCTTCACTGCTGCGTTGGCTATTCCATAAACAGCAGTTAATATCGATAAACTAATCAGTATTTCGCCAAACAGAAGCCAATCGTACCGCAGGTTTGTAATAATCCTGAAAATACCGTAAATGCCCAGTTTAACGATCACCCCCGACATTACTCCCGAAACATGCGATGGCGCAGCCGGGTGAGCATGGGGCAACCATGTGTGGAATGGAATAAACCCGGCTTTTATGGCAAATCCGGCAAATACCAGGATGAATATCCATACTGAATGTTTGGCCAAAGGAAGTTGCGACAATGCAGCAAAATCAAACGAACCGGTTTTGATGTTCAGCCAGATGAATCCGATGGTTAGGAATATCACACTGAGATGCATTTGCACCATGTAGTTGACTCCGGCTTTTAACGTATTTTTTTTCTGAAATTCGAATATGACCAACATCAGGGAGGAAAGCGACATCAGTTCCCATGAAATAATGAAAGCCAGACCATTCTCAAACATACAAACCCAAACCATCGATAGATGGAAAATAATGTAAAATATCCAGTGTATTTCCCGGTTGGTTTTCAATTCCGAATAGGCTTTCAGGTACCCGTTGCCGTACAATGCACCGTTTATTGATGTGAAATTGATGATAAGAATGAACCATGCAGACAGGCTGTCGATACGGATAATGATGTTACTTAGAAGATGAGGCATAGCAAAACTGCCTGTCTGCGGGGCAACGGTCAGCGCCAGTATTGCAGGGATTGATGTTAAAACAGCGTTTATCAGTACAACCGATAAAGCGGTAATTGATTTTAATTTATCCCGAACAACCATTATCCCCGCTATCCCGGCAATCAATACAATTGCAGTCCAGCTTGTTATCTGCGTAATCTCCATAATTCTTAAAACAAATCAAAAAATACAAATATGAGCTCGCCCATGGGTTGAGTGCATTAACTTGTTTTGGTCAGTTTAATGGTTGTAGTTTATTTGAAAAACCGAAACATTGCCCCTGAAATTCAGATGCTGTGTCCCGTAAAAATTTTAAACGCTGCAAAAATAGATAATTCATTATGATTGAATTTTGAGTTAGGTCAAGCTAAAAAATGATTAATGTCAATTTTTACTTTAATTTTGTTCCAAACAAATCGAGATGATAGTTAATACGAATCCCATTGCGGAGCGTTTCATTTTTAAAAGCGCTCCTATATTTTCCGGTTTGCCCGAAAATATAAAAGAGGTATTTGCAGCCCAGATGGTATTAAAACAGTTCCGAAAAGGACAGAATATTTTCACGGAAGGAACCTATCCTGCTGGCATTTACTTTATTAAGAAGGGAAAAGTAAAAAAATACAAAACGCTGAATGGCGGGAAAGAACAAATTATTTATCTATGCAGTGAAGGTGAGTTACTTGGCTATGCCGCTTTTCTGAGCGAAGAGCGATACCCCGATTCGGCAGCCGTACTAACTGATGCAACGATTGGTTTTATTCCGAAGGAGAAACTTTTAATCCTGATGGACCAACACGACGAAATATCGAAAATGCTGATGAAAAACCTCAGTCACGAATTTGGCGTATTGGTCAATGTGATTGCAACATACATCCGGAAAAGTGTGCGCGAACGGGTGGCCCTGACCTTTTTGATCCTGCATGAGAAATTCAAGGACAACGGAAATGAAACAGGGGAGGTACTGATTGATTTGTCGCGCGAGGATTTTGCCAATATTGTCGGCACAGCCGTTGAAACGTTGGTACGCTTACTGCACGATTTCAAAGAAGAAAACCTGATTGAAACACAAGGCCGTAAAATCCTGATCAAAAACATGCCGCAACTATTGAAAATTGCGAATGTTACCGATGCGTTTTAGTGTGAGATAGAAGTAATGATACCCGTGTAGATTTTGAGTATAAAATTTAAGTATAATACAACATGAAGTCAGGTTATATCATTTTTTACTGTCATAAGACATTTAAACATAGACAGATTTGTGTTTGATAAGTCTAATTAGTTTTTTATAGCTTTGTATGCAATGATAAGAGATATAAAAATGGATAATAAAAAATTAAAACTCTCAAGAATAACAATAAAAGGTTATAAATCATTTTCCAATGCTTGTCCTGTTGATATTGATTTGTCAAATATAACTGTTTTGTTAGGAGCCAATGGGTCAGGGAAAAGTAATTTGATCTCATTTTTCAAAATGCTCAATTTTATGATGAGCGGTAGTTTTCAGAATTACATTGAATTGAATGGAACTGCGGATACTTTTTTACATTATGGGGCGAAGAGAACAAAGCATATTTCAGGAGAACTTTATTTTGAAAATTTGATCAATACTGATTTATATTCATTTACACTTTCTCATGCTACTCCAGACAGACTTATCATTACTTCGGAGGAAATTGAATGGTTGCGAAAAGGAGAATCAAATCGTAAAAAAATATCAATGGAGACTAACTTTAAAGAGTCATCTTTATATAAAACAAATGGGGTAATAGAGAAGATTATTTGGAATGTGTTGTCCCGTTGTCGGGTATTTCAATTTCATGATACATCTGCAGAAAGTTTCTTGAGAAAACCATCTCATATAGCAGCATCAGATTACCTTTTGAGCGAAGGAGGAAATTTGTCTGCTTTCTTATGGAACATGAGGCAGGAAAGTAAAAACCATTATGATCGGATTGTAAGCTATATTCAGGTTGTGATGCCTCAGTTTGGTGATTTCTTATTGGAGCCAAATAGCAATGGTTTTGTGATGCTCAAATGGAAAGATAATAGTGCAAATGACTATATTCTTTTGCCTCAGCAAATTTCTGATGGTTCTCTAAGATTTATCGCTTTAGCAACACTTTTATTACAAACTCCTGAAAAAATGCCGACGGTAATTATATTGGATGAGCCGGAATTGGGGTTGCATCCTTTGGCAATTGTACAATTGGCAGAAATGATTAAACAGGCATCAGAACATGCTCAAATAATTCTTGCAACGCAATCACCCCGACTTGTTGATGAATTTGATGCCTCTGATATTGTTGTCATGGAGCGTGAAGACAATTATTCTATTTGCAAAAGACTGGATACGATAGAATTGAAAGACTGGCTTGATAGTTACACCGTGAGCGAATTATGGGATAAGAATGTTATTGGAGGTCGACCATGAGCGTAGTTATTTTGAATATTTTATGTGAAGGGCAAACGGAAGATAAGTTTGCGCAAACAGTACTAAAACCGTATTTAAAAAAATACAATATAATTGTAAAAACCCAATTGTTATGTACAAGTAGGTCGAAAGGGGCTTTTGGTGGAATGCTAAGCTTTACACAGGTTCTATTGGATTTGTCTTTATGGATGAGACAAAATTCAACGCAAAGCCATTTCGAGAATCATTATTATACAACAATGTTTGATTTGTATAAACTACCGAAAAATTTCCCGGCAATGTGCGATAATATTACCTGCCATAACTGTTATGAGAAGATAAAAACGATAGAAGATGGATTTTATGAAAGGATTAATAATCCTAATTTTATTCCATATATACAATTACATGAATTCGAAGCTTTAGTTTTTGCAAAACTGGATGAATTAATTATTGATTATCCTGATAAAATTAAACAAATAGAAGGGTTGAAAAGACAGCTTGACATACATGGAAATAACCCGGAATTGATAAATTGTAACCCTGAAACGGCGCCATCAAAAAGATTGAACAAAGCATTGTCAAATTATAATAAAACAAAAACAGGACCAATGGTTACCCAAAATGCAGGTATCGATTATTTAAAAGGAAGATGTCCCCATTTCAAAGAATGGATTGAAAAAATTGAACAGTTACAGGTATTTTGATTTTTTGTTGCTTTGTTAATTGAGTTATGGGAAAATTCAGCCTGTTAAAATCCGTTCAGTTGCATCGTCACCGTTGGAATTAGCAACAAAGCACCCAGTGCAATTAAGATAACCATCAGCGGGATAATCCATTTAAACCATTTTTCGTAGGGTATCCGTGCAATTCCGATTACCCCGACCAATACTCCGGAAGTTGGGGTGAGCATATTGGTGAAGCCGTCGCCCAGTTGATAGGCCATTACTGTTGCCTGTCTTGAAACCCCTACCAGATCGGAAAACTGCGACATGATGGGCATGGTAAGCGCTGCTTTGGCCGAACCCGAAGGAATAATCAAATTGATGCAATTTTGTATGACATACATGATTTCGACAGATGCGATTTTGCCGAATCCCTGCATCGACCGGGCCATGTAGTATAAAATAGTGTCGATGATCTGTCCGTTCCGGAGAATGACAATGATTCCACCGGCCAACCCAACAACCATTGCGGCTGAAAGAATATCTTTCGCTCCGTCAATAAACAATTTGGTCAGTTCGTTGGCGGTTTTACCCATACTCAGTCCGGCAAAAACACCCATTGCCAGGAACAATGCAGCAATTTCCATCACGTACCACTGGTAGCCCATTACTCCGATAACCAGAAACACAATCGTAAAAGCCAGCAGGTTCAGGATGAAATAATGAACCGTTTTCCGGAGCGATAAAAAACCAAAAATCAGGAAAAGTGCAGTACTAACAGGCACTACCTGCAATTTTATACTGCTGTTCCCTATTTTTATTTCTGAAACGGTGAAAAGTACAGAATAAACAATCAATGTGGCGCCGATCAACAGATAAACCACCCATGCCCTGCGCGGTGTGTGAAAGTTCAGTTCTTCCATTTTTTCAGCATTCCGTTTTCGCCAGTAAATATCGTCTTCATAGACCGGCGATTTTTCCGGATTTCTCTTTATTCTCCTTGCATACCAAAGTACATACGAGAATCCGGCTACGTTAATGATGAGCCAGCAAAACAACCGGTATTCAATTCCGGAGAAAAGCGGCAGGTTCGATAAACCTTGTGCAATTCCGATGGTAAACGGGTTCAGGATGGCTCCCGCAAAACCAAGGGCTGCCGCCACAAAACACAAACTGACACCGATAATTGAATCGTAGCCCATCGAAATAGCCAGCGGCACAAAAATGATGGTAAAAGCAATTGTTTCTTCGCTCATTCCGAATACCGCACCAAATACACTGAAAAGCAACATGATGAGGGTAATGATGATGTTTTCGACGCCCAGCTTGCGTACCAGCTTCCATTGTTCAAGTTTTTTGGTCGATTTCAGGAACGAAAAAATACCCACATCAATGGCTTTGCTGTCGTTCATAATCCAGAATGCGCCGCCGATCATCAGGATAAAGACAATGATTTCCGAAGTGTTCCGGAACCCGTCGAAGAAAGCGGCGAAAATCTGCCAGGTCTGGGGTTGTTGTTCTGTGAAGTGAAATGAATCAGCTTTAATGATCTCGCGGTTGACGCCGTTTACAGTGACGGTTTCGCGGTCGAAACTTCCGCCGGGAACAAACCATGTTAATGCCGCCGAAAAAAGAATAATATAAAAAACAATAACGTATGTGTGCGGAACTCGTTTTAACATCTTAACTTGCTTTTGAATTCTGCTCTAAAATAGATACAATTTTTGGGGCAGCTATGACAAAATCCATAAAATTAGCCGGATTAGTTTCCGTAATTGCATACCTTTCTGAAAAGGTTTGACGTATGAAACTGGTTTTACAAAATATTAAAGAGCTGGTACAGGTGGAGAACGAAACCCGGCAATGGGTGGCCGGTGCCGAGATGGCCAGACTTGCAACCATTAAAGATGCGTATCTAATCATCACAGATGAATGGATTGAAGATTTTGGCGAGATGAAAAACCTGAAACCGGATGCGTTTGACGACGACCTGATGATGGAAATTGATTGCCGGGGCAAAATGGTGTTTCCCTGTTACTGTGACTCACATACCCATTTGGTGTTTCCGGCCAGTCGCGAAACGGAATTTGTCGATAAAATAAAAGGCCTCTCGTACGAAGAAATTGCCCGGCGGGGTGGAGGAATCCTCAACTCGTCCCGCCGGATGGAAAGCATTTCGGAAGATGAACTGTACGAACAAGCAATGGCCCGCATCAACGAAATCATTTCAACAGGAACGGGCGCTGTGGAAATTAAAAGCGGCTATGGCTTGTCCACCATTTCGGAACTGAAAATGCTGCGGGTGATTGAACGCCTGAAGATAAACACGCCCGTGAAAATTGTTTCTACTTTCCTGGGGGCGCATGCTATTCCGGCTGAATACCGCGAAAAGCGGGGGCAATACATTGATCTGCTGATCAACGAAATGATCCCTGTGGTGGCTTCCGAGCAGTTGGCTGATTACATCGATGTGTTTTGCGATAAAGGTTTTTTTACGGTGGAAGAAACCGAACGGATTTTGATGGCTGGAATGAAATACGGCCTTCGCCCGAAACTGCATGCCAATGAGTTGGCTTTGTCGGGCGGGGTGCAGGCAGGTGTAAAATACAATGCCCTTTCAGTCGATCATCTTGAATACATGGGAGATGCAGAAATTGCCGCTTTGCAAGGCACCGAAACCATGCCCACCGTGTTGCCGGGCGCCGCTTTCTTTTTAAACCTGAAATTGTCGCCGGTGCGAAAAATGATTGATGCAGGGTTGCCGGTTGCGCTGGCTTCGGATTACAACCCCGGATCTTCGCCGTCTGGAAATATGAATTTTATCCAGTCGCTGGGTTGCATCCGATACCAGATGTTGCCCGAAGAAACGCTCAATGCAACTACCATCAATACGGCTTATGCAATGGGTATAAGCGATACGCACGGCAGCATTGCACGCGGGAAACAGGCCAATATTTTTATCACCAAAGAAATCCCGTCGTACGCGTTTATTCCGTATTCGTTTGGTTCCAATCCGGTGGAAACGGTAATTTTGAACGGAGAGATTATAGAAACGTAGTAGGCACACAGATAGATATATAATTCGAAGAATAATATGAAACAAATAATCGAATGCGTACCCAACTTTTCCGAAGGAAGAGACTTACATATCATCCGGCAAATTACAGACGCCATTGAGAGCGTGGATGGAATAAAACTTCTGAATGTTGATCCCGGACATGCAACCAATCGTACCGTGGTAACCTTCGTAGGCGAACCGGAACCGGTTATCGAAGCAGCTTTTCGCGGGGCAAAAAAGGCAGCAGAACTGATTGACATGTCGAAACATCACGGCGAGCACCCTCGATTTGGCGCCATTGATGTTTGTCCGCTGGTTCCCATATCGAATATCAGCATGGACGAAACGGTGCAATATGCACGCAAACTGGCCCGGCGTATTGGCGACGAACTCCGTATTTCGGTTTATTGTTACGAATTTGCAGCAATCAAACCCGAACGAAAAAGTCTGGCAAACTGTCGTGCCGGCGAATACGAAGGATTGAGAGAAAAGCTGCAAAAGCCGGAATGGAAACCCGATTACGGCCCGGTTGAGCTGAATGTAAAAGCCGGAGCCAGCGCAGTGGGCGCACGTAATTTTCTGATTGCCTATAATGTTAACCTGAATACCACTTCCACCCGGCGGGCCAATGCCATTGCTTTCGATGTTCGGGAAGCCGGACGTATTGTGAGGGAAGGTGATCCTTTAACCGGCAAAATTATTACGGATGAAAACGGCGAATCGGTACGCATTCCCGGAACCTTGAAAAGTGTGCGGGCCATTGGCTGGTTTATAAAAGAGTATGGTATTGCACAAATATCGATGAACCTGACTGATATAACAGTTACATCGGTACATCAGGCTTTTGAGGAAGTTTGCGAAAAAGCACGCGAACGGGGTATGCGGGTGACTGGTTCCGAATTAATCGGGCTGATCCCTTTGCAGGCTATGCTTGATGCCGGAAAATATTTCCTGAAAAAGCAACAACGTTCTACCGGAATTTCCGATGAAGAAATAATAAAGATCGCCATTAAATCGCTGGGGCTGGACGAACTGGCTCCTTTTGACCCGAAAAAACGAATTATTGAATATCGGATGGAAGATCAGAAGGAACGATTGGCGGATATGAATTTGAAAGCATTTGCGGATGAAACAGCTTCTGAGTCTCCGGCTCCGGGTGGTGGTTCTGTTTCGGCCTATGTGGGCTCGCTGGGCGCAGCGCTGGCAACGATGGTGGCTAATTTGTCGTCGCACAAGCGCGGTTGGGACGAGCGTTGGGAAGAATTCTCCGACTGGGCTGAAAAAGGCAAAACATATCATGAAAAATTATTAAAATTAGTTGATGAGGATACCCGCGCATTCACCCGGATTATGGATGCTTTCGGCTTGCCAAAGGAAACTGAAACGGAAAAGAAAATCCGTACGGAAGCCATTCAATCGGCAACAAAAAATGCCATTGAAGTTCCTCTCGAAGTAATGAAAACTGCTTTTGCTGCAATGGAAGTGATAAAAGCAATGGCCGAAACCGGCAATCCCAACTCGGTCTCCGACGCAGGTGTTGGCGCCCTTTGTGTCCGCACTGCCGTTTACGGCGCCTTTCTCAATGTGAAAATCAACACTTCAGGTTTAAAAGACAGGGTCTTTGTTGATCAGGTAATGGATGAAGCCAAAACTATCATGGAAAAAACTACTCAGCTTGAAAAAGAAATAGTAGAAATAGTAGAAAAGAAGATAGCGCTGTAGATTGACAAGAAAGTAGTGTTGTTCCGATCTAAGATTTTATCCTGCAGCACCTGTCATACCAGTGATAAATTTATTTTCAACTGAAAAGATGGCAGGTTCCTGAGGAATTTTAAATAATCTCACCCAACTGTTTTTCAGAAAAAAACAATCCGTGTAAAAGATAAATCAATTTTTAGCGTTATTATTGTGAATTGAAAAATTTCAGGATATCAAATGACAGCCACACATCATTATAAAACGCTGATAATTATTATTTTGACTTTTATTATGGCGAGTTCGGCGAAGGCCCAGATCAGTGCCAATGCCGATGCTGTTTTGCAAACACAATACTCGGGAGCTTTGTCGCAAGACCCGGTTTTTATTTTCTGTGGAGAAAAGGGGGACAAAAATGTCGGGCTGCAGGTTGCCACCAATATGGGTGGGACAATCGGTTACGAATGGCAAAAATACGATGCGCCTTCCGGAACTTTTCAGTTATACATGAACCAGCCGGACGGCGGAAACAATCAGGGCATTTCGGAGTTGGAAGATGGAGGCTATCGCGTTGTGATTTCCAACGGGACAAATACCGAAACTTACACCGCCTGGGTTTTCAATAACTACTATGACGTTTCGGCAGAAATTACCGAATCGAATTGTGACTTCTTTCAGTTACAGGGGGCTTTTGATTCGCCTGCACTGATTTAC
This sequence comes from Prolixibacteraceae bacterium, assembly GCA_034003625.1. GTDB lineage: Bacteria > Bacteroidota > Bacteroidia > Bacteroidales > Prolixibacteraceae > GWE2-42-39. The sequence continues at coordinate 52,924 of JAVEYG010000007.1, read as the reverse complement.
TACGACCTGAATACCAATCAGCCCAAAGAGATCAACAAAAATATTGAATTACGATGGAAAGAAGGAGAGGCTACTATTTCGTCCGTTATTTCTCCGAAAATATTTGACCCGCCAACACGCGATACCCGCTATTCGATAGAGGTAGCTGATCATTTCGGCTGTTCAGGAACAGCTGAGGTACTGTATGGTTCCATTGTCACCAAAGCTTCTTTTTCGGTCTCAAAAGAAGGAGGGGAAGCCCCGTTAGAAGTGGAGTTCTCCAATGAATCGGAAAATGGTACCCCTGGAGCATACGAATGGTTTTTCTTTAAAGACCTGGATATAATCAAGAAAGAATCTGCACAATCTGGCGGCGTGGTTGATAGTATCGACTTCGTGGCCTACAACGATGAACTGACTTACACATACGAAAATTCAGGTACTTACATGGTGAAGCTCGTTGCAAAAAAAATATCAGAATTCCATACTTGTACGGATACCTTTTATATAGAAGATTACCTCGTGGCCGATACCTCATTTGTAAAAGCGCCTAATTTTTTTACGCCCAACGGCGACGGGTCGAACGACGAGTTTATCGTAAAATTCTGGTCGGTGCGGAACATCAAAATTTCCATCTTCAACCGGTGGGGAAAATTGGTGCATTTGTGGAAAGGATCAGACATCCGGGGTTTTGAAAATACGGTTTCTTCAGTTACCAAATCGGTATGGGACGGACGGATTGGCGGGAAAATGGCATCGCCCGGAGTTTATTATTACGTAGTGGAAGCCCGTGGCCGCGACGATAAAAACCGCTGGGCGCACGGTTTCGTCCATCTGTTCAGGGACAAATAAGACGAAAGTCGTTTTTCCTCCGCTGGCATCTCGTCAGAAATCTGAATAAAGAAGAGTTGAGCGATTTTGGAATGGGCGCACGATATCCCGGTGATATATAGCCCCGGATTATAAAACCTTTGCTTTTGTAATCAAGTATTTTGCTAAGGATAAGACAACTAAAATCCTGAAGGAAGAATAATTCCTGCTGATTATAAACCCATTTTATCCTTTGGTCAATCCTCAAAAACACCTTTTCCCTGGCGGATAATTAACGGGTAGTCGTCGGTGCAATCGAGAATGGTGGAAGGGATATTTCCACCGTAACCGCCATCGATCACCAAATCAACCAGATCGGCAAATTTTTCTTCAATCAGTTCGGGGTCGGTAGTGTATTCAATAATTTCATCCTCATCGTGTACCGACGACGATAAAATCGGGTTGCCCAGTTCCTTTACAATTTCATGGATAATATTGTTGTCGGGGACGCGGATGCCCACGGTTTTTTTCTTGCCTTTGAAATATTTGGGCACGTTGTTGTTGGCATTCAGGATAAAAGTAAACGGGCCGGGCGAATATTTTTTAATGATCTTAAATACCGGGTTCGGAATGGGCCTTGTGTAATCCGACAAGTGGCTCAAATCGCTGCAAATAAACGAAAAGTTCGATTTTTCAACATCCACTCCTTTGATTCGGGCCACTTTCTCTACCGCCCGTGCGTTGGTAATGTCGCAGCCCAAGCCATAAACCGTATCGGTCGGGTAAATAATGATACCGCCGTTTCGCAGCACTTCGGCCACTTTTCGTATCTGTCTCGGATCGGGGTTCTCGTTGTAAATCTTAAGCAACATTCTCAGCGTTTTTTACCGGCCCTAAATTTAGTTAATTTTGCACAGGTCAAAAATTATCGGCGTGTTTAATGCAAAATAGAATCATAACTACGGAAGACGGTTCGCATACGATTTACGTCCCGCAGCTCGGCGAACATTATCATTCGACACATGGGGCAGTGAACGAATCGATGCACGTTTACATCCATACCGGGTTGAAACATCAAAAAAAACAGGAAATAAATTTACTGGAAATTGGCTTCGGTACCGGCCTGAACGCTTTTCTGACCCTGGCAACAAGTATTCAGGAGAAACGAAAAGTGAATTATTTCAGCATTGAAAAATATCCGCTTTCTGCTAATGAATACGGGAAATTGAACTATCCGGCGCTCATTTTCCCGGAACAGGCCGGTTATTTTACCGCTTTGCACGAAGCCGGCTGGGGTGCAGAATGCCGGATAACCGATGATTTTCAGCTAAAAAAGATGCAGGCCGACCTGAAAACGTTTGACCTTGAAGGCCTGCCCGGTTTCGACCTGGTTTATTTCGATGCTTTCGCCCCCGGGAAACAACCGGAAATGTGGACGCCCGAAATTCTCGGGAAAATTGCACAAAAAACCAATCCTGGTGGCGTATTTGTAACTTATTGTGCCAAGGGCGAAGTGCGCCGTTTGCTCAACAGCTTTGGTTTTCAGATGGAACGGCTGCCCGGTCCCGTCGGGAAAAAAGAAATATTACGGGGGACAAAGCAATCGTAGAAAGCATTTTATCTCAAAAATAAGCCTATCTTCGTGGCGCAATATTTAAAAACAAAAGAATGTCAGATTTTAACAGCCCTCTCGGGAAATTTTCGTATTCCCTGGGCTTGAGCATTGGAAGCAACCTGGTCCAGTCGGGCATAAAAACCTTCGATCCCCAGAATTTCGTAGACGGGCTTCAGGATGTGTTTAACGGGCAGGAACCCAAACTGACCGCCAATGAAGCCAACCGTATTTTACAGGAATTTATTGAAGGGCAACAGGCAGGCGAAGGGAGAGCCAATTTAGAAGCAGGGCAGAAATTTTTAGCCGAAAATTTGAAGAAACAGGATGTCACAGAAACCGAAAGCGGCCTTCAGTTCACCATTCTAAAAACAGGCGATGGCGAACTGCCCACGCTCACCGACCAGGTAAAATGCCATTACCACGGCACATTGATCGACGGTACCGTATTCGACAGTTCTGTACAGCGCGGACAACCGGCAGTATTCCCGGTCAACGGGGTTATCCAGGGTTGGGTCGAGGCTTTGCAGATGATGCCGGTCGGTTCCAAGTGGCGGCTTTTCGTTCCTTCCAACCTGGCGTATGGCAGCCGGGGCGCTGGTGGCGCCATTGGCCCGAACAGCGCTTTAATTTTCGATGTCGAACTTTTAGAAATCATTTAATAAATTATCAAATCATCATGAAAATCAGATCATTACTTATTCTTGCTGCTTTTATTGCAGTGGTTGCGAGCTGCCAGAACGGAAAAGGCGGACGTGAAGTTAAATTGGAAAACAACCTCGATTCAGCCAGTTACGCTCTTGGTGTTTTAATCGGCGAAAATAACAAACGACAAATGGACATGACTCCGGGAGCCAAAGAATTGAACGTCGATTTACTGATGGCTGCGATGGAACAATCGTTAAAAGGCGAAGAAGTTAAAATCTCTTCGGAAGATGCTAATAACCTGATCCGTAATTATTTTGAAGGTATTTCGAAGAAAGAGGCCGATAAAAACTTAGAAGCAGGAAAATCCTTTCTGGAAACCAATAAAGCAAAAGAAGGCGTGGTTACTTTGCCCAGCGGGTTGCAGTACGAAATACTGAAAGAAGGCAACGGCCCGAAACCAACTGCCGAAGACAAGGTGAAATGCCATTATCACGGAACCACTATCGACGGTAAAGTATTCGACAGTTCGGTCGATCGCGGCGAACCTGCCGAGTTCCCGGTAAACGGCGTTATCCCCGGATGGGTTGAAGCATTGCAGCTGATGCCGGTCGGATCGAAATGGAAATTATATATTCCGGCTGAACTTGCTTACGGGGAACGTGGCGCCGGCGCCGATATCGGCCCGAATTCGGCCCTCGTTTTTGAAGTTGAACTGTTGGAAATTATAAAATAATACCCGGATTTAATAACTTGTGGAAAAACCTCTGCCAGTTTCAGGCAGAGGTTTTTTTATTTATCCCTATTTTTGTCGAAAAGAAAAAAACAGAAAGTATGAGCTTAACACAAAAAGGGCGCATTGCCCATATATTAAAACCCGAGACAGGGGTCAGTAAAACCGGAAATTCCTGGACAAAACAGGAATTTGTAATTGAAACAGAGGAACAGTTTCCAAAAAAAATATGCTTTACCTTATTTGGCGATAAAGTTTCGCTACTGAATGGATTTTCCGAAAATACCGAAGTCGAAGTTGCATTCAATGTAGAGTCGCGCGATTTCAACGGAAAATGGTACCATAACATCAATGCATGGAAAATTGATCGTGTCGGCGTAACCACATCATCTCCTGAAGGCTTTCCCCCGGAATATTCGTTGGACGATGTTCCCCCTGAACGGGAAAATAATTACAATGATTTACCATTCTGAATTGAAAAGCAGGGGCGGTTCCGTATAGAAACCGCCCCTGCTTTTCAATGTAACCGGAATAATCAGGCCCTGATCGGTAATTGCTTTAGCCTGATCATGACCTTATAAAAATCGAAGAGTTCGCGTTTTGACGGATCAAACTGATAATATGCAGCAGCCACCCGGCAAATGTCTTTGACTTGCGAATACACTTCATTCAGTTCTGATTTCGCTTCCGCACATAATTCATCCGACACGGTAAGCAGATCGAAACACCGTTTCAAATCCTCAAGGTTTTCGGCATACGATTGAATGCGGTGTATTATTTCTGCTTTTATTCCTCCCTCAACAATCCGGGCCTCCAATGAAGGGGTCATTTCCTTTTTAAAGGTATCAAGCAGCATATAAAGACTGTAATGATCCCCGTTTTTAGCATCACTGAAATAACTCGTATATCCCAGTTTGTGAAAGCAGTCTTTCTCAAATTCCTTGTCGTTCTTGAAATCAACTTTCATCAGAGCCCTGAAAACTCCCAAATCGATCAATGCAGCAATCATCGATTCATTCAGGTGATTTCGTTTTTCGTCCTCGCACGAACTGCCGCTCCCGGTAAAATAAGTTTCCAGAACGCTCTTTATGCGGCCTTTAAGACGAACCGCATACGCCGGGGTCCACTCATTCCTGATTGCGGAAAGTTCATAAATGTTCTCATGAAACGACTGCGCAATATGTTTGCACGTCAGAATAGTTGCGGTGCCTGCAAAGCATGAACTGATGGGATTCATATTTTAGTAATTTATGGGAGTAAAACATCACTTGTATCAATAAAAAGTTACGACATTCTCCTCCAAAAAAAAATGTTTGATGTCGTAAATAGCCGTAATGTGTTGTAGAAAATAGTATGATCCTGTTTTTGCAGACGAAAAAGGTCATTTTTCCTGAATTATCTCAGGTTTGAGAAAAGAAAGATTGTTCCGGGTTCTTTTATTTTTGCATTGCCCCAATCTATTTTTGCTAAATTTGTGCGCTATGTCCCGCGTAAAAAAACTATATCACCAGTATATTTATGGCCTGATGGGAACTTTGATTTTCCACATCTTGCTTTTTTCGGCTTTCCTGGTTGCTGAAATTGATTTCAAAAAAGAAATCAGGGAGGAAGCGATCCTCATTGATTTTTCGACACCCATAGAGGAAGAGGAAAAAGTGAAGCAGGAACAGGGAAACGAACGAAATACCCCGTCAACACAGGCCGAACGAAGTGCTTCTGTCAGCAACCGGGCGGTTAACGATGCCCGGAAAAATGATGCGTTTTTTGACAAGGAATACCTGAACGATGTACAGTCAGCCCGGAAACTTGTACAGGATGTCAACCGGCAACTGTCGAAAAAAGTCGCCGATATCGGCGACTTCGACATGCCTGCAATTACCACTGAAGGGGTTGATCCTGATTCGATAAAAAATACCGTCTATTCAGGGAAAAGCAATATTCATTATTATTTGGAAAACCGTTACCATCTCCGGCTCTTAAACCCGGTATACCTGGCAAAAGGAGGCGGGAAAATAACTGTCGACATTACTGTCGACCGGAGTGGAAATGTGATAAAAGCCGAACCCCGCGCAAACACAGGGATAAAAGACCCGATGCTTCCCGAATATGCCCGTAGCGCTGCGTTACGGACCTTGTTTAATGCCGATTCGTCGGCCCCCAAAATACAAAACGGGACCATCACGTATACGTTTGTAGCCCAATAGGTCATAAATTTGTTAAGAAAATTATCCCTTTAACATCAATTAACATTTTTTTGACAAAATTCAGTTTTTTACACCCTATCTTTGTGGTACATTTTTTTTCATAAGTTTAGGTTTAGTTAGATTAGTTAGTTTTATGAGAGAAAAGGATAGGTTGTTGAACCTATCCTTCTTTTTTGCCCATACCAGTTTTCTCCTGTATAAAAGTTCGCATTTCAATTTACAAAACAATATTTTGGAGGTATCATCCGAAACAAAAAAATGATAGAATGTCTCCCTATGGCTTGTTTTTTCCTTTATTCTCGGTTATCCTCACCCTGTTTCTATGGCAGTATATTAAAATCCATTTAAAGTATTTGCATTTTTAACAATTTATAAACATATTTATCCTCTAAAATTTACGGAGATCAAAAACACCGGAATTTTGTAATGAATTTATATTCGTTCGCGGTTTTGAAAAAAGGATTTAGGGCAAGATGATTAATTATTCAAATGAAGAACTTCTGAACGGGATTCTTAGAAATGACAGTGTAATCCTACAATTCATTTATAAGAGTTTCTATTACAAGATTAATTTCTTTATAAAGAAAAACAACGGCGACGACGACGACGCTAACGATGTTTTTCAGGAAGCCATCATCATCATGTACCGCAAAATAAAAGACAATAGCCTGATCCTCGATTGTTCATTCGACACATACCTGTATTCGATTTGTCGCTTCATCTGGATGAAACAGCTTGAAAAGCGGAAAAATGAGAAAGAACGTATTTACGATAACCAGGAATACCGTGATGATATTTACGATGAACAGTTAAACCGCACGGTAGATATGAACGAACGGTACAAACTGTACCAGAAACATTTCAAAAACCTGGGGAAAGACTGTCAGAAGATACTCCAGATGTATTTTGACAAGGTCCCACTCAAACAAATTGCCCAAATGATGGGATTCAAGGGCGAAAAATATGCGAAAAAGCGTAAATATAAATGTAAGGAATACCTGATTAAAAGTATCAAGCAGGATCTGGAATACAAAAAAATATTAGAAGACGATATTTAAAATCCGGTTCCACACTGCTCTCCAAAATACTTCCCCGAAACGATCAACGGTTTATTCTCGGTAGGATAGTTGTACAAGTAAGCCCAGCAATTCAATGTTTTTTTTGAAGTGGTGCCTATCGGGATAATTTTACGCAGATATTCGTTTGGATGAGGAAACCCGTCTCCCGTTTCCTCGTACTTATCTAATTTTTCAAAGGTTTTCGCAGGATCAGCAAGTTTCAATACGGTGCCAAAAACTTTTGATCGGGAGCCCGGAATAAAAACCGCTCCGGGGTAAGTCCCCAAGTCGTACAGTTTGCCGGGGAAAAAACCTTCTGCAACGAACCGGCTGTTTGCTTTCAGAAAACCAGCTATTGCAGAATTACTCTGCTTCAGCAAAGTCCCGTATACAAAAAGCAGATCAGAGTCTCCGGGCACCGGATATTCGTTGTGTCTCATATCATTTGAAAAAGCTGGATCACTGTTACGGATTACTTTTTTAAGGGGTATTGACCATCCAGTTTGAAAAAACATCCAAGTATTTCCAGAATGAAAGTTTAAGATGGTCAGGCAGATCAAGTTGAGGGATCAGCTTTTGGTAACATTCCAGCCATACTTCCCGGCCCCTTCCCGTGATACGGAAACGCGCATGACGCGCCACTAACCGGGGTTGTCCCCGGTGCCGGTTAAAGTAATCGGGGCCGCCCATTACCTGGACAAAAAAATCAGCCGAGTTATTTTTTGCTTTTTCCAATGCTACCGGGTTGGCCGGAAAAAGGTCTTTTATTTCGCTTTGAACCAGTAAATCGTAATGGTCGCTGATCAGTTTTCGCACGCCTTCTTCTTTCAAATGGAGAAGAATGTCTGGATCGGGAAGCTGTACGCTTTGCCGGATTCCATATCGTGTTGGTGTAATTTCAAGCTGCATGAGTTATTCCGTTTTTGTAATAAATATAACGGTCGGCTGCATATTTTGTTGATGCAACTGACCGTCGGTAAAGAATAAGACAGTGTATTTCGCTCAGAAGTTGATTTTTTCGCCGCGCTTGCGTTCTGTTTCGCGGAGTAAGATTTTCCGCATCCGAAACGATTCGGGTGTTACTTCCAGGTATTCATCGGGGCCAATGTATTCGAGCGCTTCTTCTAAGCTAAAGAGAATTGGCGGGGCCAGGCGTACTTTATCGTCGGAACCTGAAGCGCGCATGTTGGTCAGTTTTTTCGACTGCGTGATGTTCACTGTAAGATCGTCGCCCCGGCTGTTTTCGCCGATCACCATTCCTTCGTACACTTCGGCGCCAGGCGGTATGAAAAAGCGCCCTCTGTCCTGTAATTTGTTCAGCGCATAGGCAAAGGCAGTGCCTGTTTCCTTGGCAATGAGCGAACCGTTCTGGCGTCCCTCAATTTTTCCTTTCACCGGTTGATATTCAATGAAATGATGGGTCATCACGGCTTCGCCTGCTGTGGCTGTCAGCATATTGGTACGCAGTCCGATAATGCCGCGCGAAGGGATCAGAAATTCAAGATGTACCCGGTCGCCTTTACGTTCCATATTTTGCATTTCGCCTTTTCGTATAGTGACCATCTCAACCACTTTTCCGGAGAATTCATCCGGCACGTCGATGTGCATTTCTTCAATAGGCTCACATTTTTCGCCACCAATATTTTTGTAAAGCACCTGTGGCTGGCCAACCTGCAATTCGTATCCTTCGCGACGCATGGTTTCAATCAGGACGGACAAATGGAGTACCCCACGGCCATAAACCGTCCACGAATCGGCAGAGTCGCCGGGAACAACGCGCAGCGCCAGGTTTTTTTCCAATTCTTTTTGCAAGCGGTCGTGAATATGGCGCGAAGTCACGTATTTTCCTTCTCGCCCGTAGAAAGGGGAGTTGTTAATAGTGAACAACATGCTCATGGTAGGCTCGTCGACTGCAATCGGATCAAGCGGTTCCGGATTTTCGTAATCGCAGATGGTATCGCCGATATCGAAATCTTCAATACCAACCAGCGCACAAATATCGCCCGACTGCATACTTTCCACCTTCTGACGCCCCAGGCCGGTGAAGGTATGCAGTTCTTTTATTTTTGCCCGTTTGACCGACCCGTCGCGTTTGGCCAGCGAAACGTTCATCCCTTCCTTCAGTTCTCCCCGGTGGATACGGCCAATGGCAATCCGCCCCACATACGAAGAATAGTCGAGCGAGGTGATCAGCATTTGCGGGGTACCTGTATTTAATTTTGGCGCAGGGATGTATTTTATAATTGCATCTAACAGCGGAGAAATAGTATTGGTGCGGTTACTCAGGTCGTTGGTCATCCAGCCTTCTTTGGCCGAACCGTAGATAGTGGGGAAATCGAGCTGCTCTTCGGTTGCATCCAGGCTGAACATCAGGTCGAAAACCTGTTCGTGTACTTCCTCAGGACGGCAGTTCGGTTTGTCTACTTTGTTGATTACCACAATGGGGTTCAATCCCAGGGCCAGCGCTTTCGACAATACAAAACGGGTTTGGGGCATGGTTCCTTCAAATGCATCGGCCAACAACAAAACACCGTCGGCCATGTTCAGCACCCGTTCCACTTCGCCGCCAAAATCGGCATGGCCAGGTGTGTCAATAATATTGATTTTAATGTCTTTATAGGTAACCGAAACATTTTTGGCCAGGATAGTGATCCCGCGTTCGCGTTCCAGGTCGTTGTTATCGAGAATTAATTCCTGTCGTTTTTCGTGTTCCTTGATGATGTTGCAATAGTATATCATCTTGTCAACCAGCGTGGTTTTTCCATGGTCGACATGGGCAATAATTGCTATGTTCCTAATTTTCTGCATATATTTTTTAAAGAAGGCGCAAAGATAACCGAAAATCGGCACCTGCAATCAGTAAACAATTAATTCGCCGTTAAGTTGGGTTTAAGGTTAATTGAGTGTAAAGAAAGCTTTGATCGGGAGAAAGGGAGATGTCTGCCGGATAGCTCATATTATGTCAATGAACTATCGACAAAGCGGTATGCCGGACTTGTTAAAAGTTTAAACTGCTTTAAACAAGTTCTACTTAGCGTTTGAAATGCTATCTCCTGTCATTGAAACATTATACCTCATTTTAGGGATGACTTTCAAAATGACAAGGAAAATACAACTGTTATCTCTATATTGTGCGAATAAAAAATTAGCTATGCTCCCAGAGTGACAAACCATCTTTTATTGGCGGGCACAACACGATAAAAACGTAAAAAAAAACAAAAACAGTTAAACCTTTACCGGAAAAACCGGTCAGAACGAAAACTGACAACGGAAATATGCACGACGACCAGCAAATAATGGAAGGCCTCAAATCGGAAAACCTTAGGGAAAAGGCTTTTGGCGCTTTGGTTTCGAAATATGGCAAGCGTTTGTACTGGCATATCCGAAAAATTGTAATCAGCCACGACGATACCGACGATGCGCTCCAGAATACTTTCCTGAAAGTCTGGAACAGCTTGGATGGTTTCCGCGAGGAATCAGGAATTTACACCTGGCTGTACCGCATTGCCACCAACGAAGCGATCACCCTGCTGAACCAGCAAAAAAAGCGTTCGCTGCTCAATGCCGGCGAAGTGGGCGATTACCTGTTGGAGGCAATCCGCACCGACCCGTATTTCGATGGCGATGAGATACAAACCCGGCTCCAGCAAGCCATTGCGGTCCTTCCCGAGAAACAACGGTTGGTTTTCAATATGAAATATTTCGAGGACATGAAATACCAGGACATGTCTGAGATACTGGACACGTCAGTCGGGGCACTGAAGGCTTCGTACCATCATGCGGTAAAAAAAATAGAAGAGCATTTTAAATCAGGAGAATAAGTAAAAAATATTCCTGTCGGGATTAAACTTTCCGGGGCAGGGGAAGTCAAAAAAAGAGGAGATAAAAAATGGACAGAGAAGATAGCCATATTGAATTTTTAAACGGGTTGCCCAAAGAACAGCCATTTAAAGTTCCCGAAACCTATTTTGAAACGCTGGGGGAACGGGTACAGCAACGTGTATCCCGGCAGCCTGTTAAACCCGAAAAGGGTCGGGATGTCATCCGGATGCTAAAGCCGGTTTTATGGCTTGCTGCCGGTTTTGTAATGGTGTTTTTACTGGTACATTATCCTTTAAAAATGTCCCTCCCCGATGGACCGGGTGAAACAGAACTGGCCGAAATCGAGACGGTTTTCTCAAATGAATGGTTGTATGATGAAAACCTGTATTATCTGAGCGCTGAAGAAATGGGCCCGGATACGGTCGATAATGAAGCTGTTGCCGAGTTTTTATCGGCAGAAGTAAGCGAGTATGAGATTTATTCAGTAATGTATAATTAGCATGATATGAAAAGAATAATCGGAACAATTTTTTTCCTGACGGCGATGGTTGCCATTGCCGGGTCCCAGGAACGGAGAGGACAGTCGCCCGAACTGATCCAGCGGATAAAAGCTGAAAAGGTTTCATTCCTTTCAGCCAGGCTTGACCTGACACCGGAAGAAGCACAGATATTCTGGCCAGTGTACAACGAGTTTGAACGAAAAAAAATGGAGATAGAAAAGAAACGGATGGAACTGGAGCTAAAAACAGGCCGGAAGACAGAATTGCCCGGCGATGACGAACTGAAAAAAATTAATGAACAATACATTGATGCTTTTGCCGAAGAGGCCCGTTTGATGGAAGAATACAACAAACAGTTCCTGAAAATTCTTCCCGTCCAGAAGGTGGTAAAACTATATGAATTTGAACGGAAATTCAGGCTGCACATTTTGCAGGAATTCCGTCGTCGCGAACAAACTAAGAACGACCGTCCTGATTATCGCAATTAAGCGTCGATTGACGGGAGCCGTCAACCAGCAGGAAATATACCGGGATAAAACAACACCTGAGCAGGGCGATGTAAAAGATGTTTCTTCGTGTATGTTTTTTAGAGTGAAAACGGTATTCCATTCCGGTTAAATATCCGGATTCGGGAATTGTCCCTGATTATTGTTCGATATATTTTGCCATTAAAGCAATAAGATCTTCCCGGCGGATGGGTTTGGTGATGTAATCATCGCAGCCCACTTCCAGCGCTTGTTCCCTTTCTTCTGCTAAAGCATAGGCGGTTTGTGCAATAATGGGAATAGCCGGATTGATATTTTTAATCCTTACTGTCGCTTCAAGACCATTCATGACAGGCATTTTGATATCCATCAGGACCAAATCAAATTTTTCGCCAGCCTCGATTCGTTCTACTGCATTTTTTCCGTTTTTGGAAACATCAATCCTGATTTGTGTTATTGAAAGAAATTCCTGGATTAAAATGATGTTTGTTTCTTCATCTTCTACCAGAAGAATTTTCTTTTCTGCCCATTCCTTTTTCAGCATGACCGTAAATTTAATTTATTCGTCGAACGAAAAGTAAACCTGTAAAAAAAATCAGAAATTTATCGCAACAATATTGTATAAAAGTTTAACAAGTTAGGCAATAATTGAGAAAAAACCATAGCAAAATTAAAAATAAGCTCAAAAAAAAATTATTGGGTCAGGTTTTTCTGAATGAGTTTTCTCAGCTCTTCAAATTTACCGGCGCTGAAGCCGGTTTCACTGAAAATTATTTTTCCTTCACCGTTTATCAGGAAATTTCGCGGAATATATTTGCTTGCAAAAAGAGAATAAACCGAGCGCTCTTTATCGGCATAAAAAGGCATTGAAAGTCCTTGGGTAGTTTTAAAATCTGTAACCTCTTTCAGACTGTGTTCCCTCCCGAAGATCAGAAGTTTGAAATTCGGATTGTCCTTGTATTTATTGTAGATATCACTTTGGATCAACGGAAGTTCTTTACGGCAGGGACCACACCATGTGGCAAAAAATGTAATCAGCACGGTTTTACCTTTGTAATCGGAGATCGATATGGTTTTCCCGTTTTCATCTTCAAAACTGAATTCAGGAACAGGCTGATTTAATTTTACCAACGTCGTTGCAACTTCATCCTGTGCCGGTAATTGGAATGTAGCTACAATAAGAAAGATGAAAATGAATATGCGCATCGGGGATGTATTTTTTTTGTTTTGAAGATTACTGAGGGTTCAATGATGTGAAACCCTCAGTAAAAAAATCATATCACAATGAGTTCAAAAACCGGATCACATTTTTTTCAATCCTTGCATTCATTTTTGAAATGTCTGATTTTTCGAACTGGTCGCCGGTGATGTTTTCATACAGCTCGATGTAGCGATCGGAAACCGAAGTAACAAATTCTTCGGACATCTCCGGAACCCGCTGTCCTTCTTTGCCCTGAAATCCGTTTTGGATAAGCCACTGGCGCACAAATTCTTTCGATAATTGTTTCTGTGCTTCGCCCCGGGTCTGGCGTTCTTCATAGCCTTCGGCATAAAAATAACGTGATGAATCGGGAGTATGAATCTCGTCAATCAGATAAATTTTTCCGTCTTTTTTCCCAAATTCATATTTTGTATCAACCAGGATCAGACCTTTCTCTGCTGCCATCTGGGTTCCGCGTTCGTACAGTTTTTTGGTGTAATTTTCCAGCATTTCATAATCTTCTTTGCTCACCAACCCCTGCGCGATAATTTCTTCTTTTGAAATGTCTTCATCATGTCCTTCCGATGCTTTAGTGGTTGGAGTAATGATCGGTGTAGTAAATTTCTGGCTTTCGATCATGCCGTCGGGCATTGGTATTCCACAAAGGCTGCGTTTTCCGTCGCGGTACTCGCGCCATGCGTGTCCGGTAAGGTAGCCGCGGATTACCATCTCTACTTTGAACGGTTCGCAGGCATGGCCAATGGTCACATTCGGGTCGGGACTGGCTACTTTCCAGTTGGGAACAATGTCGCTGGTAGCATCCAAAAATTTAGCTGCGATCTGGTTTAACACTTGTCCTTTGTAAGGAATTCCCTTCGGAAGGACGACATCGAAAGCCGAAATGCGGTCGGAAACTACCATTACCAGGTACTCGTCGTTGATATTGTACACATCGCGTACTTTCCCGTGGTAAACGCTTTTCTGTTTCGGAAAATTGAAATCGGTGCGTGTTAATGCGTTACTCATGCTTTTCTCTGTTATTTAATTTTTCTGATTCTTCCTTTTTTGCTGCCTGTTCGATATAATACTTATCGTAGGCATTTACAATGTCGCGCACCAGCCGGTGGCGGACAATATCTTTTACATCGAACTGTACAAACGAAATGTCGCGGATGCCCCACAAAATTTTTTTTGCCTGCAGAAGTCCCGATTGATTGCGGTTGGGCAAGTCAATTTGGGTTTCATCACCGGTAATGATGAATTTTACATTCATCCCCATGCGGGTGAGGAACATTTTTAACTGGTTGAGGGTCGTATTCTGAGCCTCGTCGAGAATTACAAAAGCGTTACTGAGCGTGCGTCCGCGCATAAAAGCCAGCGGCGCAATCTGGATGGTGCCGTCTTTCATAAATTCTTCGAGCTTTTTTGCCGGGATCATATCCTGAAGCGCGTCGTACAAAGGTTGCAGGTAGGGGTCAATTTTTTCTTTCATATCGCCAGGCAAGAAACCCAGTCGTTCGCCAGCCTCAACTGCGGGGCGACTTAAAATAATGCGTTTGATCTCGCGGTTTTTTAATGCCCTCACTGCAAGGGCGATAGCTGTATAGGTTTTTCCTGTTCCGGCCGGGCCAATGGCGAATATCAGGTCTGATTTGGCGCATTCGTCGACCAAAACCCGCTGGTTTGGCGTGCGGGCACGGACTGCTTTGCCATTATTTCCGTAAACCAGAACATCTTTTGTATCTTCTGTTCCCTGAAATGAAGACAATTCATTATTCAGGATTTCAAGTATGATTTCGTCGGTAAGTACATTAAATTCATGATAATGGTCGAGCAGGATGTTCAATTTTTTTTCAAAATCAATAATTTCCTCCTCGTCGCCATGAACAATGAGATTGTTGCCCCTTGCTACAATTTTCAACTTCGGAAAAAACGATTTTACCAAGGTGATTTTTTGGTTGTTGATTCCATAAAATTCGAGTGGATCAACCCCCTCTAAATAAATTTGTTTTTCAAACATAGATTATTTTATACCTGTACCTTGCAAAAATAATCAGTTTTAACAGAAAATCACTTAAAAAAGAAAGGCTGCATCAAAAGTTCAGGATTGTGTTTAGATCCAAGCTTTTGATGCAGCCTCTTTTATAATCAGTTTTTACGTTTATTTTGTTTGCTGACCTAAGCCTGCAGGACCAACATATTGAGCTTCGCCCAGACCAAGTATCGGGAAGAAAATAAATCCGAGTAAAATTAATCCAATGGTGAAGCCTTCAGTTTTACCAAAACTCTTTGAAAGAAGATTGATCACCCAAACTGCAAGTACAATGTTTACAATCGGAATAAGATAGAGAAGCAGCCACCACCAGGGTTTGCCTACAATTTCAAGCAATACAATAAAATTGTAAATAGGAATGATACATGCCCAGCCCGGTTTTCCGGCTTTTTCAAAAATTTTCCACAAAGAGATAATAACCAGAATGGCGATTGCCAAAGAACTGACAATTAATGATCCCATAATTTTGGTTTTTTAATTTCCCTTACTCGTATGGCTTTTCAGAATCGCCCTGTTTTATGGTACAGCTCCATTTCAAAAACTCTGTACAATTTACACGATTGAATTGAGAAATGCCAGTTAATATGCTTTAGAATGATTCTGAATTGTTTCTTGTCGAATCCTTTTATAATCTGAAAGATAATGGACTTATTCGAATACAAATTTTACTCCGAAGGATACGATGTTTGCTTTTAGTCCATCGCTCCGGTCGTAGTGGCTATATTTCAGGTTAATGTTTTTTAATCCGAACTTATAAATTTTTCGTTGTGTGAAAATATCGGTATAACTTAATCCAATTCCCCATTGATTGCTCTGAAAATTAGCCAAATCGTGATCGGATGTATAATATTTTTCCGTTGAAAGATGGGCTTCAAAAGGGGCAAACCAGTTAGCAGCCGTTTGCTGGTAATATCTGTAACTCGGACTTAATGTAAAACTTTGCGAGAGTTTAATGGGCAGCTCAATGCTGGCCGTATGCGAAGTAATTCCCCAGTCATCGGAGTAGTACCTGTAATATGTGCGTAACTTCAGCGTCTCGCTGATGTAATAATTTATTCTTGTTCCGAACGGCGTTTTTAATCGTGTACCGGGCAGGCGTTCAATATTATCGGATAAACGGAATACGCCTCGGTTTTGCCTGCTGGTGTAATTTGGAATATCGCTCGCTGTACCAATGTAGTAATTGGGTTTATCAGCAAAATAAATCCGGTGATAAGGAGTTGAAAGCAATCCTTCCTGGTAAATCAGGTCGAAGAATAACGACGCCTGCATCCGCTTGCTGATGATTTGTGAAAAGCTGACAGATGCGGAATAGGAGTTGCGTTTTTTATCGTTTATAATAGAAAACTGATTGGGATAATATTGTGTGCTGGCATTACCACTTTCATCAAGAACGGTCATCCCGCTGAAATATCCTGAATTCAGGAAGTTATCTCCGTATAAGCTAAATTCATGTAGTTCAGTAGGGTATATGGGTTTCCATTGGTCGAGGTAAACCTGGGTTTTCAGGCTTATTTCAGTATTTTTTTGATTAAAAAGTCGGGCAATGCTTCCGCCAAAGCCAACCGAATTATAATCATATTCCTGCGAATAAGCAGTATGAATTCCCCAGATGAAGTCCCGGCTATCGGAACTGTGACTGTAATCGAGGCTAAAACTGTACAGCTCGTCGCTTCGGGAGGCACCCGATGATGCGACCCATGGACTTCCTTTCGTTGTTGATGGGGAAGGAGTGTAATCACCGCCTCCCTCTCCTTCCTCTTCCTCATCGTCATCGTCATCATCGTCTCCGCCACGCGAGGCTCCTGAGTTGTTAAAAGGGTTAATGTTGCTCGATGAAGCAGAAGTATATGCCGAGAGTCCGGCATCAATGGTCAGAACATCATCGTCATTTAATGGCAGGGTAATTACGATCGTTGGTGTGATATCATCCAGCGATTCGTCGCCAATTCCACCACCTACCGACGAATGGTCGCCATCCTGACGATAATAGCTCATCAGAATATCGATTTCAGGCGCTTCCAGTACACGTTTTTTGTAACTGTTTATACTGTCTTTTTTTGTTTGTGCAACGGAGAAAAGACTTGAAAAGATTAGTATTGCAAATAGTATTTTTCTCATGTTTCTTTCTAATTACATCCGCAACCACCACCTGTTTTCCCTCCGTTGGCCCCTGCTGCCGCTTCACGATAAACCTGGAAATTAAGTTCAAAACGTTCGTGTTGTGCCGCAGATAATTTCATGTCGGGATCGTTGATATACACTTTTTCATATTCTTTCACTGCAACACACGAACTTAATCCAAGTACTGCAAGGCAAACGAACATTAGTTTTTTCATGGTTCTTTCGTTTTTCGTTCAATATTTTCTGAATAATATATTTTCCCCTGATCGTCGACCAGTACACATTCTATACCTTTCAATTGGTTAACCAGATTAAGTCCCGCATCAATTCCCATTACAAATACGCCGGTTGCCAGTGCGTCGGCCAGTTCTGCATTGGGAGCAAAAATGCTTACACTGGTTAGCCCGTGGGCCGGATAACCGGTACGCGGATCGATGATGTGTGCATATCGTTTCCCGTTCAGAACGACGTATTTTTCGTAGTTGCCTGAAGTGACCACCGCACTGTTTTCGATAGGGAACCACGAAAAAACTTTATTTTTATTGAGTGGGTTCGTGATTCCTACCAGCCAGGGTTTCCCGTCGGGTTTATTTCCCCAGCAATTCAGGTCGCCCGAAGCATTGACCATGCCTGCAACAACGCCTTCCTTCATCAGTAAATCTTTGGCTTTATCGGCCGAATAACCTTTCCCGATAGCGCCAAATCCGATTTTCATCCCGGGTAGTTTTAGAAATACCGTACCATCCTCTTTATTCAGAATAATATTTTTATACCCCACTTTTGATACTGATTGCCGGATGGTCTCTTCGTCGGGCATTTGTTGCAGAGAACCGTCGAATTTCCAAATTTTGTCCATGGCGGCATACGAAATATCAAAAGCCCCATCGGTGATTTTCGAAATCTGGATGGCCCGTTCGATCAGATGGAAAAGTTCTGGATCGACTTTTACGGGGGCAACACCGGCATTACTATTTATTTTTGATGTTTGAGAATTGGAATCCCACTCTGAAATAAGTTTTTCAATCCGGGTGATTTCATTTACAGCCATATCAATGAACTTGTCGCTTTCCTGCTGATTGCTGGTTACTACGGTAATTTCGTAGCGAGAACCCATCAGTTTCAGCGTTCGCATAAAAGTTTCCTGTGAAAAACCTTTTACTGAAACAGAAATCAGAACAAATAGTACGAGCAAACGCATATTGACTTATTTTTCAAACGACTGAAGCAGTTTAATATATTCGGCGGGGCTGACATTCTTGTATCCTGTATTTCCGATTACCTCACCATTTTTATCCAGAATTACAACCAGCGGAAAATAACCGTTTGGGTTGTATTTTTCAGCAAGTTTATCATTGTGTTCCTGTTGCTCAGCAGTGAGTTTGTTTTTTTTCTGTTTGGGAAAATCGGCGCGTAAAAGCACAAAATGATCTTTTGAAAATGTCTTAAATTCTTCCGACTGCCATATGAATTTATCCAGTTTCATACAAGGGGCACACCAGTCGGAACCGGAGAACACCAGCAGGATGTTTTGCTTATCTGCCGAGGCTTTTGCTTTTGCCTGATCGATATTGGTTAACCAATTTTGAGCAGCAATATTTGCCGAAAACAGTGCCAGAAGCAAAATCAATATTGTAGTTCTTTTTGTCATGTGATACGATTTTTTTGCAATAACGGATATTGTTGTCTTTTATTGTGATCAAATGTTTACTTTACAACAATGATTAATGGATTTGGTTTTTGTTTCCGGCTTAAAAAATGTTTGAAAAAATTAAATCGTGTTAAAATATGAGACGTTAAAAAAGTTTACCTCATCGAAGGTTACTTGTTTGTACTTAATTTTCTCTGGAAAATTAATTTTCACCAAAGGCTATTTTGGCTGTTTATGAAAATTCCTCATTAGAAAACCTGTTTTTTTACTTTATCTATCGCGAATGAAAGCTGAAGTTTGGGATGAAAGCATTTATGCGTTTTATAGGATAAAATTTCTAATTTTACTGCCGGACAAATCATTAATCTGGTGTCGGAAGAAAACAAACTACTTGTGCGCTCTTTTATTAATGGCGATGAAAAAGCTTTTGAAAGTTTGTTCGGGCAATACCATCGGCGTTTGTATGGTTTTCTTTACAGCCTGCTGAAATCAAAGGAGGATGCAGAAGAAATCGTTCAGGATACTTTTGTTAAGATTTGGGAAAACCGTCACCGTTTCAGGGAAGAGTATACATTTGATGCGTTTCTATTTAAAATTGCCAAAAATTCATTTCTAAATTACAACCGGAAGAAATTGAATACAAAAGTCTTTCAGGAACAGTATCGTTTGGCATTTGAGCTGACGCAGAATACGACGGAAGATTATCTTATCTTTAAAGAGACGAGGGAAATTGTGGATGCCATAATTAATGAGATGCCCCCGAAACGCAGAGAAATTTTTATATTGCAAAAAGTCGATGGCCTTTCGCGAAAAGAAATCGCTGAAAAGCTGGGAATTTCCGTTATAACTGTTGACAGCCACCTGATGAAAGCCAATACAGAATTAAGAGAAAATCTGAAAAAATACAGTCTGTTGCTTTTGTTGTATTGCCTTCCGTAGCAATTGCAGACAATTGAAAACGGCAGTTCCCTTTTATAGTCTTTCCTGTTTTCTCTCTGCCTTTTTTCAAAAAAATACAGTACCGGCTCATAGTTTTTAATTTCTGAAGTGTATTCCTGTTATAAACGAAGAATATATGTATTCGCAGGAACAAAAAATACTATTGGAGAAGTTTTTTACAAGTAAAGACCAATTATCGCCACAGGAATTGCATAAACTTTTTTTATGGCTGAACAGTGAAAAAGGCAATCATGAACTGGAACAACTATTAGATATTTATTGGCAGCAGTATAACGAGGAGAATAATGGATTTGTGGATTCGCCAAAAATTCTGAATGAGATAAAAAAACGCATCCAGCGAAGCAAAAACAATTATGGAATCAGGAAAAAGATTATCCGGTATGTTCCGTATGCCGCCGCAGTATTGGTAATTGGTATTATCCTGGTTGGCATACAGTATTATACGATCAACCCGCGTGTAAAGAATGATGCTGACATATATTATCAGTATCAATCGTCTGCAGGAATACCCAAAGATGTTGTTTTACCCGACGGATCAAAAATTACACTTTTTCCGGGAAGTTCTCTTAATGTTCCCGGAAATTATGAGAAGGCAACAATCCGGAATGTAAAACTTGAAGGCGAAGCATTTTTTGAAATTGCCCGGAATGAAAAGCAACCCTTTGTATTGGATATGGGAGGAGTTGGCTTGGAGGTTTTGGGTACTACTTTTAATGTGAGTAATTATCCCGATGCTGCAAGTATTGAAGTAGTGCTGCAATCAGGTAAGGTAAATCTTTTTCATGGGAATTGGGTTTCGCATAATGAGAAAGTACTTCTTGAGCCAAATCAACTGGCCCGCCATGTAAGGGGAGAAGATGGATTCACCATTGAAAAAGCAAATGCAGAACAATATATTTCGTGGATTGATGGAGTTTTAACATTCCGTGACAATCCGATGGAAGATGTGTTCCGGAAACTGGAACACTGGTATGGTGTTTCGATTGAAGTTCTTGATCCTTCAATTAATAAGTTCATTTATACTGCTACAATTAAACACGAAAATTTGGAGCAGATTTTAAAATTGATAGAATATACTTCTCCTGTCAAATGTGAACTGGTTCGGGGAAAAGATCAGTCAATCACAAAAGTATTTATACAAAAACAATAAAATCTCTGACCTATATTTTAAATCGTTAATCGAAAAACATAAATCTACATGCCTATGTCATAATAAAATAACTATCCAGAAAAAAAGGAGATGCGACCAACATCCCCTTTTAAGATCATTAAGCCTTGCCGCGTTGAAAAAGCAAAGCTTAATCACAATTGAATTATTCATTCAAAACATTACAAATTTATGAAAAAAATTAAAATGGAATCGGCTTCCATAATGAAGATGTTGTGGAAGTCCAGATTGTTGAAAATTATGAGATTAACAATTGTTATATGCTTCATTGCATTATCGCAGGTGTTTGCAGATGCCGGTTACTCGCAGAACACAAGAATTTCTTTACAGGAGAAGAATGCTACGTTGCGCGAAGTTCTGGAGAAAATTGAAAACCAGACTGAATTTTACTTTATGTACAACGGAAACGTTGTGGATGTAAGCCAGAAAGTGAATGTGAATGCCGACAAGGTATTGATTACCGACTTGCTGAACCAGCTTTTGGAAGGCACCGGTATCAACTATCGGATTCAGGATCGCCAGATTGCATTGACCGATACTTCGGAAACCGGATCAGTTTTTGGGCAACAGCAAAACAAAACCGTTACCGGAAAAGTGACCGACTCCTCCGGGCAACCGCTGCCCGGCGTTTCCGTAGTGCTAAAAGGGACCACTACCGGGACAATTACTGATTTCGACGGGAAATACACCCTGGGCAATGTGCCCGGTGATGCAGTGCTGGTATTTTCATTTGTGGGGATGAAGGCACAGGAAATTCAGGTTGGCGGAAAAACAATCCTTAATGTAACACTGAAAGAAGAAACGGTTGGAATTGAGGAGGTGGTAGCCATTGGATATGGAACAATGAAAAAAACTGATTTAACGGGGGCTGTCAGGAGAGCGGATTTAGAATCATTTGAAAATCAACCTAATGTTTCAATAATGCAATCGTTACAAGGTTCAGTTGCGGGATTAAACGTTAGTCAGGTTAATCAAGCCGGGCAAGACCCAAGTTTTAGCATCAGAGGGCGAACTTCTATTTCAGGTCAACAACAACCGTTAATTGTGTTGGATGGCGTGATATTCCGTGGTAGCTTAATCGATATTAATCCGGATGATATTGAAGGAATAGATATCTTGAAGGACAATAGTGCCGCAGCCGTGTATGGTTCACAAGCCTCCAATGGTGTCATGCTCATTACTTCAAAATCGGGAAAAGGCAAAGGTAGGAAGCCTTTGATCAGTTATTCTGCAACTGCGACTTTTAAGTCGCCAGCTTTTGAACTAAGACCGGGTACAGCAGAAGATTTCATCAAAAAAAATATTGAAACTGATTTTTATTTCAGCAGAACTGCTGAATCAGGTTATCTGAAACCAGTCCCTGACTATAATCCTACTTATCGGTTTAAAACCAATGCACAGATTGACAATTATAATGCAGGATTATCTACTGATTGGTATGATGAATTGACCAATGACATTAGTTTTATGCAAAGCCACAATATAAGTTTTACATGCCAGAACGAACACATGGATTATTTTATTTCAGTTGGTTATACCAGTGACCAAGGGCATATGGTCAACGAGAATTATAAAAGGTATAATGCCCGCATCAATGTTGAGAACCATTTGGCAAGCTGGCTTACGATGGGAATTCAAACATTTGCTACAAAAAGTGATTATTCAGGTCTGACTCCGGGTTTAGCAAATAGGTATAGGATGCCTTACGATGCGGCTTATGATGCTGATGGTAAAATCGTTAATAATCCGGGAGATATGGAAATCAACCCACTCCTTGTAATAGACGCAGAGAATTCAGATTTACGAAATAACTTTTTTGGAAATATCTACGCAAATGTTGATATACCATTCATAAAAGGGTTATCCTATAGAGTCAATTTTAGCGGAAATTATGAAGCAAATCGGGACTATACTTTTCGGTTTTGGGAACAGGGTTTTACAGGAGAGGGAAGTAAAAGCTACAGTGATCAGCATGATATTTCATCCGATAATATAATAACTTACAAGCAAAGATTTAACGATATTCATAATTTGAATATCACCCTAGTCTATGGATTTGAAAAACGAAAATATGACGGGACAGTTGCTGCCTCCTCAGAATTCATTAATCCGGTATTAGGGTACAATCGTCTTCAGGCAGGTAACTCTGAACTTCAAAGTGTAGAATCAGGCGCTTGGGAAGAGTCGAGTCTTTATAGTATGGGTAGACTTTTTTATAGTCTCCGGGATAGATACAATATCACCGGGACTATCAGAAGAGATGGGTTTTCAGGTTTCAGCGAGAAAAACAAATTCGGTTTGTTCCCTTCAGTAGCCCTTGCATGGAATCTCTCTGAAGAATCTTTTTTCAAGAAACTTAAAACTGTAAGTTACCTGAAAGTAAGGGGATCTTATGGTTCTACCGGCAACAGGACAATTGGCAGGTATCAGACGCTGGCCAAAGTGTCTGGTAGTTATAACTATATAACGGCATCCGGCACACCGGCATATGGACAAGAAATTACCAGCCTGGCAAGTTCAGATTTGAAGTGGGAAACAACAACCGGTTTTAATTTTGGAGTAGACTTTGGATTGATTAATTCGAGGTTATCCGGGTCAATGGAATATTACAATAATAACACAACGAACCTGCTGTATAATGTTGATATACCAAGTATTGGCAGATTTGCTAAATTCCCTGACAACCTTGGAAAAATTCATAATCATGGTATAGAAATTTCTGTTTCTTCACGAAATATTGATAAAAAAGATTTCACATGGACCAGCCATTTTGTTTTCTCAAGAAATAGGGATGAACTGAAAGAACTGCTTGGATTTGATAATGATGGTGACGGGAAAGAAGATAATCTTGTTTCGGAAAGTCTGTTTATTGGGGAACCGTTAAGTGTTAATTATGATTATAAAATTACAGGAGAATTGTACCAGCTTAGTGACGAAATCCCATCAGGAGCCGGGGTTGGGTCCTTTAAAATTATCGATCGAAACAACGATGGGAAAATTGACCCTGACGACTATGAAATACTAAACTATCGTGACCCGTCGTACCGTTTCAGTATAGGGAATAATCTCAGGTATAGAAATTTGTTGCTCACTATTTTTATCAATTCAGTTCAGGGAGGGAAAAATTATTATTATGGCGCTGATAACCTTTTATACCATGACTACTCTAACGGATTTAATAATCCATTTGACGTACAGCATTTTACTCTTAATTTCCCCAAAGGACTTGATTATTGGCTACCTGAGAATCCTAATGCTAAATATCAAAGAATTGACGTTAAGTTAGATGGCGCACGAACAACCCGTTGG
Source organism: Prolixibacteraceae bacterium (assembly GCA_034003625.1). Classification (GTDB taxonomy): domain Bacteria; phylum Bacteroidota; class Bacteroidia; order Bacteroidales; family Prolixibacteraceae; genus GWE2-42-39. The sequence continues at coordinate 28,613 of JAVEYG010000007.1, read as the reverse complement.
ACTCAAAGAAATTTTGTCAGGTTGCAGGATATTTCATTAGCCTACAATTTTAGTACCCAATTTCTTAATAAAATCGGAGTAAGCAAACTGAAACTTTTCTTAAGCGGGAAAAATCTGTTGACTTTAACAAAATGGCCTGGATGGGATCCTGAAACCGGACAGGCAATTAACAGGGATGGACGTCCTGTTATGAAAAGTTATTCGTTAGGATTAAATTTGGAATTTTAAATCGTTATATAAAAATGGAAAAGACTATAAATTTATTACCATGTTATATGGAAATCTTTAAGAAAATCATTTTGACTGTGATTGTTCTTGTTATTTGTTTTTCGTGTAATGAAAAAGAATATCTGAGAGAAATCCCTTTAGATTTTTATGCGCCAGAAAATTCGTATGTTACTTCCAAGGATTTTGATGCCGCAATATATGGATTACATTCTTTATACAGGACTGCTTTCTGGAACGACAGGCAGCCGCGTCATCTTTGGATAGGCTCTGATCTGGTGGAAAGTTATTATGATGTTTTGCAACAACAAGATTTCCAGGCTTTATGGGGTTCCACAGGAGAAATATCTTCTGATTTTTGGTCACATTCTTATCATCTGATTTATAATGCCAATGCAATCATCGGACGATCTGAAAGTGACCTAACTGAACTTACCGACACTGAAAAGACGATATATCAGGCTGAAGCCAGATTTTGGAGAGGCTATATCTATACTTTCATGGCACACATGTGGGGTGGCGTGCCTCTTGTTTTGGAGGAAACACAAAGTCCTAAAAGGGATTATGTAAGGGCAACCCGGCAGGAAGTGTATGAACAATGTGCAGATGATTTGAAATTTGCTGCGGATAATTTGCCAGACATTGGTATAGCGGATGAATCAAGGATCAATAAGTTAGCTGCCAGCCACGTTTTGGCCGAAGTGTATATTTCATTAGGTAGGTGGCAGGATGCAATCGATGAAGCTTCCAAAGTAATTAGTCATCCGGCTACTGCATTGATGACCGAACGCTTCGGTACCAGTCAGGAAAAGATGTTCAATGATCCTGATTGGGAGGGAGATCTTTATTGGGATTTGTTCAGGCAAGGTAATCAGGATAGATTCAGAGGTAACACCGAATCTATTTGGGTACTTCAGTTTAGTAACGAATATTCTACTCCGGGAGGTGGTGAATCCAGTGATTATATCCTTGCACGTAATGTTTGTCCAGATTTAACCAAGGCAATGATTCTGCAAAGTAATGGGAAAACATCTCCTGTGCTTGCCAAGCCCAATACATACTATAACAATCGAGGGCTTGGTTATTGTAAGCCAAGTCCTTATTATTTTAATACCTTGTGGGCAAAAAGTGGTGATGGAGATATGAGGTGTTCAAAATGGAATATAGTTCGCGATTATAAAGTGCTTAATCCTTCAAGCCAATACAATGGGAAGTGGGTGATAGCTGATAACCTTCCGTTAATAAAAGCTCTGGCGAACGATACATCACAATTCTTTTATCCCACATTAACAAAGACAGTGACACCCGGTATGGACCCCAAAGAATTATGGGACCAGAATCAGACGATTCCGGGATCACTAAGAACCTCTGCAAGAAGAACATGGCGTAAGCACTATCAAATAAGGCTTGCAGAAACGTACCTGTTAAGGGCTGAGGCATATTTGGGGAAGGGGGATGCGACCAAAGCAGCCGAAGACATTAATGTAGTACGGAGAAGGGCAAATGCCCCTGATGTAACTCCCGACAAAGTTGATATTGAATATATTCTGGATGAGCGTATGCGTGAGCTTGCTTTCGAAGAACTGAGGCTTGTTACTTTGGCCAGGCTTGGTAAAATGGTTGACAGGACAAAAAGGATAAATCCGGTTGCAGGAAGGTCAATAAAAAGCCATCAGAATTTATGGGCCATACCTTTTAGTGAAATAACCAAAAACACAGAAGCTATTCTGGAACAAAACCCAGGATATTGAATCTCAAATAATGCTTTTGGGAACTTAATAAGAGATGAGAACAGGCTTTCCGGAACTCAGCAGGCGACGCTGGTTCCAAATCGCTTATAAGTAGATAGTATTAAAGTTATGGGAGGTAAACTTAGTTCTACTTTGACACATTTGAGAAAACTGGCTGTTTTTACCCTGCCCTCTGAAGGGAACAGCCAGTTTTTTCTCCTGGCACCCTTCAGTTTTTTAAACAATACCCTCCCATTTTAATTTTACAATATTTTATTTTAAGATTATGATTAGATATTTTATCAATGCTTTGCTTATACATGTACTTCTAATTTCTTGCAGTCCATGTAATAAAAAAACATTCAGTTATAAGCAAAGCTTTTCACCGATCAGTTCAGAGTTTGTTGGAGACTCATCAATTCGCCTAGTATTTGCCGATGTTCGAGAGGAATTAAGCTTATCTGCTTATGCTGGAGTTAAGACTAACTGGATTCTAGCGGATAATGGTGTCAAAGTTGTTGGCAGCAGAAATAAAGAAGTTTTGAGAAGAAAAAATTTGATTGACAAAGTTTATAATGGACAGAGACCATATGCTATCGTTAGGGATTATCGAGTCCCCTGGTTGACTTTATCTATGGGAGATTTGAATTGGTGTGACTACACTGTTTCAACAACTATTAATTTTGAAAAACAATCAATTGCCGGTATCGCATTCAGGTATCTCAATTCGAGGGAATATTATGCATTTATTCTCGATGCAGAAAGCGGAGTAGTTAAACTTGTACTCCGTAAAATGGATCAAGAAGCAACTGCTGCCCGTTTGGCTTGGGATGAACTGCAGACTGTAAACTATAAATTATTAACTGGCCAAACTTACAACATCAAAGCTGAAGTTGATGAAAATAAAATAATATGCTCTATAAATGATTCAGTAATAATAAAAATTGAAGATTCATACAGAAATCAAGGAAAAGTTGCTCTTATTGCAGATGAACCCGTTGAATTTGGACCGGTTACAGTTGCTGGCAAAATGTCTATTTCTGAAGCAATCAAAACTCCTGAATTTGCGAAACCTGAATTAGTTTATGAGCTTCCCTTGCCGGGTGAAAATGTTAGACGTGAATTCTATTTTCTTGATCCTGATTCGGACGGGGAAAGGGAAATAATTATCTCGGAACAACAAGGTGATAAGTTTTCTTACAGATGCATAGAGTTCGATGGAACAGAATTGTGGAAAATTGATGACATAAAATATCCAACTACCGAAAGCGGCGATTTTGTTATACAGGTATTTGACATTAATGGCAATGGTAAAAACGAAATAGTAGCAGCAATTGATTTTCAGATTCAGGTAAGGGATGGAAAAACAGGAGAATTATTGAAGACAGTATCCACTCCAAATCAAAATCCATATTTTGATAGCCGTAACTATCCTTATCAAAAGTTACTTGGAGATGCTATTTGTCCTGTTAAAAATGCCTTGGATAAACCCCTCGGTTTTTATATTAAGGACAGATATACGAACATATGGTTATATGATAATAATTTAAATCAACTCTGGCACAAAGCGTTAGGTACTGGACACTTTCCGCTGCCAGTAGATATTAATAATGATGGTGTTGATGAAATTCTGGCTTGTCATACGCTACTGAAAGCGGATGGTTCTGTAATATGGAAACTGCCGTTAGAGGACCATGTAGATAATATTGCGTATGTGTCGCTTAATCCCGACAAAGAACCTAAGTATTTTTATTTAGCCGCAGGGGAGATGGGATTGCTTAAACTAGATCCATCTAATGGTGAAATACTTAAACGATTTGAGGGAGGCCACATTCAGGCAATAACAATTGCGGATTTTCTACCTGAAAAAGAAGGTCTTGAACTGTTGACTGTAACTACTTGGAGGGAAGATCAGATTCGCTATTTGTTTGACAAAGATTTAAATTTAGTTTCTACCTGGAGCGGCTCGGCAGGATGGGATACAGTTCCCTGGGGGATTAATGGAAGAGGACTATTGATAGGTTCTAATGGGATTGTGGATCCACTCAACGGAGAACTTCTTTATGCTTGTTCTTTCGGTAGAGTATTAAATGTATTATCAGACAGCCGATGGGGAAATGCTTTAGTTGTGACCGAAGAAGATAATTATCTTAAAATTTACTCTTCATCGATTGACTCAAGATTGAAACCGGTTCATTTTTTATATGATGACCTCCAATCTCTTTATCTACCAAAAGTTTCAACAAATTTTTATAAATGAATTAAGGACTCAATAAAATGAAAGGAAAAATTATTGTAATTATATATCTACTTATGGTTTTTTTTGTTAATGGTCAAAATAAAACCAAAGAGTATGATCTTAAACATTGGTCTAAAGGTAAAACGCCTGAAGAAATAGGAATACGAATTTCTGAAAAATTTCTGGCAACACCTCATACACGCGCCTCTGGGACGACTCCTGGAGTTGATTATACAGCTCCTCCTAAATATATTAATTATCCCGAGGTTTGCACTTGGCTGGGGGGATTATGGTTTGCCCGAGTTACAAAGAATGATGATTTATTCAGACAATTGGAATATCGATTCATTATTTTGCTGAAAGAAAAAAAAGACCTCTTGCCTAAACCTGATCATTTAGATAATAATATATTCGGTTCGGTTCCTCTAGAGTTATTCCTTAAAACAAAAAACAATAACTATCTTGATTTGGGATTATTATATGCTGATTCTCAATGGAAACTACCTGAAGACAGCAATCCAAAACAGAAGGAATGGGCAAGGCAAGATTTTTCCTGGCAAACCAGACTCTGGATTGACGATATGTTCATGATAACAGCCCTTCAGTCACAAGCATATCGGGCAACCTTAGATACTAAATATATCAATAGAGCTGCCAAGGAAATGGTTATGTACTTAGACGAACTTCAATTGAAAAATGGACTATTTTATCACACACCTATTGCCCAGTACAGTTGGGGGCGTGGTAATGGCTGGATGGCTGTTGGAATGGCTGAGTTACTTCGCGTTTTGCCAAAATCCAATCCGAATTGGGCAAGAATAATGACGGGTTATCATAAAATGATGGCTGCTTTATTAAAATACCAAGCGGAAGATGGAATGTGGAGACAAATAATCGACGATCCGGCTCTATGGAAAGAGACTTCAAGTACGGCTATGTTTACTTACGCCATGATTGTCGGAGTAAAAAATGGTTGGCTTGATAAAAAACAATATGGGGCTTCTGCCCGAAAAGCATGGCTTGAATTGATCACTTATATTAATGAAGATTATCTTCTAACTGAAATTTGTTCTGGAACGGGAGCACGCAATGATCGTGAACATTATGTCAATAGACCCCGGATTGTGGGCGATTTTCATGGGCAGGCTCCATTACTCTGGTGTGCAACCGCTTTGCTGCGTAAATAATATTGTTCGCTCTAAACAATTCCATTATATCTTTGGCCAACCACTAAATCCTGTCTACCATGAAAAATAAATCGCCCCAACTTTCACTACAGAAAAATCCGATCCTTAAAAAGCTTTTTACTAGCCTACTTCTCTTTTTTTGCGGAAGTCTGATTTTCGCTCAGCAAAACCAAAGCTGGAAAGCCACTCCGGAACGGGTCGAAGAATTGAGCAAAAATCAGACGGAATTTAACTACGACGAAAGCAAAGTACCCGCCTATACCTTACCAGATGTGTTGTCCACACAAAATGGCGAAAAAATCATTACGAAAAAAGAGTGGCAAAATGTGAGGCGCCCTGAACTTCTGGAACTTTTTACCACGCAGGTTTACGGACGGATACCAGACACGCCTTACAAAAAAACGATTACCATTGTAAAAGAAGACCCGAATGCCATGGATGGGGCGGCCACCCTGAAACTGGTGGATATTATGGTTTCAGCAAAATCGAAATCACTCATTATTCATCTGGGGCTTTTTATTCCGAATCGCGTTACAAAACCGATTCCAGCATTTCTACTGATTTGCAATCGTCCGGCTACTGAAAACATCGATTTTACGCGCGAGAAGAAAAGCGAATTCTGGCCAGCCGAAGATGTGGTTGCGCGCGGTTATGCGGTTGCTGCATTTTTCAACGGCGATGTCGATCTGGACAACTTTGATAATTTTCAAAACGGCATTCACGGAATTCTGGATAACAAACGAAACGCCGAATCGTGGGGAACCATTGCTGCTTGGGCTTGGGGCGCGAGCCGTTGCATGGATTATCTGGTCACTGACAAAGATATTGACGCATCGAAAGTTGCCGTAATGGGTCATTCGCGCGGAGCAAAAGCAGCTTTATGGGCCGGAGCAACTGATACGCGTTTTTCACTGGTTTGCTGTAACGAAGCCGGTTGTGGGGGTTCCTCGCTGGCCCGCCGGCGTTACGGTGAAACAGTTGACCGGATTAACAAGGCTTACCCACACTGGTTCTGCGCAAATTACAAAACCTACAGCAACAACGAAGATGCGATGCCAGTCGATATGCACGAACTGATGGCACTGATCGCTCCCCGCGCACTTTATATTGCCAGCGCGAGCGACGATTTATGGGGCGATCCAAAAGGGCAGCACCTGGCCTTGTACAACTCGCTACCGGTTTTCCGGTTATACGATCCGGCCACTAATTTGCCTAAAGCGATGCCTCCGCTCAACACGCCGGTTCACAGCCAAAAGGTGGCCTACCACATACGGAGCGGCATTCACAATCTGACCCTAACTGATTGGAATTTTTACATGGATTTTGCTGATGAGGTGTTCAACGTGGAAAAAAATGGTAAATAATCATCCCTTAAAAATGAGCGAAGGCATTGATTCTTAATACTATTTTATTGATTTCGCACTTGATTATTATGGTGTTAATTGCAGGATTTTTCGCAATTTAGTAAAAAACCTTGCAGAAATATGATCGGCACAAACAAGCAATCCGGACAAATGAGTTTTTTGTTTCAAACCTTGAAAGAACAGCTTAATCCCAGGAACCCACTTTATCAGTTGACTGGGAAAATTGACTGGAAATCCGTTGAAGGTGATTTTCAGGAGTATTACATTGATTTTGGTCGTCCGGCCAAACCGGTTCGATTGATGGTTTCGCTGTTGATTTTAAAACAGTTGTACAACCTGAGCGATGAGTCGGTCGTTGACCGGTGGGTAGAAAACCCGTACTTCCAGTATTTTAGCGGAGAAACCCACTTTCAATGGTCGATGCCCTGTGACCCGAGCGACCTGGTCCATTTTCGCCACCGGGTTGGCAAAGAAGGCATTGAAAAGATTTTCCGTTTATCGGTCGGGCTGCAAGGCAAAGATGCACAGCAAAAATGTGTTTCAATAGACACCACTGTTCAGGAAAAGAATATCACGTTTCCAACCGATCTGAAACTGGCTGTTCGCATTATTGCCAAGTGCCTGAAGATGGCAGAAAAACAGGGCATTCCATTAAGGCAAAGCTATAAGCGTACCGTAAAACAGCACATGCTAAACCAGCGGTTCAAAGATCATCCAAAGAATAAGAAAAAAGCCTTGGCTTCAGGCCGGAAGATCAAGACCATTGCCGGAAGGCTGGTGCGCGAATTGGAGCGTAAACTTCCGGAGCAATCGGTATGGCGGGTAGAACTGGATATGTTCCGCAAAGTTCTGTCCCAAACAAGGCAAAGCAAGAACAAGATTTACAGTCTGCACGAACCTGAGGTAAGTTGCATTGCCAAAGGCAAAGACCACAAGAAGTATGAGTTTGGCTCCAAAGTGTCATTTGCCATTACCAAAACCACTAACGTTATTGTTTCGGTGGTTACTTTCAAAGGCAACCCGTATGATGGAGATACATTGAAGCAGACCCTTGAGTTTCACCAGCAAATTACAGGGATAAGGGCCAAAGAAGCAACGGTTGACCGTGGGTATCGTGGCCGGAAAGTAGTCGATGGAACCATCATCCAAACTCCAAGCCCGCCAAAATCAAAAGATTCGGTGTACCGGAAACAACAGGCACGGATACGGTTCCGACGAAGGGCGGCCATCGAACCAATCTTTGGCCACACCAAGCAGGATCACCGAATGGCACGAAACTACCTGAAAAGATTTGTTGGGGATGAAATTAATGCCCTGATGGCTGCATCAGCTTTTAACTTCCGCCGGTGGTTGCGGAAAGTTAAACTTGTGCCCAATTTTTTGGCCGAATGGGTTTCTCAATACCTGCTCACAACCATTCGAACCAGGTTTGATGCTCTAAAATGGAGCTTGGCATTATTATGAATAATCTGTTATTGATATATTCTTGACTTTTTAAGGATTGACTATTTAAAAATCATTCTTGATCTGGGCAAAGAGCTGTCAGGAATGAAAGATGCATCAGAAAATGTTACTGAACAAATGGAGTTTGCAATTGGCCGCTGCAAGGTTGCACTGGAGAAATTGCGGAAACGGGTTTTATAGAAGGGGTTTCCCGACCGCCAGTCGGAAATCCGGTTTTTCAAGGAGATAAAACCGATAGCATATGGTAAACTACTGTTTTACCAGACAGTTTTTGACATGGAATGCAAACGGAAGAAGGCAGATATTTCGTATCCCTTCTACCAAGCAGGTCATAGGAAAGTTTTGCTTAATCTGTTTCTTTGTTCAGATTGGGCCTTTACAGCTTTAAGTTTTGAGGCAATAGTTTGTGGAGTTTGCTGACCTTGTATTCAGGGATAACTTCCAGTACTTTTTTGAGTCACTGGTATGGGTTTCCATTTTTTTTGCAGATACCAAAGAAGGAATAGAACATGGCCGCCCGTTCAGCTTCGCGGGCAGACTCTGTAAACAGGTAGTTCTTCCGTCCTGACGCAATTGGGCGGATGGCATTTTCGACAAAGTTGTTGTCGGTTTTCAAAAACTGTCATACAGGTAGTTCATCAGGTTGTCCCAGCGGGGTAACTAATTTCTATTTGTCCGGTTTCCCCTATCGGATAGCCTGACATATTCAGATACATGCATCGCAATGAAGGCATCCCTATTTCCCAAAACAGGGTTCACACCTGCCTGCTCTTCCCTGTATTTTTTCAGCCAATAGCCAAAAGTTTTTACAGACAGTCTTCCCGAATACAAAATTTCTATTGGCTTAATCCACTCTCCTGCTATAACTCGATGGTCAGGAACATCTCTTCTTTGCTGTATTTTTTTGATTATTCCTTAAAAAAATCTTTAAAAGCTATTTGATTTTTGAAAATATTATCAGAAATTGCATTTGAGTAAAAAAAACATTTTAATTATTTCACTAAAAAACCTCAAATGTTATGAATATCAATTCTGAAACCGGTCATGCAAAGAATGTGGCCAACTTCGAACAATTAGTACTGAATTGCACTTCGTATGGCCGTGCCTATAATCCGGGAAACCCTGCCCTCTCATTGGAAGCGTTGAATACCCTTTTATCCCAGGGAAAACAGTGTCTGACCTCTATTCACACGGTACAGGCCAGCCTGTCAAAAGCGCTTTCCGAAAGAGAGATAGCATTTGAACCGTTTAGTAAGCTGGCAACCCGTATTGCCAATGCAGTAAGGTCATCGGCAAGTTCCCCGCAAGCCGATGCTCAGGTTGTCGCAATTATCCGTAAGTTACAGGGACGTCGCGCCGCCCCGAAAATGACCGAAGAAGAAAAACAGGCCGCCAGCGCCGAAGGGAAAGAAGTTGTAGAAATATCAGCATCCCAGATGAGTTTCACCAACCGCATTGAAAATTTCGATAAACTGATTGAACTGCTGAAATCCATTCGGGAATACACCCCGAATGAACCCGATTTAACTGTTACCGCATTGACTGCTTATCATCAGGACCTTACTGCGAAGAACCAGGCTGTTATTAATGCCGAAATATCTGTAAGCAGCCTCCGCATTACCCGCAATGAACTCTTGTACAAGGAAACGACCGGCATGATTGATGTAGCCACTTCAGTAAAAAACTACATTAAGTCGGTATTTGATGCAACAAGCCCGCAGTATAAACAAATCAGCTCCCTGAAATTTGTCAGGAGGTAGCTCAACGTTGTAATTCCCTTCCTGTTTTGTAAAATAACATTCGTATATTTTGTAATACAAATCGGTAATAGTGAAATATCATTGGATATTTTAATATTACCGGTTGTATTGTTTGTGATATGAATTGGTATAATTTTATCGCTGAATGTACTTATTGTAAATTATATAGTTTACATTGTAATAGAAAATGTAATTCCTGTAACGCCCATTGCTATTTGTGTAATTTGTATTGGTATTTGTGATATTCCGACCGGCAAAATTGTAAGGTCCGTCGGTCGATATTGGTCAACACACTGCTCAGTTTGATGTTCGTGTCTTCAAGTATCCGGATGATCCGGTTTTTCTCGCTTAATGCATGGGCTACAACTTTCTTTTTGTAACAGATCAATCCCTAAATCCCGTTTAAACCTGAAATTGCAGCCGTTGTCCCGGAATGAGTGCTCCCGAAACTTTCCCATCACAAAAAACCAGTTTCCCGTTTACAAACGTATGGCTTACCCGATGACTGAACTCCGTCCCCTCGAAAGGCGACCAGCCGGATTTGTACAGAATATTTTCAGGCGAAACCACCCAATTCTGGTTGGGATCGACCAAAACCAGGTCAGCATAATAACCTTCGCGGATATAGCCCCGCCGGTCGATACGGAACAGGTCAGCCGGGGCATGGCACATTTTCTGGACCACCTTTTCCGGCGAAATGTACCCTTTACGGCTCATCTCCAACATAGCTGCCAGCGAATGCTGCACCAACGGGCCACCCGACGGCGCTTTGAAATACGTATTCGATTTTTCGTCCAGCGTATGCGGCGCATGGTCGGTAGCAACTACATCGATTTTATCCGACAACAAAGCCTCCCAAAGCGCTTCCTTGTCTTTTGCCGTCTTCACCGAGGGGTTCCACTTGATACGGTTGCCATGCGTGATATAATCCCGTTCGTCGAACCACAAATGATGCACACAAACTTCCGCCGAAATGAGTTTTTCTTTTACCGGTGCGAAGTTGAAAAGCCTCATTTCCTGAGCCGTTGAAAGATGTAAAACATGCAAACGGGTACCAAATTTAGCCGCCAGCTCCACCGCTTTTGACGATGATCGGAAGCAGGCCTCCGCACTGCGTATGTAGGCATGGCGCGAAACCGGGACATTCTCGCCGTAACGCCCCTGTGCAATTTCTATATTTTTCTGAATCATAGCTTCATCCTCGCAATGGGTAGCAACCAGCGCCGGTGCATTTTTAAATAGTTCAGAAAGAATCTGTTCATCGTCAACCAGCATATTCCCGGTTGACGATCCCATGAATACTTTTATCCCGCATACTTTGGAAGGATCGGTTTTCAGCACTTCATCCAGATTATCGTTGGTAGCGCCCATGTAAAACGAATAATTGGCCGGCGAAACCTGCGCTGCCCGTTGGTATTTCTGCTCCAACAGTTCCTGTGTCACGGTTTGCGGATTGGTATTGGGCATTTCCATGTACGAAGTAACGCCCCCGGCTACCGCAGCCCGCGACTCGGTAGCTATTTCACCTTTGTGCGTCAGTCCCGGTTCGCGAAAATGCACCTGGTCGTCAATCACTCCGGGAATAAGATATTTCCCCGTTGCATCAATTACACGGTCGGCTTCAACGGTTGTCCAATCAACCTGCCCGGTATAAATTTGTTGGATGAATGCGCCTTCAATCAGCACACTTCCTTGCCGACTGGTCCCTTCATTAATAACTATGGCATTTTTTATCAGTGTCTTCATATTTCAAAATTAAGGAAGAAAAAAGAAAAACAACTCAACTTGCCGGTTTATCTTGTATTCTTTCCTCTTCTTCACCTAAAAAGAAAAAAGTTGTATGTTTGCATAACAGAACAGACCACAAATAAAGAAGTAACCCATGACCGATTTCAGATTTACGATCAATCCTGCGTCAACCATCCTGAAATTTCAGCAATTAATTGATTGTGTAAACGATGCGATCAGCCGGAATGTCTTACGGGCAGGCGATATTTTGCCGTCGGTGAACCAGGTGTGCAACGAAAACTCGCTTTCCCGCGACACCGTTTTTAAAGCATATGCCGAGTTAAAAAAACGAGGCATCATCGAATCGGTGCCCAACCGGGGCTATTTTATCTCGCAGGCCACTGTGAAAGTGTTTTTATTTCTCGACACTTTTAAAGCCTACAAAGAAGTATTGTACCATTCTTTCCGCGACAATCTTCCTGAAAATGTAGCCGTCGATCTTCATTTTCATCATTACAACATCGATGTATTTGAAAAGATTGTGAAAGAAAGTATCGGGAAATACACCAAATACATCATCATGAATTTCGACCACCCCCGGGTAAAAGAAATCACCTCGCTCATCCCTGCACAAAAACTGCTGATCATCGACTGGATTGTTAATTCCGACAACGAACAATCGAAAGTTTACCAGGATTTTGGCCAGCCGGTTTACGATTGCCTTTCCGAAAACATAGGTTTGATCAGGAAATATGAAAAATTCATTTATCTCTATCCCGAATTTACCTATCACCCACCGGTTTCGATTGACTATTTCCTGAAGTTCGTCAGCGATTTTTCCATAAATCATTCTGTTCTGAAAGAATTCAAAAAATTGGATATTCAAAAAGGGGAACTGTACCTGTTGGTCAGCGACCGCACGTTGGCCAAGATCCTCGACCAATGCGAACAAAAAGGGCTGGTTCCCGGCGTTGATGTAGGGATTATTTCGTACAACGAAACACCCATGAAAAAATATGTAAAAAACGGCATTACCGTGCTTTCTACCGACTTTGAACGGATGGGACAAAAAGCGGCCGAATTTGTTTCAACCGGCGAAAAAATGAATTTCTGCGTATCTACCCGGCTCAAGATCAGAAGCTCGCTTTAAAACTGCTTTATAACATCGTTTGTAAACTTGCTTCTGCTCAAAACTACTCTATTTTTGTGTAACATACCAGAACAGAACGGGAAGCCTCCCCTACCCCCTCCCAAAGAGGGAAATTTGGGAATACACATCGAAAGGCTGCTGTAAACTGAGACTTTCCAACTTCTGTCTGTTTAACTTTAAACGTGATAAAATGCACTTACTCGGATTCGACATTGGCAGTTCGTCTGTAAAAGCCTCGCTGATTGACGGGGAAACTGGCAAATGCGTAGCCAGTTCCTTTTTCCCGAAAAACGAAATGAAAATAACAGCCCTTCAGCCGGGATGGGCAGAACAGCGCCCCGATATGTGGTGGGAAAACCTGAAACTGGCGCTGGCAGAAGTAATGAAAACCGCAAAAATTGCAGCCGGTGATATTGATTCCATCGGCATTTCGTACCAGATGCACGGTTTGGTAGCAGTCGATAAAAACCAGCAGGTATTGCGCCCGTCCATTATCTGGTGCGACAGCCGGGCCGCAGTTATCGGCGATAAAGCTTTTCAGGAAATAGGAGCCGAAAAATGTCTTTCGGCCTTGCTCAATTCACCCGGAAATTTCACTGCCTCGAAGCTGAAATGGGTGAAAGACAACGAACCGGAATTGTACCGTAAAATCGATAAAATCATGCTGCCCGGCGATTACATTGCCATGAAGCTCGCCGGCGAAATAAAAACCACGGCCAGTGGCCTTTCCGAAGGCACCTTGTGGGATTTCCAGAAAAACGAGACAGCCTCTCTCCTACTCGATTATTACGGATTCGACAGTAATTTAATCCCGGAAATTGTCCCGACTTTTTCCGTTCAGGGCGAATTAAGCAAGCAAGCTGCGAATGAGTTAGGGCTGGTTCCGGGCATAAAAATCAGTTACAGGGCAGGCGACCAGCCCAACAACGCCCTTTCGCTAAACGTGCTGAACCCCGGCGAGATTGCCACTACTGCCGGAACATCGGGCGTGGTGTACGGGGTGAGCGGCGATGTAAAATACGACCCGTATTCGCGGGTGAACACCTTTGTCCATGTCAACCATTCAGCGGAGGCTGCCCGTCTGGGCGTCCTGCTTTGCATCAATGGCACCGGCATCCTGAATTCGTGGCTACACAAATACGCCGGAAGTTCTTCTTATTCGTATGAAGAGATGAACACCAAAGCAGCAGAGGCCCCGGTTGGTTCCGAAGGCTTACTTGTGCTTCCGTTTGGAAATGGCGCTGAGCGTGTCCTTCAGAATAAAAATATGGGCGCGCACATTTCAGGGCTCAATTTCAACATTCATACCGACGCGCATTTGTTCAGGGCTGCGCAGGAAGGCATTGTATTCTCGTTCAAATACGGGATCGACATTATGCAAAACATGGGCATCAACGCGAAAGTAATCCGTGCCGGGAAAGCCAATATGTTTCTCAGCCCAATCTTCCGCGAAACGCTGGCAGGTGCGACCGGCGCCACCATCGAATTGTACAATACCGACGGATCGATTGGCGCAGCACGCGGCGCGGGTATCGGTTCAAGCTATTATTCTTCGGAAAAAGACGCCTTTACCAATCTGGAAAAACTGGAAACAGTTGTACCTGATGAAAAGAAAAAAGCGGAATACGAAGCGGCCTATCTGAAATGGAAAGAAGAGATGGAAAGATAACAGCCCCGCCCGGCCTCCCCAAAGGGCTAATTTTTATTCATATTTTGTTGAAAATACAAATTAGAAAAAATTATGAACGGTTTAAATAAGAAATATCGAATAACGAATACGGAATCAAAAAATATTCATCCGCTTTTTGATTTTCTGAACACTTTCTCATTCGTTATTTCTTATTGCTCATTTCTTATTTTCTTGCATTTCTTAAATCAAAATTTGTGTATAACGTAGTCCAAAAGGGAGTAGAAAATAAATAGTAATTAACAACGCTCTTTTGGGCCTCCCCTTTGGGGAGCTTGGAAGGGCTTCAAATAAAATAAGATTATGACAGTTTTGAAAGGTAACAAAGAGTATTTTCCGGGGATCGAAAAAGTAAAGTATGAAGGACCGGAATCGAAAAACCCGCTTGCATTTAAATGGTACGACGAAAACAAAATGATTGGCGGAAAAACCATGAAAGAATACCTGCGTTTTGCAGTGGCTTACTGGCATACCTTCTGCGGAACAGGGGGCGACCCGTTTGGGCCTGGCACCCAGATTTTCCCGTGGGACGGGGCTTCCGATCCGATGGATGCCGCCAAAGAACGCATGGACGCCGCTTTCGAGTTCATTACTAAAATAGGCGCCCCATTTTATTGTTTCCACGACACTGACGTGGTGGGCGACGGATCGGTTTTTGAAATTGAAAAACGGCTCGAAAAAATGGTGGATTTTGCCAAAGCCAAACAAGATGCTTCGGGCGTTAAACTGCTTTGGGGAACGGCCAACGTGTTCTCGAACCCGCGTTACATGAACGGCGCATCCACCAATCCCGATTTCAATGTGGTGGCCAATGCTGCGGTACAAGTAAAAAATGCCATTGATGCCACCATCGCGCTGGGCGGTACCGGCTACGTTTTCTGGGGCGGGCGCGAAGGTTACATGAGCCTGCACAACACCAACACAAAAAAGGAACTGGCACACCTGGGGCAATTCCTCCGCATGGCCAGCGAATACGGGCGCAAACAAGGCTTCAAAGGCACTTATTTTATTGAACCGAAACCCATGGAACCCACCAAACACCAATACGATTTCGATGTACAGACCGTGATGGGCTTTCTGGCGAAAAACGAGCTTTCAAACGATTTCAAGATCAACGTGGAAGTAAACCACGCCACATTGGCCGGACATACCTTTGCACACGAACTGCGCATGGCTGCCGATGCCGGAATGCTGGGTTCGATTGACGCCAACAAAGGCGATTACCAAAACGGCTGGGACACCGACGAATTCCCGACCAATATTTACGAAGTAACGGAAGCAATGCTGGAAATTATTCAGGCCGGAGGGTTCACCCATGGCGGGATTAATTTCGATGCGAAAACCCGCCGTAATTCAACCGATCTGGAAGATATTTTCATTGCCCATGTTTCGGGAATGGACACTTTTGCCCGTTCGCTGGTTATCGCCGACCGTATCCTGAACGAATCGGACTACCTGAAACTGAGGAAAGAACGTTATGCTTCGTTCGACCACGGGAAAGGCGCCGAATTTGACGCCGGTAAACTGAAAATAGAAGACCTGTATGCTATTGCCAAACAAGTCGGGGAACCCAGACAAATCAGCGGAAAACAGGAAATGCTGGAACAACTGATCAACTGTTATATCTAAAACATGATGCACAAAAACACCTTATACATATTCGGTATAACGCTGGTCGCCACGCTGGGCGGACTTCTGTTCGGCTACGACACCGCCGTTATTTCGGGAGCGGAAAAGTCAATTCAGGCTTATCTGATCCACGGGTTGGGGCTTAGCTCGTGGGCGCACGGGGCCACCATCTCCAGCGCCCTGATCGGCTGCATCATCGGAGGGGCAGTTTCCGGATTGCTGGCCTCCCGGCTGGGACGTAAAAAATCGCTGATGCTGGCTGCCGTGCTCTTCTTTTTATCGGCGCTGGGTTCGGGCTACCCCGAATTTCTCTTTTTCACCAAAGGGGAACCCACCATGGGCTTGCTGTACATGTTTAATTTCTACCGCGTCATTGGCGGGATCGGCGTGGGGCTGGCCTCGGCCATCTGCCCGATGTACATCGGCGAAATAGCACCTGCCCATATCCGCGGGCGGTTGGTCTCGATCAACCAGTTTGCGATTATTTTCGGGATGTTGGTGGTTTATTTTGTAAATTGGGGCATTGCCAACGGACAAACGTTGGAATGGATCAACGCTATTGGCTGGCGCTACATGTTTGTTTCGGAAGCCATCCCTGCCGGACTGTTTGGCGTGTTGCTCTTTCTCGTTCCGGAGACACCGCGTTATTTGGCGCTCAATCACCAGGACGACAAAGCATTGAGCATACTCACCCGCATTAACGGGGCGGAAACAGCAAAACAAATTCTTCAGGACATTAAACAAACGGTGGAAAAATCGTCGGCAAAAATTTTCTCGTATGGCGCCGTAGTGATCATCATCGGTATCTTATTATCGGTGTTTCAGCAGTTTGTAGGCATCAATGTGGCCTTGTATTATGCGCCCCGTATTTTTGAAAGCATGGGCGCCGAAAAAGATGCCTCAATGTTGCAAACCGTCGTGATGGGACTGGTAAATGTGATTTTCACCGTGGTGGCCATTGTCACCGTTGACAAATGGGGCCGCAAACCCTTGCTCATTGTCGGTTCTATCGGGATGGCATTCGGGATGTTTGCCATCGGAACGCTTACTTTTATGAAGATTATCGGCATCAGCACGCTGGTATTTATTATTATTTACACCGCCTCGTTTATGATGTCGTGGGGCCCTATCTGCTGGGTGCTGATTTCAGAAATATTTCCGAATAAAATACGGGGGAAGGCAGTTGCCATTGCCGTTGCCGCACAATGGGCCGCCAATTATTTCATTTCGTCGACCTACCCGGCCATGATGGAATTCAGCAGCGGGATGACCTATTGTTTCTATGGCGCGATGAGCGTACTTTCAGCAATTTTTGTATGGCGGATGGTGCCCGAGACCAAAGGCAAAACTTTGGAAGAAATGGAAAAACTTTGGAAGAAGGGATAACATTGTTTTGTTTAAAAATTTATTCACAAAAATGAATGGGCAGCGATGACGCTGCCCATTCATTTTTTTCCACAAAAGAATACATTTTACTTTTTCACTTCCCATGCACAACGTACCGGGGAAACAATTTTCCCCTCTTTTTTCAGGACATTCATTGCTTTTTCGACTTCCTTTTTGTCTAACCCTGTGGCTTCGGCAATCTCACCGGCTTTCAATGGTTTTCCGGCAGCGCTCATTGCTGCAAATACTTTTTCTACACTCATAATTCATTCTTTTAAAAAAACGGTTATAATTCTTAAAATCTTTCAGATATAACTTTCCAGTCAAGTACCTGCCAGAAATCTTCAAGGTATTTCGGGCGAAGGTTTTGTTTGTCGAGATAGTAAGCATGCTCCCACACATCACAGGTCATCAGGGGTGCCAGTCCATCGGTGATGGGGCAACCGGCATTACCGGTCTGCACAATGCTCAGTTTTCCGGAAGCATCTTCCACCAACCATGCCCAACCGGAACCAAACAAAGTGGATGCAGCCTTTGTAAAGGCTTCTTTAAATGCTCCAAACGAGCCAAATTCGGCATCAATAGCAGCTTTTAACTGGTCTTTCGGCTCTTTGCAGCCATTCTTGCTGAATTGTTCAAAATAAAAAGTGTGGTTAAAAACCTGGGCTGCATTGTTAAAAATACCCCCTGTCGATTTCTTAATGATAGTTTCCAGGTCGGTCTCTTCAAACTCAGTCCCGGCAATCAGGCTGTTCAGGTTATTTACATAAGCCTGGTGGTGTTTCCCGTGGTGAAATTCCAAAGTCTGTGCACTGATGTATGGTTCCAGCGCATCTTTTGCATAAGGCAAAGCGGGCAATTCAAATTTCATGTTTTCTATTTTTAAGGTTAAGCTCTAATTTTTGGTTTGTATCATAAACATGAATTTACAGCAAAAGTTCTGTTTCCCGTTCATTAACAGCTCTATTTAGACTGATTCTAAAAAAACAAGTATATCTATAGGCCTACTCATAAAATCATGGAAAAATTTCTTATCTTTAATAACAGTTTTTATCAGAAGGTTATTATCATAAACCTCTTTTCCCGTTCAAACCGGGAAAAAAGATTTACAGATTGGCTAACATGCTGATAACAATCCCATAAAACCATCCGAAAATGAAAGGAAAGTTAGCTATATTGATTGCATCTCTTATTGTCCCTGCTTTTGTTTCCTTTTCACAGGGAAGCGACACTTTAAAAACCGAAGATATCTTGAAAATGTCGTTTGCCGACCTGATGAACATGAAAGTCATTAGCGCCACAAGAATAGAACAACCGATTAAGGACGTATCGGCCACCGTTCATCTCATAACTGCCCGACAAATAAAGGACAGGGGATATTTCACGCTGGAAGAAGCATTATCGGACCTGCCCGGCTTACAATTCCGGAATATCGTGGGGTTTAACAATTATGTGTTCATGCGGGGCGCCCCAAGTCAAAACAATCTTATTTTACTGCTTATTGATGGTATTCAGATTAACGAACTGAATTCGGGTGGATTTTACGGGGGCGGGCAATTCAACCTTTCTGAAATTGATCAGATTGAAGTGGTTTACGGGCCGGCATCTGCGTTATACGGGACCAATGCTGTTTCGGGGATCATCAACATCATTACAAAGAAACCGGAAGGAAAAAACGAAGGGCACGCCAGTGTGCTTACCGGAAATTTTAAAACCCGGCTGGCCGACATCGGTATGAAACAATATTTCGCTTCGAAAGATATCGGCTATTCCGTATCGGCCATGTATAAAACATCGGGAAAAGCAGACTTGAAGGGCAATAACGGAGATTACAACTGGACCAATAATATGGAAAATTTTGAAGATGACATATCTCTTTCTGCCAAAATGAAAGCAAAAAGGTTTAATGCCGGAATTGTTTTTCAGGAAAAGCAATCATCGATGACAACCAATTTCAAAACAACAGGCGACAGATACTTAGACAAAAACACCCTTTGGGACATTACCTTTCTAAATGCTTATTTAAAACACACGTATAGTAAAAATGAAAAGTGGAGGCTAAATTCCACAACGTATTACCGTAACTCCACCGTCAAACCCAACACGATAGACCATATTATCAAAGCAGATCAAACTTCATCCGGCCAACAGGTTGGCTACTATCGCCCCAACCAGTTAGTTGGAGCCGAATGCCAGTTTATTTATGCCCCTGCCGGGAAGATAATGCTTACAGGAGGTATTATCGGGGAACTTGAAAACATATCGGAAAACTTTTCGATATCGTACAGCAATTCGCAGGAAACCAAGCCTCCCAAACCACCAAGGCCGTCCATGCTGAACAATCAGCTTTTCAGTTTATACTTTCAGGCCTATTATAAATTGTCTGTATCGCTTTCTTTTACAGGAGGAATTCGCCAGGACTTTTCAAATTATTACGGGCAGGTGTTCACCCCGCGCCTCGGATTGGTATACAACCGTGCCAAGTATACGGCAAAAGCATTGTACAACGAAGCCTTTCGGTCACCAAAACCCTGGGATTATACATACGGGACAGGAAATAACGACCTGCAACCTGAAAAAATGCACTCCTTAGAATTATCTCTTTCTTATCAGCCAACCAGGAACCTTTTTTTCGGGACATCTGCATACAACAACCATATTCACGACAAACTGACAAAAGAAACCAATGAAACCGTTGATCGGTGGACCAACAAAAACAAAATAACAACAACCGGACTTGAAGTGTACAGTACTTACACAATCCGAAACCTTTGCATTCAGGCCAATTACACGTTCAACGATTCGGATGACCAGGACGAAATCCGCATTGCTGAAATTTCGCAGCACACAGCCAATGCCGGCATCACTTGTTCGTTCCATTCAAATGTAAAGATGAACCTGCGGGCAAACTATATGGGGGAACGTAAAAACCCGTTCATTATCCCCACAACAGGAGACAATGTAATTGACGGGGCCCTTCTGTTTCACGCGTGCCTGTCGCTGGTCGACATAAAAGGATTCGACTTGCAAATGAAGGCCAATAACATTTTCAATACAACATATTATCATCCTTCAAACCGTTTTGAAGGAAGATACCGGCAACCGCAGCAAACATTCGCCATAAAACTCACTTACAACTGGTAAATTTATTTCAAGGGAAAAAAGATATAATCAGCGAAAGATGAAAAAACAACTAAGCACACGGATTCTACTTGCATTGATATTCCTGACAACAGGGATGATCTGTGGGAACAATTCGTTCGCCCAATCGAGAGAATATTTGCTGAAAGCCGGTTTTCTTGAAAAATTTACGCACTTTATCGAATGGCCCGGATTAAAACCAGACAATGCCCCTTCTGAAACATTTAAGATTGCAGTGATTGGCGAAAACAAATTCGACCATGCGCTGGAGGAGATATTCGAAAAAACAAAAGTCAAAAACAAGGTTCCCGAAATCATATACATCTCATCGGTCAGCGAAATTAAAGATTGTATGATGCTTTTCATTGCAGGAAAAATGGACCATAAACTTGACGATATACTTCTTTACACAACCGGAAAACCGATACTGACCATTAGCGAAAATAGCGGGTATGGCCGGAGAGGTACAATTATCAACATGGTTTTGGTGAACGATTATATCCGTTACGAGATCAACCGGAATGCCCTTGAAAAATCAGGGCTTAAAATGAGCAGCTTACTTCTTGAATCCGCAATAATTACAAAAGATGAGTAAGTACCTGTTTATCCATAATCTGTCAATAAAGAATAAAATCATCGCTATTGTTTTATTCATTTCGGTCACTGTTATTTCGGTGGGCTTCATTTATATTGTTTCCCGTGAAATTATGAATTCACGAAAAGAAGTCCTGTCGCGCCTGTTGCTCGATGCTACACTGATCGGGGATTATTGTATCGTCCCCCTCACCTTTGAAGACAGGCAACAAGCTACAGAAACCCTGTCGCGGTTGAAGTATTTAGAACCGGTAGAGGCTGGTTATTTACTCGACAAAAACGGGAATCTTTTTGCCACTTACCCTGATACGCCCGGTACGGATAATGTCCCGGCAGAGGCCGGCACACCGAAAGCGACATACCGCAATGGATATTTTCATATCACTGAACCTATTAAGTTTCAGGACAACGTATTAGGAACAATCTGTATCCGGGCAAATTCAAAAACCCTTCAGAAAGAAGAACAAAAACTCATTGGGATAATGATATTGCTGCTGCTGGCGCTGGTAGCGCTGGCATACATGCTTGCCTCAAAAATACAGCGGCTGATTTCGACGCCTATTTTAACCTTGTCTGAATTGACTGCAACCATATCTGAAAAACAGGATTTCAATATTCGGTTAGAACCCCAGGGGAACGATGAAGTCGGGATCCTTTATCAACAATTCAACAACCTGCTGCAAACATTGCGGAAAAGAAAAGAAGAGCGGGATAAAGCAGAAGAAGAAATACGGGAATTAAATGCCATCCTCGAAAAGAAAGTAGCAGAACGTACCGCCCTGCTGGAAGCTGCCAATAAGGAAATGGAAGCATTCTCGTATTCTGTATCGCATGATCTCCGTGCTCCTTTAAGGCACATCAACGGTTACGTAGAACTTCTGCTCAAACGCAACAGCGACCAATTGAACGAAAAAGGACAACATTACCTGAATGCCATCTCCGAATCATCCAGCCAGATGGGGGCACTGATCGACAACCTGTTACAATTTTCAAGAACCGGAAGAACAGAAATGAGACGGGGCAAAACAGACATGAACAAACAGGTGCAGGATGCATTGTCGATCCTCGAACAGGACATGTCGGGGCGTAAAATAGAATGGGCCATTGGCACACTGCCCGTTGTGTTTGCAGATCAGGCATTGATCCGGCAGGTATGGGTAAATTTGATCGGGAATGCCATAAAATACACAGGTCCGTGCGAAACAGCCATTATCGAAATTGGCGCAGACGAAAATCAAGAGGAATTTATATTTTATATCCGCGATAACGGGGCCGGCTTCAACATGGAATATGTACACAAACTTTTTGGCGTATTCCAGCGTTTACATTCAAACGACGAATTTGAAGGAACCGGTATCGGACTGGCAAACGTAAAGCAAATTGTCAAAAAACACAACGGGCGTGCCTGGGCCGAAGGAGAGGTCGGCAAAGGGGCAACGTTTTACTTTTCATTACCAAAAGAATAAGGAGGATTAAGCATGCTCGAATTGAAAACAATTTTACTGGCCGAAGACAACCCAAAAGATGTGGAACTTACACTGGAAGCTCTTGAAGAAAGTAACCTTGCAAACAGGGTGGTCGTAGTAAAAGACGGAGTTGAAGTGATGGAATACCTCCGCATGGAAGGTAGATTTGCCAACCGCAGCCCGGGAAACCCCTCCGTTCTGTTCCTCGATATTAAAATGCCCCGGAAAGACGGTATCGAAGTATTGCGGGAAATCCGGGGAACCCCTGAATTTAAATTAATACCCGTTGTTATGCTCACCTCTTCCAGAGAAGACAAAGACCTGCTGAACAGTTACTATCTGGGAGTGAACGCATATGTGGTAAAACCTGTCAATTTCAGCAGCTTCATCGAGGCCGTAAAACAATTGGGCGTATTCTGGGCAATTATCAATGAAATTCCCCCGGAAGTCAATCAGCCTTAAACAACAAAAACGATTAATCATGAGTACGCCACTTTATGCGTTGCTTCTTGAAGATGTTCAGAAAGATGCAGAACTTCTGCATGAACTGCTTATTGATGAAGGGTTCGATATACAGATGGATGTTGTTGAAAGAGAACCGGATTATGTATCCAGCCTGAAAAGCAACAATTACGACATCATCCTCGCAGATTTTACCCTGCCCGGTTTTAACGGGCAGCATGCGTTGGAATATGCAAAAGATATATGCCCTGCCATACCGTTTATCTGCATTTCGGGGACCATTGGCGAAGACAGGGCCGTTGAACTTTTAAAACAGGGAGCAACTGATTACGTACTGAAAGACCGTTTGGAGCGATTAGGTTTTGCCGTTCGCCGGGCATTGGAAGCTGCAGGGCATCTCAAAAAATTCAAACAGGCCGAGATAGAAGCCAAAACCAACCGTAAATTGTTGCAGACAATCATCAACAATGCGCTCGACATCATATACATAAAAGACATCAACGGAAGATACCTGCTTATTAATGAAGCCACGGAAAAAGCTTTTGGCAAACGTTCGTCAGCGGTAACTGGAAAAGACGATTTTTTTATTCTCCCGGAAACCGAAGCCAGGCAAATCAGTGAAACTGACCGGAAAGTCATTCACGGCGGGGTCCCGGTCACGTTCGAAGAATCCCTCACGTTCTCCGACGGACAAATCCATATCCTTCACACCATCAAATGTCCTATGTTTGATGATTACGGCAATCCGTCGGGATTATTCGGAATTGCCCGCGATATTACCGAACGCAAGCAAATGGAGGAAAATATGAGGAAGGCAAAAGAAAAAGCCGAAGAAAGCGACCGCTTAAAAACGGCCTTCCTTCACAATATCTCTCATGAAATAAGGACACCTATGAACGCGATCGTTGGTTTTTCGGAATTATTGAGTGATCCTTACCTGCCGGTTGAAAAACGGAGCGAATTTACGAACATCATCAGCAAAAGCAGCAAGCAGCTCCTTTCAATCATTTCCGATATTGTCAGCATCGCCACATTAGAAGCAAAGCAGGAAAAAATCACCGAAGATATTGTCAATCTGAATGAAATACTGATTACCCTGCATGCCCAGTTTGAACTACGTGCGAAACAGAAAAACCTGTTATTCGGGGTAAATTGCGGACTTGACAATGAGAACGCAATTATCCGGACAGATCAGACCAAACTCATACAAATTCTCTCCAACCTGATAAATAATGCCATCAAATTCACCCAACAGGGACATGTGAATTTCGGTTACCAGCTAACCGCCGGTAACGAAGTGGAATTTTATGTAGACGATACAGGCATAGGAATTTCCCCGGATATGCAGGAAATTATTTTTCAACGTTTCCGGCAGGCCGACAGCACCATCTCTGACATATATGGCGGGACCGGGCTTGGATTATCAATTTCAAGAGGATACGTTGAATTGCTCGGCGGAAAAATCGAAGTAAAGTCACAACCCGGACAAGGTTCCGTGTTCCGCTTCACGATACCCTATTGCCAATAGCGCTGCATTATCCTGCGATAAATGACACACAACAAAGTATCGTTTTGTCGAAACAGACCGTTTGCCGAAATAAACAGGAAAGAATTCTTGCCACACACTTTCCTTCCTTCTGTTAAGAAGCACAGCCTGAAAATTTACCAAAGCACCTCTTCCAATACCCGTCCCTGACAGTGGTGGGGAATGGGGATGTTCAGTATTTCGAGAATGGTCGGAACGATGTCTTCGGCCTTATTTTGCTGCCTGATTTTAGTGCGTTTTACGGCGCTGCCGTGCCATACTAACGGGATGTGCGAGTTATCGTTGTAAATGGTGCGTTTAAATTTGTACGCCGGTTGCCATCCATCTTCAAAAGTGTACAAAATATCACCCGAACGTTTGAAATTATACGAATTTGAAATTGCCGCCAACTGGCTCTTCACATGGTCGCCTTCCTCGAAAACAGAGGCGGGAAGTGCAATTTTCACCCCTTCAAACTGGTTGATAAATCCGGCAGCTTTGCGCTGTATGTCAGTCAGTGGAAGTTGCCGTTTTTCAATCAGGTCGCGGTTGAAATAGATCTGCTGATCGGCTTCGTGTTCAATCCAGTCGCCCTGCCCATAAGTAATGTTCAGGAACGATTTTAGCAGGGCTACCACATTTTCGGGCGACACCTCGCCTCCCGGCATGCGAAACTCTTCTTTCAGATAATCAGCCGGATAACTTGCCGAGTTGGTGGATGTGAGCACGACCAGTGAATTCCCTTTCCCTGTTTTCTTGTCGAGATAATTCAACAGGTGTGCAATTTCCTGGTCGAGGCGCAGGTAAATATCCTGCATTTCGACGGATGCCGGGCCAAACGAGGCATTTTCGTAATCCATCGAGGTGAAAGCAATACATAGCAAATCCGGGATTTTATCTGTTCCGAGCCCTTCGCCCTCTATCAGCGCCAGGGCAAAATCTTTCACAATGGTATTCCCGAAAGGCGTCGTTTTCAAAAATTTATAGCTCTCGGCGCGGTTGTGCAGTTTTTTCATACTGTACGGGAAAGTGTTCCATCGGGCATAATATCCTTTTTCCAGCACATAACCGTCTTCCCGGCTTTCGGTGTAATTGGTTACCGGGAGCAGGGTGCTCCAGTCGCGCGAAGTATAAAGGGCTGCAAATTTTTTATCGTTGAAACTGCGCGCCCAATCTGGAAAAACATCTACATAATACGAGCTGGAGATCATGTTCCCGGTCTGGGTGTCGAACCAGTAAGCGCCGTCGGCTGAATGGCCGGCTGAGAAAACTGCGCTCACATCGTTCATCGCCACGCTGAACACTTTCGAGCGGTTGTTGGTGTTCAGCTTCATCATATCGCCTACTGTAGGGCTGAGCAACCGTGCCGCAGAGCGTTCCCCTTCTTTGGAATCGCTCCCCACAGTGATATAATAACTATCCTCGGCACACCGAATTTCCCTCTGTTTCAGGCGGTCGTACCAGGTATCGTTCACAATACCATGTACCGACGGATATACACCGGTAAACAGGGTGGCCGCCCCGGTCGATATTTTTTTCACATGCAAATCAAGACGTGTGTTCGCGCAGATTGCCCCTTCGGAATACAGCCGTTTGAACCCTTCCGACTGAAACTTGTCCCAGTAACGCTGAATATAATCCACCCTCATTTGTTCGATATTGATGACTACTACCAGCGGCGGTACCGATGGTTCATGCGCAGTGGTCCGCTGTGCCCGTGCCCAAAGGGTACTATACAATAATAGTAGTAGAAATATTGAAATTATTCGTGCCATCATGAATGTATTAATTGTGCCAAAAGTAGGAAAAGAACTTTTACCACACAAAAAGAAACAGAGCCACCACACTAATTCAAATAATCTGATTTTAGATGTAATGAATCAAATTATGGTTTTATCCCGATGGAGAGATTTTCAGGCGAACATCGGATGTAATCAATTTTTAGCGTTTACGAAGCAGAAGTTCATTTTTTCTTTTCTCCTGAAACTTGCTGAACTTATAATTTTATTAATATTGAACTCTCAATTATTATTTTGGCAATTCTATTCTGAAAGTAAAAAATGGAAGATATAAATCATCCTGGGTTTGATAATGAAAAGTATCTGAAAGAGCAAACATCAGCTATTCTTGAGCGGGTGGGCCGGTTCAATGATAAACTTTATCTGGAATTCGGAGGTAAAATTTTGTATGATTATCATGCTGCCAGGGTGTTGCCTGGTTTCGATCCAAATGTAAAAATGCGGCTTTTGCAATTACTAAAGGATCAGATTGATGTGATCCTGTGCATTCATGCAGGCGATATTGAAAGAAATAAGATCAGGGCTGATTTCGGGATTACATATGATGTAGATGCACTGAAAACAATTGACGACTTTAGGGAGTGGGGAATTGAGGTTACAGCAGTGGTCATTACCCGATATCAGGAACAACCGGCTGCCCGGGCTTTTAAAAATAAGCTCGAAATGAGAGGAATCGGGGTATATGTGCACCATCCGACAAAAGGTTATCCTACCGATGTCGATTTGATTGTGAGTGACCAGGGCTACGGGGCAAATGAATATATCAAAACAACAAAACCTATTGTAATAGTCACAGGCCCCGGGCCGGGGAGCGGTAAACTTGCCACCTGCCTGTGTAACCTGTATCATGAATATAAAAGAGGGGTGAAGGCCGGCTATGCCAAGTTTGAAACTTTTCCAATCTGGGACCTGCCAATTGGCCATAAAGTGAATATTGCTTACGAAGCGGCAACGGTTGACTTAAAAGATGAAGTACTTATTGATGAACATCACCTGAAGGCGTATAATGCTGAAGTGGTGAATTACAACCGCGATATAGAAGCATTTAATCTGCTGAAACGTATCCTGGAAAAAATCACAGGGGGCAGATCGATGTACCTGTCACCCACAGACATGGGGGTCAACCGGGCGAGCGCCGGTATTGTCGACAATGATATTATTTCAGAGGCGTCACACCATGAAATCATCCGGAGGTATTTTCGTTGTGCAGTAGAATATGCGATGGGGCTGGCCGATAAAGATACACTGAACCGGGCTGTGGAAATCATGAATAAAGTAGGGGCAAAAGCCGAAGACCGTAAAGTAGTTTCGCCGGCACGGAAAGCTGCACAAAATGCGGAGATATGCGGGAAAGGTAATGCCGGGGTTTTTTGCGGAGCAGCCATTCAATTGCACGACGGGACGATCATCACGGGCAAAAATTCGCCACTCCTGCATGCATCTTCCAGTCTGATATTGAATGCAACCAAGCATCTGGCCGGGCTTCCTGACAATATGTACCTTTTGCCGAAAAGCATCATTGATTCGGTAACACATCTGAAAAAAGACATATTGAATGGTAAAATGCTGAGCCTTGATGTGGAGGAAACATTGATTGTCCTGGCAATAAGCGCCCTGTCGAACCCGGCTGCACAAATGGCTTTGGAAAAACTTAAAGATTTGCGTGGTTGTGAAGTGCATACCACACATATCCCGACTCCGGGCGACGAAGCAGGTTTTCGTAAACTGGAAGTGAACCTGACCTGCGATCCCGAATTTTCAGGTAAAAGCCTTTTTATTTCAAATTAAAGAGAACCGAAGGCCCAGATAAGGGTCAACCGTTGATTGACGGAAGGAGAGTTTTTGTTGACATACAGTTCAGGTAAGATTTATACAATTTTTACAACCGGAAGTTGTAGCCTGTTACAGGACCGCATAAAAATAAATTCTAATATAATGCCGGAAAATTATCGTATATCTATGAATCGGTTCGTGCAGATCGTTGCCCTGACAGTTTTGTTCTTTGTTTTTTTGACCGGTATTTTGCAGGCACAGGGCAAAATCATTGCACATGCTTCATTTGCTGAAAAGATTTATT